>NZ_JBBHKY010000001.1:0-522022 GCF_037482665.1 Corynebacterium sp. H127
CGACTTCACCAAAGCCTGGACTACCGTACGCCGGCTGAGGTCGAGCACGAATTTTGGATGAGTAGCCCAGAACAAGAAATAATAGAAATCAAGGCAAACGCCTAGGAACAAAACCCGGGGCACTTCACTACACGGCAGTCCTAAACAAGCTTGCACCAAATCAAAGCGTGCCGTAAACGTGCCCTAGCAATCTTTGGGGACTGTAAAACGGTCAAAGAAAAAACACCATCCGAGCACGTCAGATAGTGTTTATGATGTCGGGCTGACCGGATTCGAACCGACGACCCCTTGACCCCCAGTCAAGTGCGCTACCAAACTGCGCCACAGCCCGTTGTCGCCTTTAAGAAAAGCAACGAATTCTAGGCTACAACATTCGCCGATTTTGAAAAACATTCGGGTCGGGTAATTCAACTAAATCGCCCGACCCGAATGACAACGCTAGGACCACTTCGCCGCGGGTGGTGTCCAGGAGTGGATGCTGCGCAGCAGCTCATCGGGGTTATCAACGACGATGAGCGCGTCCACGAAGGCGGCGTCGATGAACCCTTGATCGCGCATCTTCTCCAACATGGTCATCAGTGGCGCCCAGAAGTCGCGTCCATAGAGGGCCACCGGCATGTGGTGGATGCCGAGGATCTGCCAGACCCAGGCCTCGAATAGTTCTTCCAAGGTGCCTGCGCCACCGGGCATGGCCACGAAGGCGTCGCCAAGCTCAGCCATACGGGCCTTACGTTCGTGCATGGTGGTGACTATTTCTAGGTTGCTTACGCCCGGATGTGCGAGTTCCTTGTCAGCAAGTCCCTGCGGGATGATCCCGTGGCTAGTACCACCTGCGGCGATGTGTGCGTCGGCAATGTCGCCCATGAGCCCGACTTTGCCGCCGCCGTAGACCAATACAAGTCCGTTTTCTGCCATCGCGGTGCCGAGTGCCTTCGCGGCGCTGGAGTAGGCAGGGGAGTTGCCGTGGGCGGAGCCGCAGAAAACGGTGATGGCGCGCACTGGCGCAGGCAGAATCGGGAAGACCTGCTGGGCGAGCAGCGGTGCCAGCGGGACGTGTGGATCGGCTGGATCCACCCACGCCATTTCTTCAATCTCAGCAGCTGGCAGTGGCTCTGCGACACTGACAGCGCTGAACACCTCGGCGGACACGGTGTGGTCTGCTTCGTTGGCAGCCGGGGCGCTGAAGGATCCGACATAGCGCAAAGAACTGAGCTGCAGGCCCAGCTCCTCGCGAACTTCCCTGCGCGCAGCTTCCTCTGCCGTCTCTCCGGGTTCTGGTTTGCCGCCTGGGAACATGAACAAGGAGGTGCCGCGTTTGCGCACGGTGAGGATGCAGCCGGCTGCATCGCGAAGGAGCACTGCAGAGACGGTGATTAGGGACAAGGTTTAGCCTTCCTCAACATAGAGCCAGGATCCGTTGACCTTGGCGAAACTGGAGTGTTCCTGCTGGCTTCCGCGTTGCTCGCCAATGCGGAAGTGGGCTTCGAAATCGACGGCGCCAACGGAATCGAGTGGCCCGCCGCCTTCGCAGGCCACGATGTCGAGACGGTAGAACTGCACGGTGTCATCGAAACCCAAGGTGCTCGGCCTGGTATCGGGATGCCAGGTGCGCAACAAATAGTCCTCGTCGTGCACGACAAAGGCCGTGTAGCGCGAGCGCATCAGGGCTTCTGCAGTAGGTGCAGTGGCCCCGCGGTGGTAGCGAGCGCAGCATTCGCCGTAGCTTAACCCGATCCCGCAGGGGCAACGGGCGTCGTGAGTGATCACCGCAGGGTGTCCTTGACGGTAGCACCGAGCAGCGTACCGACGGCCCCAGTGCCCACCGCGGCAGCCAATGTGGCACGTTCGCTGTCTGAAAGCTCTCCGACAAGGGTGACTTCCCGCTCGATGGCGCCATTCGATGCAGACACAGTTACCTGCACGTCCTCGAGGCCGCGAATCCGGTGTTCCTGCGCCGCGGCACGCACTGCATTATTGGCGTCGCTAGCCAGCGCGGAGACAAACAATGAGGTAGGGGAGATGTCAAGGTCTTTGCCGCCGCCGGAACGCGGTTGGTCGGTGAAGAGCTCGCGCGAGCCGGTGGCTACCACGGCGCTCATCTTCGTCGAGCGGGTTGAGCGCGCCTCGGCGACAGCCTCCGGCAGGTCAGGGCGCTGTGGCTCTGGAAGGTACTTCTTAAACCACGTGTAAATCATGCTGGCGGCATGTTGCGCGGCACCCTCGCGGGTCATCAGATGGTCGACCTTATCCAGCGAGACCAGGGACTTCGGGTAGCGCGCGACCAGATAGATCTTCTGCGCAGAATCAATACCGACGGTCTGGTCGACCGGGGAGTGCAGGATCAGGAGTGGCTTGCGGAGCCGGCCGATGTACTCCTCCGGGTTAATCTCCGCGAGGTCTTCCAGATAGGGGCGAGAAATCGTGATTTCCCGGCCGCCCAAGGTCACTGGTACCGCGCCGTTTTCGTCCACCTCGCCGATTTTGTCGGCAAAGTGCAGCACGGAGTGGGCGGGGTCGAAAGGCGCGCCCATGGTGGCAACCGCGCGTATCGACGCCATATCCTTTGCAGCCTTAATCGCCACTGCGCCACCGAGGGAGTGGCCGATCAGCAACTGTGGGGCTTGATAGTTCTCGGCAAGCCACTGGGCGGCGGCTTGCAGGTCGGCCACATTCATTGTGAAGGAGGAATCTGCAAAGTCGCCTTCAGATTGGCCGAGGCCGGGGTAGTCGAAGCGGAGACAGGCGATGCCATGTTCGGCTAGCCATTTGGAGGTGCGAGATGCCGCTGGGGTGAAGCGGCTGCCTGCGAAGCAGTGCGAGAACATTGCCCAGGCCAAGGGCGTGGTCTCGGGCATGTCGACGGTGCCGGCGATTTTGTAGCCGGCGCTGCTCGGGAAGGAAACGCTGATGGAATGCACTTGACAGTAGCGTCCTTTCATCTACCTATGGATCAAGACAGTGGGGGTAATCCCCGCTAATCCTAATCAAAGTCTCGCGGCAGTGATCGCACCGGTGTCCTGCCCAGCTGCGTTAGAGTTGTGGGGATAAGCAATGGCTTGAGAAAAGAGGGTGTCGCGATGGATTGGCTGTGGAAGGCGCTAGGTGGAAAGTCTGGGCGCAACCAGAAGCGGAGTCAGGCGATCGTCGATAAGGCGCAAGCCGCCGCTAATGCTTTAGAGCAGCTCGATGATGCCGCGTTGGCGCAGCGGGCGCGCGATGTGACGTCGACGGGTGAGCTCAGCGATCCTGCGGAATTCTTGGCGATCCTCGGCATCGCTACCAAGCGGACCCTGGGGATTCAGCCCTTTGCTGTGCAGTCTCAGGCGACGCTGCGCCTCTTGGAGGGCGATGTGGTGCATATGGCCACCGGTGAGGGGAAGACCCTGGTCGGGGCGATGGCAGCAACCGGTTATGCGCTCATGGGCAAGCGCGTGCATTCGATTACCGTCAATGATTATCTCGCGCATCGCGATGCTGAGTGGAACCGTCCGCTCATGGAGTTCTTCGGGCTGACAGTTGCCAGCATCACCGAGCAGATGGATGCGGTGGCACGTCGAGAAGCATACAAGTGCGACATCGTTTATGGGCCGGTCAATGAAATCGGCTTTGACGTGCTGCGCGATCAACTGATCACCTCCCGACGCCAGGCTGTACAGCGTGGCGCGGACGTCGCGATCGTCGATGAGGCGGACTCAGTGCTGGTCGACGAAGCGCTGGTACCCCTGGTGCTCGCAGGTTCTGAACCCGGCACCGCGCCGACCGGGCAGATCACGCAGGTGGTGCGCACCTTGGTGGAACAGCGTGACTTCACGATTGACTCCGACGGCCGCAACGCCTTCCTCACCGACGAGGGCGCACGTCGCGTGGAACAGGCACTGGGCATCGACTCGCTTTTCGACGACGAGCACGTCGGCACCACACTCGTGCACGTCAACCTGGCGCTGCATGCCCGCGCCCTGCTCATCCGCGATGTCCACTACATCGTTCGCGACGGCAAGGTGCAGCTCATCGACGCCTCCAAGGGGCGCGTTGCGGATTTGCAGCGCTGGCCCGATGGGATTCAGGCCGCCGTGGAAGCTAAGGAAGGGCTGGCTGTGACGGACGGCGGCCGGATCCTGGACTCGATTACTCTGCAAGCACTGATGGGGCGCTATCCGCTGGTGTGCGGCATGACCGGCACTGCGGTGGAGGCCACTGATCAGCTGCGTCAATTCTATGGGCTGCATGTTTCCGTCATTGATCGCAACCGTGAGTTGCAGCGTTTCGACCAAGCTGACTGCATCTACGCCACGACGGAGGAGAAGAATCGCGCCATTGTCGCCGAGATTCGTCGTCTGAGCGCCACCGGCCAGCCGGTGCTCGTGGGTACACACGATGTCGCCGAGTCGGAGGGGCTTGCCGCCGCCTTGGCGGAGTTCGACATCGAAACCTCCGTGCTCAACGCTAAGAATGATGCCGAGGAGGCCCGCATCATCGCGGAGGCTGGCGATATCGGGCGGGTGACAGTGTCCACGCAGATGGCCGGCCGCGGTACCGATATTCGCCTCGGCGGTGCGGACGAGGCCGACCGGGATAAGGTTGTTGCGCTGGGAGGCTTGGCGGTTATCGGTACCGGCCGACACCGCACGTCCCGCCTGGATAACCAGTTGCGGGGCCGCGCCGGCCGTCAGGGTGATCCGGGTAGCTCGCTGTTCTTTGTGTCGCTGGAGGATGACGTGGTCGCCAGCGGTGGGGAAGGGGAGAATCTCACCGCCACTCCGGATGCTAGCGGCCTGATTAATACGAAGCGCGCGCAGCAATTCGTGGATCACTGCCAGCGGGTTACCGAAGGGCAGCTGCTGGAGATCCACGCACAGACCTGGAAGTACAACAAGCTGATTTCTGACCAGCGTCAGATCATCGACGAACGTCGGGCAGCGTTGCTGGATACCCCACGCGCCTGGGAGGAGCTCGCCGAGCGTGCCCCGGAGCGAGCTGCGGCTCTGAGCGGGCTGCCACAGTCGGTGCTGGAGCAGGCCACCCGTGAGATCATGCTCTTCCACCTGGATCGTTCCTGGAGTGATCACTTGGCCTTGCTCGACGATGTCCGCGAGTCCATTCATCTGCGGGCCATCGCTCGCGAAACGCCGCTCGACGAGTTCCACCGCATTGCTGTCACCGAGTTCAAGCAGTTGGCGCAGGCGGCCGTCGACAACAGCACGGACACCTTCCGCACGGTGCTTATCGACGCCGATGGTGCCCACCTCGAAAACGCCGGTTTGGTTCGCCCATCCGCCACGTGGACCTACATGGTGGGAGACAATCCACTCGCTGAAACGGGAAGTTCTCTGGTTAATGGCTTTCGATCTATGTTCAATTGAGCTGCGGAAAGTCCAGTTTTCGGCAGTTTCGGAGGGCATGTGGTGCACCACGGGTAGGAACACCCGCTATGATGGAGCCATTACTTAGTAGGTGTAATCCAAACCCGGAGGTTTAAGAATAATGAGCGACAACACCGGTATTCCTGACGCAACAGTCGAGACCACCTCTGTTTTTCGTGCTGACCTGTTGAAGGAAATGGAATCCGGCGCGAGCTCCACTCCAGCTGTGGCGGGTAACGACAATCTTCCTGCAGGTGCAGCGCTGTTAGTGGTTAAGCGTGGTCCGAATGCTGGTTCTCGCTTCCTCTTGGATCAGGCCACGACCACTGCAGGCCGTCACCCAGAGTCCGATATCTTCCTGGATGATGTGACTGTTTCTCGTCGCCATGCAGAGTTCCGTATGAATGATGGCGAGTTCGAGGTTGTGGACGTCGGATCCCTCAACGGCACCTATGTGAACCGTGAGCCAAAGAACTCCCAGGTGCTTTCCACTGGGGACGAGGTTCAGATTGGCAAGTTCCGCTTGGTTTTCCTCGCTGGCCCTAAGGCCTAGGATTTCTTTTCATCGGCGCACGCGTGGCGCAGCTTAAAAGCTGGTCCCTTGCGCCGATTGTCCCCTGTCCCTACGAGCACACGAAGTGAAGTGACGCGTGAGCGCAGTAACTCAGCCAGCATCATCAGCAGCTGCAGCTCGAGCTCCGAAGCCCGCCAGGTCGGCCGCGGCAGCACGGGCATCTAAAACCTCGAAGACTCCGAAGACGATGTCTATCGGTGTGGTGCTAGACCGCTTGCAGCAAGAATTCGATGACATCACCGTCTCTAAGATCCGGTTCCTAGAATCGGAAGGCTTGGTGGCCCCGCAACGAACCGCCTCCGGCTATCGACGCTTCACCGAGGCCGACGTGGAGCGCTTGCGCTACATCTTGGTGACCCAGCGCGACAACTACTTGCCGCTGAAGGTGATCCGCGAGCAACTCGACGCGATGGACAATGGCACGGTCACTACACTGCTGAGCGCCAAAGAAGCCAGCCCGATCATCAGCCCGGATAACTTCCGGGCGCCCGGCGCTGCCCGCCTGACCAATGACGATGTTGCAGAGCAAGCGGGAGTAACCGCCGAGGTGGTTGCGACTATCGCTGCTGCTGGTTTGATCCGTGGCGACCGTTCGGGATTTTTTACCGCGGATGATGTGCGGGTGGTGTCCACCTGTGCTGCGCTGGAAGAATTCGGCTTTGACGTGCGGCAGCTGCGCTCCCTGCGAAATACGGCCCAGCGTCAGGCTGATCTCATCGCCCAGGTAGCTGGTCCGATCGCGCAGTCTAAGAGTGATACGGCTCGCGAGCGCGCGGAAGAACTCTCCCAGCAGCTGACGGCTCTCGTCGTTTCTTTGCATGCCTCGCTCGTCAAGAGCTCTTTGCGCGACCAGCTGGGTTAAGGGCCAAAGTTATGGCATTCCTTCCCGTTGAGTTCGGTGGCGTCACGCCCATTGGGCCGGAGATGTTTCCTTGCGTGCTCCTACAATGGCTCGATCGTGGTTTGGTGCTTCCGATGTGGATCGCCGCCGCGGTAGCTGATGAGCTTGATATCCGCGACTCCGGAATGTCGCCACGACGTCCTAATGCTTATGACTTGTTGGTGGATGCCTACCAGCAACAGGGTGGCGGTGTATCTGAGATCCGTATTGTCAGTCAGCACCAGGGTGTGTTCATTGCTTCAATCGTGTTGCTTAATGGCGATGAGGTCGATGCCCGTGCGAGCGATGCCTTGGTGATTGCTCGGATCGTGCAGGCGCCGGTCTTGGTGGACGAGGATGTCTTGAACCAAACGTCGCTCTTTGTATCGGCCCCGGATCTTGCTTCCTATTTCGATTTGGTTATGGAGGCACCCGAAGTAGGGGAGGAATCTTCCTTCGGCGACGCGCAAGCAGATGCCGACTTTGAAGAGCTGATGCGCAGTTTGGGCGTATCCGAGGATGATTTACTCGGCGATGAGTAATTCTTGTCGAATCACCATGTGACCTGCCTGTGGGCAGGTTTTTTGTTTGTTAAAGGAGAAAACTAATGACACGCCTGTGATTAAAGGTGACAGAGTGACCCATTAGGCCTAAACTCTAAACTTGAGGTTGAAGTTTAGGGCGTGTCTGGTGGTGAACACTTGACGTTGGTCTAACCTTGCTTAAAGATAAGTGGTATTGCGACGAGCAAATAATTACAAGGGAGAAATTACGTGGATAACCGCACCGCAGAATTCGAAGAGCGCGCCGTGCAGGGTTCGCTGTTCGACGTCGGCCCCGACCAGGAGGTCGGCTACCGCGTACCGATCGCTTGCCAGGTCGCCGGAATCACTTACCGCCAGCTCGATTACTGGGCACGCACCAAGCTGGTTGTTCCCACTATCCGCGGTGCGCACGGCTCCGGTTCCCAGCGCCTGTACTCCTTCAAGGACATCCTGGTCCTGAAGATCGTCAAGGGGCTGCTCGATACTGGTATCTCCCTGCAAAACATCCGACTGGCCGTCGATAAGCTGCGTGACCTCGGCGTGGAAGACCTCGCCAACATCACGCTCGTCTCCGACGGCACCACCGTGTATGAGTGCCGTTCCAGCGAAGAGGTCATTGACCTGCTCGGTGGCGGACAGGGCGTCTTTGGTATCGCCGTACCGGGAATCATGAAGGAACTTACTGGCACTATTTCTGCCTTCCCTTCCGAGCGTGTCGACGTCGAGACCGCTTCTATCACGGACGAGCTTGCCGCACGTCGTCGTCGCCGCGTCGTAAGCTAAGTACCCGCAGCAACGATAAAGCCACCGCCTTCCTTGTTAACTCCCTGGGGAAGGCGGTGGCTTTTGCTGTAGTTAAGGAATTAGTTACCGAAGGCCTTGTCCAACGCCGGACCGAATTCCGCGTCCTTGCTAGCGACGGCTGCGGCGCCACCATGTGAGCTAGCCCAGTCGCTGAGTTCCTTATCCACTTCGCCATCGCCCACGTGTACCACCTGGAGCTGCACCTTGGTGGTATCGATGCCTGCCAATGCGGAATCCAATTGCCCGGCAGCACCGGCATCTGCCGTGCCAGTGGTGACAAAGACTACCTTCTGCGGCTTGTTGCTTTCCTTCGCATAATCCTGCGCGGTCTGCAGCGCACTCACCAACGTCGCATGCGTCAGCGGCTTACCGCCAGTTCCGAAGCGGGTGACCGCCGTGGCGGCGTTCTCACCGCGGCTGGTATCTTCCAGACCGACATTTGGCCGCCATCCGCGGGTGACACCAGGGGACATTGGCGAGGAATAGTTCCACAAGCCCACTTGCGCGCCCGCGGCACCAATCTTCCGAATCCTATCCGCCAGGGCGGTAGAGACTGCCGGGAACACCGGGTTGATGCCCTCGGAGGTGTCCAGGACGACCAGCGTATTAGATACCTTGCTCTGGGCTGCTGGCGTAGTGGTGGCTGGTGCCGCAGGCGTTGCAGGTCCAGCGACGGCGGCCGCAATCGTATCCGCTGCTGGGCCCTCCACCTTCGCGGAGTGCTCTTCCGCATAGCGAACAAACTCGGCGGCCGCGCGCGCCTTCTCCTCACTGGTAGCGGAGGAAGGATTCACAGCCAAAGCTCGGTTTGGCACGCTGAACACTGATGGATTCTGAGGCGCCTGGAAGGAATAACCAGCAGGAAGATCCTCATTCGGAGTGATGATTGCTTGCTTCTTCGCCACCGCCTGGTCGCGGGCCACCAGCTGAGGGGCATCATCCTGCATGGCCTTTGCTGCGATAGCGGCGGCGAGCGGTTGTTCCTTCAGGAAGGCCACATCGCGTACTTGCTCCCAGGACTCCAGTTTGTTTTTATCCAGGTAGCTCTGCGGCGCCGCGATTCCAATATCGCTCAGTGAGACAATGGGCCAGTCGCTGCTGGCAGCAGACTGCTGTGCAGCTGCTAGCTGCGCTTTCGTCCCAGCATCGCTGTCATTGCTGTAGACCAGTGCTGCTTCCGTCAGGGGAGCTTCGCTGAAGCCAGTGATGCAATAGTCCTGCACCATCGGATGCGTTGCGATGAACTCGTCCTGCAGCTTCGTGGCGGCCTTCGTCTCGCCGAGGAGGGCGAAGGGAACACTGAGGTCGCCGGCGGGGCACAGCGCTTTATTGTCGTGAGAATCGGCGGACTTGCCACGCACGAGGAACCACGCTGCCAGGAGCGCGATGACCACAACGACGGCAATCACACCATAGATGAGCTCTTTGGCAACTCCGCTGGTGCGATTGTCTGAACTGTGGCGACCCATGTACTTAACTCCCGGCTTCGACGCTGAATCTGTCTAATGCATTAATAAGATATTGCCTGATTGGGCCCGCAGAGTCACTGAGGGCGCGCTGGCGTGTCACGTATTCGGCCTTGCCAGCTGGGGTTTCAATAGGCACCATCCCCAGACCGAGGCTACGGCAATCGTAGGCAGAGGCCTCCATATCCAGCTGGCGGATGTCGCGCGCTAGTTCGAAGGCATCCAGCCAGATATCCCCGGCAACCAGCGGGCCGAGCTTGTACGCCCACTTGTACAGGTCCATCCCGGCGTGCAAGCAGCCGCGCTGCTCGCACTCGACCTGGTCAGTGCGATTGAGCACCCGGAAATTTAGTGGTCGGGCCGGTTCGGTGAAGAATCGGAAAGCATCGTAATGAGTGCAACGAATGCTGTGAGATTCCACCACCCGGGCTGTTCCTTCCGGGCCCAGACGCAAGGGGAGTGAGTGCCGAGGTTGCTCGGTTCGGTACACCATGGCCCATTCGTGCAGTCCGAAGCAATCGAAATGCGCGGGATTGTCCTGCGTACGCCGGAGCAGTTTCGCAATAAACTCAAAGGATTCGCCCCGGCGCGCATGCAAGGCCGCGATATCGGCGGTCACTGCGGGTCCAGCATCTGTCTCGATCTGGCAGTAGTCGCGCCAGTCTAGGTGTGGGGGCGGGCTTTTGACGTCGATAAGCAGCGCGCGGCCGATACCCGGGTGCCAACGCGCCAGAATCGCCGGTTTGATCGGGTAGTAGTTGAACAGGAAGTCCCACACCGGGTGAGTTTCGCCCGCTTTACGACGCCGCAGGTGCTCCCGCGTCAGTGCTTCCGCGCGATCCTGGTGTTCTTGCTGCAACTGTTGCCACTGGGCCGGCTCAAGTAACTCAAGCACCCTTATGCGTCCCATCGCGAACGGTGCCCACGTATTCCTCGATGAGGTCCTCGAGGGTGATCAGGCCGATGAGTTGGCCGGAGTCTCGCACCTGCGCCATGTGGGCGCGGCGCTTGCGCATGGTGGCCATCGCTTCATCGAGTGAGGTGTTGGCTGCGAGCGTGGTCAACGGGCGCAGACTTGCTCGTGGCAGGATGGTATCGCGCTCGGCCTGGGTGCCGTCGAGACGGTCTAGGATGTCCTTCACGTGCACGTATCCGACGGGATTACCGCCCTTGGCAGTCACTGGGAAGCGCGAGTATCCGGTGGCATTGACAGCGTCCATGAGCGCGCCCAGCGATGGCCCCGTGGTGCCAAAGCTCAGCATCCGTGCGTTCTCAATAGGGATGAGCACCTCGTTGATGCTGCGGGCATCGGAGCGCAGTGCCTTAGTCAGGCGGGCGGATTCCTCGGCATCCAGCAGCCCCTCCGAACGGGACTCCCGGATCATGGAGGCCAGTTCCTGCTGGTTGACGGTGGAGTCGAGCTCATCGCGTTGCTCCACTCCGAAGATTTTGAGTGTCAGTCGGGCCATGGAATTCATGGCATGCAGCAACGGACGGGTGAACTTCACAAAGAGGATATGTGCTGGAACGAGCATCATAGCGACTGTCTCGGGGCCGGCGATCGCGATGTTCTTAGGCACCATCTCGCCGAAGAGAATGTGCAGAATCGTGACGATGAGTAGAGCAATCGCAAAGGAGAGGGGATGCAGCAGGGCGTCGGGTAGCCCGGCGGCGTGGAAAGGAACCTCGATGAGGTGGGCGATCGCCGGTTCGCCGACTTTACCGAGGATCAGCGAGGCGATGGTGATGCCGAATTGGGCGCCGGCGAGCATCATCGAAAGGTCTTCGGAGGCCGCTAGGACCTGGCGGGCGCGTCCCTTACCCTGGGCGATGAGGGCTTCCAAGCGATCGCGGCGAGAGGTGATCAGGGAGAATTCGGCGCCCACGAAGAAGGCGTTGAGCGCGAGCAAGAATACGGTCAGCGCGATAGCGGATGTGAAACTCATCGTGTCAGCTCCTCGGCGCGTTCATTGGAGATCGGCTGGATGGTGACCCGGTCGACTCGGCGACCGTCCATCGCCAACACGAGCGCGGTCCACCTGCCGCGGATACCGGACTCAAACTCGTTGAAGGCGTCATTGCCCGCATCCGGCAGCACCACTAGATCGCCTTCCTCGGGGATCCGGCCGAGGACTGTCATGATTAGCCCGCCGAGGCTCTCATAAGGTCCCTCGGGTGGGTAATAGCCGATGGTTTCCGGAATGTCATCGATGCGGGCTAACCCGGAAACAGTCCAGGCGGCGCCGTCGCGAACGAAGTCACGTTCGGCCTCCGCGTCATCGTATTCGTCATAGACCTCGCCGAGGATCTCTTCGACCACGTCCTCGATGGTCACCAAGCCGGCAGTGCCGCCGTATTCGTCCGCTACGAGCACCACCTGCGAGCCCGCCGAGCGTACAGCCTCCAGGACGGAATCGCCGTCGAGACTGGCGGGGATGACGGGCACCGGGCGTGCGATTGAGCGCAGCGTCACCGTCGCCCGCTTCTCGACGGGCACTGCAAAAGCATTCTTGACGTGCACGACACCGATAGTGTCATCGAGGTCTCCGTCGATGACGGGGAAGCGGGAATGTCCGGTATCCCGGGCCAATTCCAGCAGATCCGCCACGGTATCGTCTACGCTCAACGCTTCGATTTTCGAGCGCGGAGTCATAAAGTCTTCTGCGCTGGATTCGCCGAATTGCAGGGAGTTATTCACCAGTCGTGCTTTGGACTGGTCGAATTCTCCGTGCTCCACCGAGTTACGCACCAAGGACTGCAGTTCTTCTGCGGAGCGGGCGGATGCCAACTCATCAGCAGGTTCGATGTTGAATTTGCGCAGCACCGCATTCGCAGTGGAATTCATGCCGACGATGAACCATTTGAACACCATGTTGAAGGCATGCACAGGCCGGCTAGCAAAGCGGGCAGCCCGAAGCGGCTCGGTGATGGCATAGTTCTTAGGTACTAGTTCGCCGTAGACCATGGACAGCAGCGTCGCCACGATCATCGCGATGACCAGCGCTGCTGCCGTAGCAACGGACTCACCCAATCCCACCAGTTTGAGCACGGGCGTGAAGTAACGGGCCAGGATGGGCTCCGCAAGGAAACCAGTAGCCAGGGTGGTGATCGTGATGCCCAGCTGGGCGCCCGAAAGCACGAAGGAGAGGTTGTTATGGTCGCGCTGGACCGCGCGGGCTAGACCGTCGTCCTTCATGCGCACATGCTCTTCCACCGCAGATCGCTCGAGACCACTGAGCGCAAACTCGATGGCAACAAAGAGTCCGGTTCCCGCGGTCAGCGCGATGAATCCGAGCAGTGAAACGATGCTGATGAATATGTCCATGTGTAGCGGGCGAGGTGTCCTTTATCTGCGTTTACTGCGACGCGGTGCGGCCTTTTGACCACGTGGCGTTGCGATCGGGGTTTTCTTGGTGCGACGTCGAGGAGCGGAACCACCCTGGCCGGTTGCAGCCTTCCTTGGCTGTTGCTGGCCTGGTGTAGGCAAGGCTGTGCCACTAGGGCGACGCGCCCCCGTAATATCGACGAGCTTGCCAGGGTGGGCGAGGACATCGACCTCCGGGGCGGAGACTCCAGCCTTGTTTACCAAAGTGTCCACTTCCTTACGCTGCTCACTCATGACTAACGTGACGACGGCTCCGGAAGTTCCCGCACGCGCGGTACGTCCCGAGCGGTGCAGATAAGCCTTGTGCTCGGCGGGCGGATCGATGTGCACCACCAGCGAGACCCCCGAAATGTCGATACCGCGGGCCGCGATGTCGGTGGCAACCAACACGGGTACATCTCCGGAGGTGAAACCCTCGATCGCTGCGATGCGAGTGTTTTGGCCCTTGTCACCATGAATTCCGACGGCGTTGATGCCGACGCGACGCAGCTTCTTCACCTGGCGGTCCACACCATGCTTGGTCCGCATGAACATGATCGTTTTGCCTTCGCGGGCCGCGATCTGCAGCACGACCTCGCCACGCTGATCACGGTCGCCACACAGCAGGCGGTAGTGCGTCATCGTGTCTACCGACGCCTCCACAGGCGCGGTCGAGTGAGTCACCGGGTCGTGCAGGTAGCGCTTTACCAGCTTATCGACGTCACCATCAAGCGTCGCAGAGAACAGCAAGCGTTGCCCCTGCGCGGGTGTCAGATCTAGCAGCTTACGAACCTGGGGCAGGAAGCCCATGTCAGCCATGTGGTCTGCTTCGTCGACGGCGGTGATGTCCACGGCGTCGAAAAACAGCTGCTTCTGGTTGATGAGGTCCTGGGCGCGGCCCGGGGTAGCCACCAAAATGTCTACCGGTCGGCTCAATGCCTTGATGTTGCGGCTGATGGCTACGCCACCAACGACGTCGATAATCCGCAGCCCTAGAGTGGCAGCCAACGGTTCGAGACGCTGTTGGATCTGCGCAGCGAGTTCGCGGGTGGGTGCGAGGATCAAGCCACGCGGATGTTTCGGCCGGGATGAACCGCTCTGGGATAGCCGAGTGAGCATCGGCAGGCCGAAGGTAAAAGTTTTACCGGAACCCGTAGGGCCACGGCCCAGGATGTCCCGCCCCGCCAAAGCGTTGGGGATAGCGGCTTCCTGGATCGGGAACGGGGCGGTGATGCCTTGATTGTTCAGCTCCTGAACAATAGGAACTGGCAGACCAAGGTCGGAAAAGGTATTCAACAGGTTTTAAGCCTCAATTTCAGAGCGATCGCCGCTCCACAGGGTGTGGAAGTGGCCCGACTTGTCGGTGCGCTCGTAGGTGTGTGCGCCGAAGAAATCGCGCTGGCCCTGGATGAGGGCTGCTGGCAATCGCTCTGCACGCAGGGAGTCATAGTATGACAGGGAAGAGGCGAAGACCGGGATAGGCAGGCCGAGTTGGGTCGAGGCAACTACCACGCGACGCCAAGAATCCATCAAGTTTGCCATTTCGCCATTGAAATATGGGTCGAGCAACAGGGACTCGACATCCGGGTTGGTGTCGTATGCCTCCTTGATGCGGTTGAGGAACTTAGCGCGGATGATGCAGCCGCCACGCCAGATGGTAGCCAGGTCACGAGGATCCACATCCCAGCCGTTCTCCAGAGCACCGGCCTTGATCTCATCGAAGCCTTGGGCATAAGCCACCAGCTTGGAGGCGTAGAGCGCACGGCGGACATCTTCGATGAACTGCTCGCGATCAGTTCCGAGCGCTTCCAAAGAGCTCAATTCGCCGGTTGGCAGGTTGCCCATCGTCGCGGCGCGCTGCGAGCGTGCACCGGAGAGCGCGCGGGCGAACACGGCTTCACCGATGCCAGTGGTAGCGATGCCGAGATCCAATGCGGCTTTCACTGTCCAACGGCCGGTGCCCTTTTGGCCAGCGGCATCGACAATGACGTCGATAAGCGGCTTGCCCGTTTCTGCATCCACCTGGGACAGCACCTCAGCGGTGATTTCTACCAGGTAGGAGTCCAGATCGCCGGTGTTCCATTCCTTGAACACCGCTGCGATCTCGGCAGGCTCCATGTTCGCGGCATAGCGCAGCAGGTGGTAGGCCTCGCCGATGACCTGCATGTCGGCGTATTCGATGCCGTTGTGGACCATCTTCACAAAGTGTCCAGCGCCGTCGGCTCCGATGTGGGTGCAGCACGGAACACCATCGACGACTGCAGCAATGGACTCCAGCAGCGGGCCAAGGGACTCATAAGATTCTTTAGGGCCGCCTGGCATGATCGCGGGACCGTTCAGTGCGCCTTCTTCGCCGCCGGAAATCCCAGCGCCCACGAAGTGCAGGCCACGAGCGGAGATTTCCTTTTCACGACGAATCGTGTCGGTGTACAGCGCGTTTCCGCCGTCGATGATGATGTCGCCGGGCTCCATGGCGTCGGCAAGCTGGTTGATCACTGCGTCGGTTGCGGCACCGGCCTGCACCATGATGATGGCGCGACGGGGGCGTTCCAGGGAAGCGACGAACTCTTCGATCGTCTTTGCCGGGATAAAGTCGCCGTCGGCTCCAAACTCGTGCATGAGCACTGCGGTCTTCTCGTAAGAGCGGTTAAAGACGGCGACAGTGTGGCCACGTGATGCGAAGTTGCGAGCCAGGTTCGAGCCCATGACGGCCAAACCAACAACCCCGATGTGAGCGCGGGCAGTGTTTCCGGTGTTCTCAGTCATGATGCCCATCGTACCTGCTCCACTCAGCGAGCTAGTTCAGCAACCGTCTAGAATCCCAGTCATGGAGATTTCCCAGTTGTTTGCGCAGGCCAAAGAACGACCATTGAGCCAGGAGGAACTCGCAGCTCTCAGCGAGGCCAATCGGGGCTTCGCGCAGCTCATCGGAATCAGATTCGTTCACGTCAGCACCGAGCGGGTGCAGGCTGAAATCCCCGTGACTCAGGATCTACTGCAGGTAGCAGGGCTAGTGAACGGTGGCGTGTACTGCAGCATTGGGGAAACCCTTGGTTCGATTGCGGGCCTGTGTGCTGCTGGTGGTCGCCCGGTGGTGGGGATCAATAACAGCACCAATTTCATTGCCTCCTGTGGCTCAGGTGTCATCGAAGCGGAGGCGGTTCCGGTGCATCTGGGGCACAGCACCCAGACTTTTGAGATCAAGTGTTTTCACCGCGATCGGCTGTTAGCGCAGACCATGCTTCGGACGATGGTGCTCGGGGGCTAAGCTCGCTGATATGAGTACCTGGAAGCAAATCGTCGCTGCCAATCCGGATCATTCCGAGAACTATGCGCGACGTTGGAAGAACTTTGCCGCAGAGGGCAGGGACATCAATGGGGAGGCGCGCTTTATCGACGCCCTCGCGCCCCGAAACGCCCGCATCCTCGATGCCGGCTGTGGGACGGGACGCGTCGGTGGTGAACTAGCGCGTCGCGGACACGACGTGGTCGGTGTGGACATCGACGAAACTCTGATCGGCTACGCCCGCGCCGATTTCCCGGACTGCCAATGGCATGTCGGTGACCTGGCCCAGGGTGATGTGCCGGAGGGGCCATTCGATGTAATCGTTTCGGCCGGTAACGTGATGACATTCCTCGCGGTGTCGGAGCGGCAGGCGGCCCTAGCCGCCTTAGGCAAGCAACTGTCCGCCGAAGGCTGCTTGGTGATTGGCTTTGGCACCAATCGTGGCTACCACTACCGCCAATTCCTCACGGACTGCGCCGCAGTGGGTTTGAAAGAAAACCTGCTCCTCGGCACGTGGGACATTCAGCCTTTCACTCCCCAGTCCGACTTTATCGTCGCGATACTGAATCGCTAACTGCTCGCCCCGCGCAGACGCACACCGTGGTCCACGGGGCCGTTGCCTTGGCCCACCTCGAGTGCGTCTGCGCGCGCAATGGCCTCGCTGAGCCAATGCGTAGCCCACGTCAACGCTTCCGCCCAGTCGCCCGTCTGCCCGAAGCGGGTGGCCACAGCAGCGCTGAGGGAACATCCGGTGCCATGAGTGTTCTTGGTCGGGATGCGTGGGGTGGAGACCTGGGTGACGATGCCGGTGGCGTCGACAAGCCAATTGCCTGCCTCACTGCCGGAGAGATGACCGCCCTTGACCACCACGTGCGTTCCCGTCGCAGCGGCGAAGTTCTGTGCTGCCTGGAGGGCTGCCTCGGCGGTGTCGAGGTGCTGCGCGCTGAGCACCTCTAGTTCGGGAATATTGGGTGTGATTAGGTCGGCTTGGCCACACAGCTCGCGCAGGGCCGCTTCGGCCGAACTATCCAGCAAGCGGTCTCCGGAGCTTGCCACCATCACTGGGTCGAGAACCAGTGGGGCAGTGATGTCCGCGTACCACTCGGAGACGGTACGAATGATCTCCGCGTTTCCCAGCATCCCGACCTTAATGACGTCGATGTGCACATCATCCGAGACCGCACGTAATTGTTCTAGGAGGAAGTCCACGGGCGGGATATGGACGCTGCGCACTCCTTGGGTGTTCTGCGCAACCAGTGCGGTGACCACGCTCATGCCGTAACCACCTGCGGCCAGGATTGCCTTCAAATCTGCTTGCACACCGGCGCCACCGGTTGGGTCGGTGCCGGCGATACTTAAAACTCTTGGGATAGCACGGTTCATGTTTGCGTCTCCTTGCAGCTATAACTAACCCCCGTGGCAGCGGTTGATTGTCGCAGGGGCCACGGGGGAATGAGGGAAGCAGGCGCTATTACTCGAGGAAGCCGCGAGCCTTACGCTGCTGGTCAGTAACGGTCATCTGCCAACGCTTAGGGGAGAGAACGTTGAGTCCCCACGCCCACGCGGCGGTCCAACGGTTGCGGTAGCCCACCAGGAACATGATGTGCACTGCGAGCCACATGAGCCAGCCGATGAGGCCGGTAGCCTCGATCTTGCCCATCTTCACCACTGCAGAGTAGCGGGCGACGGTCGCCATGGAGCCCTTGTCAAAGTACTCGAACTTAGGGCGTTCGGTGTTGGAGCGGCCCTCCAGCTCGAGGATGATCTGCTCGGCTGCGTATTCGCCGCCCTGCATTGCTACCTGTGCAACGCCCGGAAGGTTCTCGTAGTTGGCCATGTCACCAACCAGGAAGACGTTCTTGTAATCGCCGACAGTGAGGTCGTCGTTGACAATCGCGCGACCTGCGCGGTCGGTTTCCGTACCGGCCTGCTCGGCCACCATCTTGGACAGTGGGCTAGCTGCGACGCCTGCGGACCAGATCTTGCAGAAGGATGGGATGACCTGAACGGACTCGTCCTTCATGTTCTTAACAGTGATGGCCTGCTCGTTGACATCGGTGACCATGGAGTTGAGCACGACGGTGACGCCGAGCTTTTCCAGGCGGCGCTGCGCATTGCGGCCCAAGCGCTTGCCGAATGGGGGCAGGACCTGTGGGGCGCCGTCGAGCAGGATGATCTTGGCCTGGGAAGGATCGATGTTGCTGTACTGATCCTTCAGAGTGCGGTTGGCCATTTCAGCAATCTGGCCAGCGAGCTCGACACCGGTTGGGCCGGCACCGACGATGGTGAAGGTCATGTAGCGCTCACGCTTTTCCATGTCCTCCGTCATGTCGGCGCGCTCGAAGGCCTCCATCAGTCGGGCACGGATCTCTAGGGCGTCATCAATAGACTTCATACCCGGTGCGAACTCAGCGAAGTGATCGTTTCCGAAGTAAGACTGACCGGCGCCAGCAGCAACGATCAAGGAATCGTAGCTAAAGATCTTGGTGTTGTTGCCCAGCTGGGTGGTGACGGTCTGTGCTTTGATATCGATGTCAGTCACGCGCGCCTTGACCACGGAGGCATTGTCCTGCTCGGCAAGGATCTGGCGAGTCGCGGGAGCAATTTCGCCAGAGGCGAGCAGGCCAGTTGCTACTTGGTAGAGCAGTGGCTGGAAGAGGTGGTGATTGGTGCGGTCGATGAGGGTGACATCAACATCGGCCTTCTTAAGGCGCTTGGTCGCGAACAATCCGCCGAAGCCGGATCCGATGACGACGACGTGGTGGCGACCACCGGATGGGCGAAAAGGCTGCTCGGTCATGAAAATGGTGCTCCTGAATGCTGAAGAAAACGGGTTGCATACTAATAGTAGACCCTGCTGGGATAGTGGTCACATTCAAGGTCAGACGGCGAAAATTTCGTTATGGAAAGCTGCCGTTTCCGTGTCGCTTCTCTAGTGTCACCAGCGGGCAAACTAAGCTGTCACTGTTCCCGCGTGTTAGCGATGATTGGAGGCCAAACTCGGTGGCAACCTATATTCCCGATCATCTCTCGACTGCTGATCCAGAGACTTGGCCGGCGATCGTCAACGTCCCAGAGCCTGGGATGCTCCTCAACATGCGCACGCGTCGCGCAGAACGACTGTTCGCCACTGCCTGTGCCAAGGCTGCAATAACACTTGAGGGGCCACACCCCGACGTGGTTGTCCTCCATGAGGAGCTGTTTGTTCGGCTAGCGGAGTCTGGGTGGCTGGGCCTAGCCGAGTCCTACATGGCCGGGGAGTGGACCGCAGAAGACTTGCCTGCTGTGTTGGCAAAGCTCCTGGCCAGCGGTTTTTCCCTGCGTACCCCGCGTTCCTTCCGTGGGCTTTCTGGAAAAGACCGCGGTGACGGCGCTGAGCTGCCCTCGGACCTAGTTCAGCTGTGTTCCACAGATGGGGTGAGCACGTTCGGAGGGTTGTTTGCCTCTGGTGTGCCCACGACAGTGCGCACCGCGATGAAGAGCTTCGTCTCGGGTGCAGGGCGGGGTAGTGAACCGGCGACCCATTTCGTGGATGTCACCTCGCTAGCGGCCCCAATAGATGTGGAACGGGCAGATCTGGGTGATGCGCAGCTGCGCGCCGCAGACAGTGTGCTGGATGCCAGTCACGTTGGCAGTGGCTCGGATGTTCTGGAGTTTCCAAGTTCCGGCGGTGCTTTGGCACTGCAGGCCTCGGCACGTGGCGCCACGGTTGATGTGCTCACTTCAGATGAGGAACACCGCCTCGCCCTTGATGAATTTATTATCCTCAACGGGGCCTCGGATCACGTCCACCCTTACTTGCTGGAGCATCCCATTCCGACCCGTGAGGACTGGCGTGGTCGCTATGACGGCATCCTGTCCTTGGAGAAGTTCGAGCACATGGGCAAGACCGGTCGCGTTGGGTTCCTGCGTTCCCTTGATCGGATGCTCACCATCGGCGGCTTCATCGGCATGCAGACAGTGGTGGCGACGGAAACCTTTGGGCCGAATAGTCGAGAGGCGCTGTCGGTCCTGCGCGGCTATGTGTGGCCGGCTCTTCGCTTCTCGACGACCAGAGAA
Source organism: Corynebacterium sp. H127 (assembly GCF_037482665.1). Lineage (NCBI taxonomy): Bacteria > Bacillati > Actinomycetota > Actinomycetes > Mycobacteriales > Corynebacteriaceae > Corynebacterium > Corynebacterium sp. H127. Next base: position 20,339 of record NZ_JBBHKY010000001.1, read on the forward strand.
ATCCACCAACTCGTCGATAAAGAAACCGGCTTGCGGATCATCGCTGAAAAGCACTTCGGTGCCCACTATCTAGCGACCCTAAGATTGCAGCGAGAAACCTTTGAGGGCAACCTACGAGAAGCCGCGGCCGCGGGCTATGACCCGGTCTTCCGCCGGATGTGGATTTACCACTATGCCTTGTTGGAAGCGCTCTTCCAGCTGGGATGTCTAGACGCGGTGCAACTGACGTTGACCAGTAGGAATCGTTCGGGGCGTCGTTAAGCGAGCTAGAGCAGCACCCAGCCTGCGAGCGCTGCGCCAAGAGCGATGGCCCAGGCAGGCACCTGCCACTTTGCCATTCCTAACCAACACAGTGCTGCGATGCTCAGGCTAGGGATCCCGGTAATACCGTGGGTGAACACTGGGTTGTAGAGCGCGGCTGCGAGCAGGCCGACGACGGCAGCATTAGCGCCCGCGAAGGCTTTGCGGGTGACAAGCGAGTGGGAGAGTCGATCCCAATAATGCAGGCCGAAGAGCACCAGCAGTGCCGACGGGGCGAAGATCGATATCGTGGCCAGCAATGCTCCCGGAATACCCATGTCGGCCGCTCCTAGGAAAGACGCGAACGTGAAAAGGGGACCAGGGACGGCCTGAGCTGCGGAATAGCCAGCCAGAAATTCTGTTTCACTGACCCAGCCTGTAGCTACCGTGTGTTGCTCCAATAGCGGCATCACCACGTGGCCACCGCCAAAGACAAGCGCACCGGAGCCGAAGTATGCGTTGATGAGTGAAATTAGATGACTGCCGGTGAACCTAGCGAGGAAGGGGAGTGACACTAGAGCTAGGACGAGCACAGTGAGAGAAGAAAGCGCGACCGATCGTGGCACGGAACGGATACCGTCGGTATTACTTGGCTCGCTGGCGGAGCAAAAACGTATTCCGAACAGCGCGGCGAGAGCAATGACTGCGATATGGGTCCACGGACTCGGGGCCGTGAGTACCGCGAGCCCGGCCGCCACGGCAATCGTTGCGGTGGCTTTGGAATGCGCCAAGTTTCTAGCCATACCCGCCACTGCGTGAAAGACCACTGCGACGGCAGCAGCGAGGAGGCCTTTGAGCCAGCCACTGTTGGGATCAACAAGGTCGCTGTCTTTGAGTAACAGTGCGAATGCGGTCAGAATAGCTGCAGAGGGCAGGGTGAAAGCCAGCCATGCCATGAGCATGCCGAGATACCCAGCTCGCCGAAATCCGATGACCATTCCAACTTGTGAAGATGCTGGGCCCGGTAGGAATTGGCACAAGGCCACAGTGTTGGCATAGGAAGCCTCGCTGAGCCAGCGACGTTCGTCCACGAATGCCGTCTTGAAATAGCCCAAGTGAGCAGTCGGGCCACCAAAAGATGTGAGCCCGAGCCTGGTGAATACAGTGAGCACTTCAAGTGCATCGTGGGTGGGCATCTTAGAGCGAGCAGACATAGTTGCTCAGTCTATGGTTGCCAAGTGCACTGTGCAGGGTAGGCGGTGGTTCTCTCTGGAAGCTTAGGGCGTATCTCTTGGGTTCCGGCCACGTTCTTTGTGCGCCTTAATAACCCGCCCGCAAAAACGGTATGGCGCTCAACGCGATCGGCATCATCGACAGGCCAGTAAGGTTGGTGAGAAAGTGATTAATCGCTAGCATTAGATCAGTGAACATTGAAATCTCCTTCAGGTTGTGAGGTTGCAGTATTAAGTAACTGAATCTATAAATCAGATTCGGAAACTTAGGCCCGAGTGTAACCAAGGAGATAATCGCCGTCTAGTGTTGCGGCCAACATTTGCTCGACGGCTTTTGGTGTGACTGCGTCCTTAGTCGATGCAGCACTTGGTTTCAGTGTCCCGTGAAGGTTCTTGGGTCGGTGGGAAAAGAGCGAGCACGCATGCGGGGTGGCATGGCGAGCGGATTAGGGGACGCTGTATCCACAAGTCCTATTTGACATAATGTACATTATCGGACAATTGCTACATTTACCGCTTATGTGGCCTTTAATGTCACAGTGACGTTATTGCCCTGGGTTCTCGCTCTTAGCTCGATAGGCAGATTTGAGTTGAAAACTTGTTAAGACGAACAATGCCAGCGCAATGAACGCTACTAGCGGCATGTCCCGTGTCAGTACGAACACAAAGAACCCAAGGATGCCTACGAGTCGTAGCCAAAGCCACGGAATCATGCGTTGCTGCATTAGTTACTTCTCCAGTGCCAGGCGGATGTTGAGATGGCCCTCGGCATCGATTTTCGCTGCCACAAAATCTGGAGTTTCTACGCCGTAGTCCAAGCGATTAATCGGGATCGCTGCGCCCACGACAAGGTTCTCTCCGGTGCGCAGGACGTCCAGCTTGGCGTCGATATGCTTGGAGACGCCGTGAATGGTTAGCGTGCCGGGAACCGTCACCTGGCCGATGCTTGCATTGTCTGGGATGTGGCTGACATCTACGTTCGCGTTCTCATCGGCGACGAAGGTGGCTGTCGGATAGGAATCGGTCTCCAGTAGCTTCATGCGAACGTTGATGTCGCGCTTCTGGCGGTCCGTTTCAATTGTTGCCATGTCAATAGTAATGTTGGCCTTGGTGAGCTTGCCATTTTCAATAGCTACATCTCCAGAGGCATCCTTAGTGCTACCCGAGGTGGCGCGCCGCTCACCCGGCAGGATCTCCCAAAAGGTGTACCCCACAGAGGTCGGGTTACCAGGAGCTGCCTTTGTCACAGTCCAATTGCCATTGAAATCCGTGGAGGCATTCTTAGCCCCCTCGACCGTAATACCCTCAGTTTTCACACCAGGAGTCATGTAGGCCTTGTATGCCACGGGAACTACGCTGACCAGAGCGATCGTCAGGATCGCGACAACGGCCGCGATGACCAGTTTGTTGTTATAGGTCTTCTGCATGTTCGGTTTCAACCTAACGTAGTTTCTCAATAGCGCGAGTAAGCTCGACTAAATCTTCACACAGCTCGCGTAGTTCTTCACCGGTTGCGCCTTCCGACGCTGCCGTCGCTATGTCCTCCGCGCTGCAACGCAGTTCGAAGAGCGAATCCTTGAGCTGCGAAACCTTTTCTGGACGCAGTATCACTGCCTCGGCTGGGATACTCGTGCCTGCGACGTTACTGCGTTGCTCGTAGGCTCGTTGCCGGCAAGATTGGCCACAATACTTCTTTGGGCGTCCACGCCCAGAAGTATCGATCTGCTTTCCGCACCAAGCACACGTGACTTCCTTCGTAGAATCCACAGCGGAGCCTGCCGAAGATGAATACGGTTTCACGCAGTTCACCATAGCTTATTCTTCAGGCCTCTTCCTAAACCCCACGTGCATAGACGCACCAACAACAGCTATAATGGCCAAATATTCTCCCGTGTCCACCTTTTTGTGGGTGTGCAAACAATCGGGTACCGTCCCCTAGACAATAAAGGACTGAACTTACATGGCAGATCGCGTACTTCGTGGCAGCCGCATGGGCGCCGTTTCTTATGAAACGGATCGAGACCACGACCTCGCGCCACGCCAATTGGTCAAATACAAGACCGATACCGGTGAGGTTTACGAGGTCCCCTTCGCAGACGATGCTGAAATTCCTAGCACCTGGATGTGCAAGAACGGCCAAATGGGCACCCTCATGGAGGGCGAAGGCCAAGACTCTAAGGAAATCAAGCCGCCGCGTACCCACTGGGACATGCTGCGCGAGCGTCGTAGCCTAGAAGAACTCGACACGCTGCTTGAAGAGCGCGTGGAGCTGCTGCGCAAGCGTCGTCGTAACGCCGCCCGCCTACTCAAGCAACAACAAGAAGAGGCCGCACAGCAGGCCCAGGGTTAATCCCCCGGCGACCTATCGCCTACCAATCGCGCAATGTGCAGCGCTAGGTAGGCGATTTCGTCTTTTGTGAGCTCCGTGCCAAGGCGCAGCTGCAGGATCGTAGCAAGCTTCTGTGCACAATCGACCACTAAAGGCTGAGTGGCCGCTAACGACTCCCACAGCGCCTCAGCCCCATCCTGCAGTTGTTGGCCGTGTGCGGCCCGGATGAAAAAGTAACGCATATGGGTGATAAAGCGCGCGGCGTTGACGCCCGTTGGGTCAATTTCCAGGTCGAAAGCCTCCGAGATGATACCTAAGAGCTGAGGAAACACATCAGTCATGGCGAAAGTGGAAGTTAAATCCGCCGTGCGGAATCCCGCGTTGACCAGGTGTAAGGCGATGGCGACCTTCTCAGAATCCGGCAGTGGCGGCTCGATCTCCTGGTTGATCTGCGCAAGTATCTGACCTGCGATAGCAAATTCGGTGGGATAGAGATGGACCACTTCTGCAGCCAGAGGATTTGCGCGTGGACTTGGATCCAAACGCAGCCTTTGCATTGCCATGTGGAGGTGATCTGCCAGGGAAACTATGGTGGCCGACGATACTGCCACCGGTAGCTGGTTCCGAACAGCTTCCAACGCGCGAGTTGCCATATCCAAGTAGCCAAGTGGGATCGCCGCGAGCAGCCCGGCCATGCGATGAGTGTCTAGCGCTCTCTCCGGGACGAAGATCCGGGTCGCTTCCGCTGCGTCGATGGAATCACCAGGTCGCTTCTGGAAGCCTATTCCCCATCCGGTGAGCACAACCTCCGTGCCATCTGGCTTTTGAGACAGCACGACGTTGTTGTTCAATGCCCTGATCACCTTCACAGCTTCTAACCTACCGAAGGCTTCTTCAGCGAAGCACCGTTTGACTCGATCACCTGCTTGTACCAATCAAAGGACTGCTTGCGGTAGCGTGCCAGCGTCCCGGTGCCGTCATCATTACGATCCACATAGATGAAACCGTAGCGTTTGGACATTTGGGCGGTTGATGCCGAAACTAGGTCGATGCAACCCCAGGTAGTGTAGCCCATCACGGGAATCCCATCGCCAATTGCCAACCCCAGCTGGTAGAGATGGTCATTCAGGTAGGAGATGCGGTAGTCATCGGCGACTGTTTTGCCGTCGGGGCCGCCGTCGATAAGCTCATCGCGCGCTCCCAGACCATTTTCGACGACGAACAGTGGCTTGTGCCAGCGGTCCCACATCGTATTCGCGATGATGCGCAAACCCACAGGGTCGATAGCCCAGCCCCACTCGGATACTGGAACCTCAGGGTTGACATAGCCACCCATGACATTTCCGCCACCGGTGGTAGCAGAGCTCGGGTCGGCGGTCTCCCCTACGGACATGTAATAGGAGAAGGATACGAAGTCGACGGTGTTTTCTTTCAGCAGCGCGGCATCATTCGGCCCCCATTCGATGGCTACGCCTTCTTCCCGGAAGACGCGTTGCAACGCGGCGGGGTATTCGCCGTAAACGTGGATGTCGCCGAACGCCATGTCCACTTGGGACTGCCACTGCGCTGCCCGCTGGTCGGCGGGTTTGGAGGTCAGCGGATAGCGCGGGATCGCGATGACCATGCACCCGATCTGGTTCTCCGGATCAATCTCGTGCGCGATTTTGGTGACTAATGCACTGGCCACTAGCTCATGGTGAATGGCCTGGTAGAGCTCCTGGGAGGTAACTTCCTTGCGAGCGACTTCGATGCCGCCGGCCATGAATGGATTGTGCAGGATGGCATTGATCTCGTTGAAGGTGAGCCAGTACTTCACGCGGCCCCGGTAGCGCTCAAATACGGTGCGGGCGTAGCGAGCGAAGAAGTCGATGAGCCTGCGGTCGCGCCAGCCGCCGTATTCGCGGGCCAGCGCCAAGGGGGTCTCATAGTGTGAGAGCGTCACCAACGGCTCGATGCCATACTTTTCCAGCTCGTCGAGGACGCGGTCATAAAATGCCAGCCCTTCCTCATTCGGCTCGGCCTCGTCACCGCGGGGGAAAATTCGGGACCAGGCGATGGAGAATCGGAAGGTCTTAAAGCCCATTTCCGCAAAGAGTTTGATGTCTTCGGCGTAGCGATGATAGAAATCGATGGCCACGAGCTTGAGGTTCTCGGGAGTTGGTTCGGGAGAAGACAAAGTGGCCAGGCCGTCCGGCATCACATCTTGGATCGATAGCCCCTTGCCCCCTTCGTCATAGGCGCCTTCGATTTGGTTTGCGGCTGTCGCGCCGCCCCACAGGAAGTTATCTGGAAACATGTCTGCTCCTATAGTTCGATGTCGATGAGTTGCTCACCGGCGGACGCAGTACCGGAGGTACGCGGCGAAACCTTTGTGAGCTTCTTGGAATTGGTGACGATCAGCATGGTCGTCGCTTGGTATCCGGCCTGGCGGATTACGTCGAGGTCTGCAGTGCCGATGACCTGCCCGGCGGTGACTACCGCGCCCTTATCGACGCCGATGTTAAACCCCTCTCCGCGCAATTGCACTGTGTCGATCCCGAGGTGGACCAGCACTTCCACCCCATTATTCCCCTTGATTCCATAAGCATGCCCGGACTTTGGTGCGGCGAGCACCGTGCCAGTGATCGGTGCAATCACGTTAATCACGCCGCCACCTGTCGGTTCGATTGCCGCGCCCTCCCCCATCGCGCCCGAGGCGAACACCTTGTCAGGGACTTGATCGAGTGGAATCAGCCTGCCGTCGATAGGCGCGGAAATGGTGTTAGTAGTCGGCGCTACGTGCGTTTCGACAGCCGGCGCTGCCATCTCATGCTGCCGCTCCGCGGACGGAGTCAATACCCACGATCCGATGAATGCGATCAGGATTGCGACTCCGGAGCCAAGGAGCTGCGCGTTAAACGAGCCATAATGCATCGCAGCCGGTAGCGCCATGAGCGAGGGGAAGACGAAGGAGTTCATTGCATTACCGCCCATTGCGATAATCGCGCCACCCACGGCACCGCCGAGGCAGCCAGCGTAGAACGGGAGCTTCAGTGGCAGGTTGACACCGTAGACGATAGGTTCCGTAACACCAGCGAGGAAGCCGGAGATGACGCCGGCACCGGCCACCTTCTTACGGTTTTGGTTCTTGGTACGCAGGAACACGGCTAGTGCGGCGGCTGCTTGTGCGAGGACCGGTGCCATAAGCGCCCCCAGCATGAAGCTATGCCCGTCGATGGCCAGCTCATTCAAGAAGACTGGGACGAAGGCCCAGTGCAGTCCGAAGATCACCAAGACTTGCCAGAACGCACCCATCACTGCGCCGCCGAGCCAAGGCGCGTGGACGAAGAGGTAGTTGATACCGTCTGCAATCGTTTGAGATGCCCACACGGTGGCAGGGCCAATGGTCAGCAACACCACGGGAACCATGACCGCCACGACGATGAGCGGGGTGAGGAAGTTACGCAGTGCTCCCGGGAGCAGTCGTTCCAGCCCACGTTGGAGGAACCCTGCGAGCCACACCGCAAAAATCGGGGCGATAACGGAGGACGTGTAGGAAGCCGCGGACACTGGGATTCCGAACAGCTGGACGTCGCTGCGTTCCGAAAAGGCAACGATCGCCGGGTAGACCAGCGGCGCGACTGTAGCCATCGCAATATAGGTGTTGACCTTGAATTTCCGTGCGGCCGTATCGGCGATGAAGATCGGCAGGAAGTAGAAGAAGGCATCAAAACATGCGTTGAACACCAGGTAGGTGTCGGAGTCAGCTGCTAACCAGCCGAAGTTGGTGGCTAGCCCGAGGAAGGCCTTTCCCAGGCCGAGCCCTGCCAGGCACCACACCAAAGGTGTGAACAGCGCAGAGATCAAATCCATGAAGGCGTTCAGTGGGTTCTTGGACTTCGGGCCGGAATCCGCGGCCGGGGTTGCTGAGCTGTCCTTGGTAGCCTTGGCCGCCATCCCGGGTAATGTCGCTAGCGCCTGGTAAGCCAAGGGAACGTCGTTACCGATCACCACTTGGTGCTGCCCACCGGCTTTGACAAGGGAGAGCACCCCGGAGATATCTGATACAGCGGATTCATCGACGCGGCGTGGGTCGGCCACCTTAAACCGCAATCGGGTGGCACAGTGCGTGAACGTGCGAACGTTGTCTGGACCGCCGATCGCGTCCAGCACACTCTGCGCCAGTGGAGCAAAATCCTGCTTTGTGACCATGGCAATCTTTCCTTTCCGATGGACCCTGCCGAAAAGGCTGTGGGAAAAGAAAAGACCCGAGACCGCATGGTCTCGGGCATAAGCCGATAAGCGTCTCAGGTCTTGCCCCTCACTTTTCGAGGGTTACACTCCCTAGCCTCCCCTATCAGGGAAGTTGACTTCCTTAGCTTCTCATATTTCGCGGCAATTCCGGATCGAAATGATCGAAATCACACCGCAAGCTAGTACAGACGCTTCTTGCGCTTGTTTTCTAGCTCGTACTTCGCCAATCCGACCATTGCTTCGGCGAGGTCCTTGATCTGCTCGCCACGGTGCGCGATGCCCCACTTGGTTACCTCTAGCAAGGAATCCTTGACAAAGGAACCATCGAGCTTGGATTCGCCGATCTCGCGCTCGGTGAACGTAATGGGGACCTCTACGACATCCCAGCCGTCCGTGACCGCGCGGCGAGCCACGTCTACCTGGAAGATGTAACCGGCTGCGGAGAGTTCGTCGAAGTCGAGGGATTCGAGCAATTCGCGTCGGAAAGCGCGGTATCCGGCGGTCATATCGGACAGCCCGGTGCCTAGCGCTAGGCCGATGTAGGTGTTGCCGCCCTTGGACAGCAGCCAACGCTTCTTCGGCCAGTTAACCACTTTGCCGCCTGGGATATAGCGGGAGCCGATGACAAGGTCTGCGCCTGCGTCGATCTTCTCCAGGAGCAGGTGGAGCTGCTCTGGAGCATGGGAGCCGTCCGCATCCATTTCGCACAGGACCTGGTAGCCCTGCTCGAGGCCCCACTTGAAGCCGGCGAGGTAGGCGCCGAGCAGGCCGGTCTTCTCGGTGCGGTGCAACACCTTGATGTGGTTGTCCTCGGCGGCGAGCTTGTCTGCGGCCTCGCCGGTGCCGTCCGGGGAGTTATCGTCCACAATGAGGATGTCTACCTCGGGCGTTGCCTTGCGCACACGCCCAGTGATGAGCGGCAGATTCTCCAGCTCATTAAAGGTAGGAATGATGACCAGTGTTAGGTCGCTTGGCTTACTCATCAGTGGTTTTCTCCCAAGTTGGTAATTGATTCTCAACGCGGTTAACAGTCTACCCGGCTCTCCGGCTGCGCAGGAAAGCAAGGAGGGCGCACACTGCCCCGAAGGAGGCTAGTGCCAGCTCCAGATAGGTCCCGTAACGCACCGCTAGTGTCTTCGTATCTCGCAGTGGCAGCGTGTCCTGCAAGACTGCGGGCTGGAAGATCTCCGTCTGGGAGATGATCGAACCGTCCGGCCGGATCAGCGCGGAGGAGCCAGATGTCGCCGCGATGACCACGGCGCGATCGGTCTCGATGGCGCGCAGTCGACTCATCGCCATCTGCTGGTAGGTCATGTCCGTAAAACCAAAGGTCGCGTTGTTGGTCGGCGTGGTTAGGATCTGCGCGCCATTATCGACGGCCGTCCGCGCCGCCGCATCGAAGGCAACCTCGTAACAGGTGGCGATGCCCACCTTGACATCCCCCATGGTCACCACGCCATTGCCGGTGCCCGGCTGGAAGTTGCCCGCTTGGTCCACAAACTCGGAGAACTTCCGGAAAAAGTCCCGATACGGCATGTATTCGCCGAACGGCTGCAGGAACTTCTTGTGGTGGTACTCCCCTGTCGATCCGTCCGGATTGAACACGACCATCGTGTTGCGAGGCCCGACCTGGTCGACAGTGATGGTGCCCACGAGCGTGGGGGCTCCCACCTTGGCCACGGCGCCTTCGATGAGCGCCCGCGCCTGCGGGTCGGCGAAAGGATTGACGTCCGAGGAGTTCTCCGGCCAGATCACCAAGTCAACAGGTTCCTTGACCTCGCCCGTCTCTCGTGCGTGATTAGCGAGCACCGCGCGACGCTGCGTATTAAAGTCCAACCCCATTCGTGGCACGTTGCCCTGGATCGCGGCGACCTTCACGTCGCCAACATCGTGTCCGCCAGCAGGGATGAGCAGGCCCGACAGGATGATGCCGAGGGCAAGTACTCCTTGGATTGGTCGTCGACTAGCCAGCAAGGCGGCGGCGAGGACGGCCACGAAGGTGACCAACGCGGGACCGCCTATCGACGCCCAGTGCGCCAGCGGCCCCTCGATCTGTCCCCATGCCAGGCGACCCCAGGCGAAGCCCCCGAAGGGCCAGTTGCTGCGAACGTATTCGGCGGCGACGAACCAGAGAGCGAGACCCGGCCCGCCCCAGCGACGCCAGCGAGCGATCGGGATGGCTAGGGCGCCAAAGACGATGAAATAAAGCGACTCCGTGACCGCGAGCGCCACCCACGGCAACGTGCCCACGAACTCGCCCACCCAGGGCAGTAACGGCAGGTAGAGCGCTAGCCCATAGACAAGCCCAAGGAGGGCGCCGGTGCGCTTGCGGGGTTCGTGATCCCCCCACGGGGCGAGAGATACACACAACAGGGCGAGGCCGAGGATTCCTGCCCACCACCAGCCGAGAGGCTCGAAGGAGGCATAACCCAAGTAGCCCCCGCCGGCGGCGAGGGCAAAACGAATCAGGAGCTTCACTTAAAGTCCTCGGGGTCGAGATTGTCGGACCACTGCTGGATCTCGTCTTCGTCGATAACCGACTTGTTAGGGTCCTTGAAGCTACCGTAACTCGCCTCCTGACGGTAGCGATTGGTGGCCTCGAAGCCGCGCATGCCCAAGTTCTCCACCTTGACGCGCAGCTTCTTGGCGAGCATGCCCCGGAACAAGGCCCGGGTCGGAGGCAGGATCAGCAACAGGCCGAGCACGAAGGTGACGAATCCCGGCAGGGCCACGCCAATGGCTCCGGCGGCGATGAGACCGTAATCTCCCGCGATCCTTCCCGCACTGACCTGGCCTTGGTTCCGGAGTGCACTCCGGCCGATGCGTTGCATCTCGAAGGCGGCGAGGACCAGCCCGCCGAAGAAGCAGACGAACAACGCCACCAGCGCCCAACCGACGCCGATGAGTTTGGAAACGCCCCAGAAGGCGAGCGCCTCGATGATGAAGTATGGGATGGCAATGAGCAATGGCACGATGACTACCCTACCTTTTGAAAATTCCTTACCGCATAATATCTGGACTACACAGGCTGGCTGTGGCGTTAGACACAAGAGGACCAGCCCCTGATGCGTCGCGTAGCCATGCTGGAGAACTAACGTCTTTCGCAGGAAGCCTGTTTAGGGAATAGAAGGTGCTGACTTGGCCCTCCGCCGGCCTGACTCTTCGCAGTTATCGCGAGCATTCCCACACGTCCTCTGCTGAGAGACCTGATGGCCGTCTTCCCTGCTGACACGGTAAACGAGCTGATCCACCTCCGTTGCCAATGACTCCATGGAAAGAATGGTGACGATTGTGCCCGCCAGTCGTTTGGAGGAATTCCACCGTAATGCTCATTTCGGTCTGGATCTCGCTGAGCCAAGCTGCCTCCGATGGTCTGATGCCCAACTCTCCTCATACGTATGACAGCCTGGCTACTCGGCAAACCTCAGAGCCGCAATTTGTTGTTAAAAACGGAGACAATGTCGTTAGGGGGAATCTACACTGGTGGGGCACACTATTTGTTAACTGAATGGAATCTCATGTTAGGGAAAAGGTAGTGGCTTCTGTTGCGGCTAGTTTCCTCATTTTCACCGGCACTGCCGTAGCACAGCCTGATTCTGAGGTTGAGGAAACCAATAAGTGGTACGCGGAAGTCCTGGCTGATGAGTCTGTCGCGGATGTAGTTGACACTGACAGTGCAGTGTCCCTTGAACAAGCTCAGGTTGAGGCTCAGGCCACTGAGGTTTCTGAGGATCTAACGATGTCTGCATTGGGGCTTGTGGGTGACAATGAAGTGCAGAGCATTTCAGACGGTGAGATGCAAGCTTTGGCGGTGCGAAACTGTCAGACTTTCCTCCCGCTTAATCATCACGTTTGTGGTGCGATCTTGGCGAAGTATCTATCGATGGGTGGTCCGACGAGTTGGTTGTTGTGGCCGACGAGCGGTGAGCTTGGGAATCCGGATGGTGTGGGTGCTCGTTCGCAGTTTCACAATGGTTTGATCTATTGGCATCCCAATCATGGGGCGTGGTCGGTGCAGCCGTTGATGATGGAGATTTGGGGCCGTACCGGATATGAGCGTGGGGTTCTTGGTTACCCAGTGACGGATAGTTTTGCTGGTGTTGATCGTGTTGGTCAGAAGCAGTTGTTTGCCGGTGGCGGCGCGTATTGGAAGCTGGGGCGAGGCGCTGCCGTGTACGGGAAGATTAACGAGAAGTATGTTTCGATGGGGGCGGAGAACTCGTGGCTTGGATATCCGGTTGCGGAAGAAGTGGGCCTGCCTGATGGTGTGGGGCGGATGTCTCGGTTTGAGCATGGTTGGATCTATTGGCATCCGCAGCATGGTGCGCATCCGGTCGGGATGGACATGTTTGGTCAGTGGGAAGCGCAGGGGTATGAACGTGGCGCTTGGGGTTATCCAACGTCCGATCCAGTGATGGATGCTGATGGCGCATATGAGTATCAGCAGTTCCAAGGTGGGCAGAAGATCGGTCTCACACCACCGCTTTGGATAATCGCTCAGTATACGAACCGAAACGTTATCTCTGAAACAGTGGCTCGATCCAGGGAATATTCGAAGATGGCGAATTTGAGTGTTCGTGCTGCAATCAATGAATCAGCAAAAGAAGTCATTGGGCAAGATGCTCAAACACAGATTCAAGGTATCGCAAGCAGGAACGGTGGAATTAGGTCCGAAGTTATTGATCCGGATTGGATTCAACCACATGGAGTAGTTAAAGAAGCAGTAATAGTAAGCGAAAACCAGCATCGAAAAGGCGACGTGTATTACAACTGGGCTGGAGAACACAGCGAAAACCGCATGGTGCAGACCGATCCTTCTGGGGTACATGTCAACTATGGGCATGTCGGTATGTTTACGGATTCGACTCATATCGTCGAGGCGGTAGGAGTGGGTTCAGTTACCACTAAGTTCGCTAAGGATAATACGCCTTATCGATTTAAAGTGAGAAGATTTCACACCGGAACATCTATCGGTGATTTGCATATTGAATCTGCCACCGCCTACGCAGAAAAAGCTGCTGCTCGACAGGCGCCGTATGATCTGAATCCGGTTTTTAACAAACTTCCTGGGGCCGATGAATCTCTTAACTGTTCGGAACTGGTTTGGCGTGCGTACAGGAGCCTCGGTGGATGGGTTGACTTAGATTCTGACGGTGGTCCTGGTGTGTGGCCACGTGATGTTCGCAACAGTGATCATCTGGTGGAATACAAATGAAATACAAGGCAGTAGCTGCGCTATTCCTGTGTCTAATACTCGGATCGTGCAGCCGTGTTGTTCAGCCTCAAGCATCGACTTGGTCGGGGCCTCCCCTGAACATAATTTCGGGTTCATCTGGAGGTGATTCCGGGCTCTTCCGTGTCAGCAAAGACGTGACTCTCATTGATCAATTTAAGCAAGAGGGAGATTTTGATGCTATTGCCACGGTAGGAGGCGTTACCTGGTTCGGATCGGGCGAACTAAGAGCGTTGACTGGCGAAACTGTCAAGTCTGTTGACTGGGAGGGAGTAAATCTGCGTCCAGTTTCACGTACAGAGGAGTACGCCTACCTCGTCTCTTCAATGCAAGGTGGATCTGTCGGATGGACTACTCACGTCGCAAGGATTGATGTGAATGGGAATTCACAAAAGACGAGCGTGTTGGGTGATATCGCAAACATTGTTCGGTGTGGAGATGCGGAGTATATCCTCGCCCAGACTGATTCAAGTGACGGTCAATCGGCAGCTAATTTTATTGCGCCGTTGCAATCTGATGGTTTGTCCGACCAGATTACGCCAATAGAGCTGCCGAAAGAATCAGAATTCCGTGGAAAGATTGGTGTCGGCAAATGTATTCAATTACCAGATGGAAAGTGGACGATTGTCCAATTATTCCAGCGTGAATCTGACAATCGATACGTTCTCGCCTCAATTGACCCAGATTCCGGTTTTGTGGGAAAACTAGTGGAATTGAGTTTTGATCCCGAGATGGAAGTCTCACCTATCAACGCCTCGGGATTTCCACAGTGGATTAATGAAGACAAGGTCACATGGGCTGATTCCAATGGCATCAAAATGCTGAATGTCGGAAGCAACGAGTTGACTTCATTGTGGAGCCGCCCAGGGGCCAACAACGTCAAGTCTTTCGATTATGTCTTTGCGTATGACACCATTGGCGAAGAAGTAATTTTTGCGCAACAGTCTCTTTCTGGCGGAGTCGAGTTCAAGAGTTTCAACCTGAATAGTCGCTCGCTGGAGAACTTTGGCCCAGTGGATTTGGGCAGTGGATTCTCAGACGTATTGGCCTTTGAAGTCGTCGATGACAACTGATCAAGTGGGCGCAGCTTTTCGTAACGACTTCTTCGTAAAATCAAGGTGGCCCTTATTGAAAATAAGTGACCACCAGGGAGTTACGAAGAAGTCGCCACGAAAACCTACCGCTCCTCCAAATTCCCTTCCATCTCCAAGAAGGTAGACCGCAGTGTATCCAAGTCCTCCGCAGATGGCTCGGCCCACATTCCCCTATCCGCGGCCTCCAAAAGACGCTCGGAGATGTCCCGCAGCGCCCATGGGTTGGACTGCTCGAAGAATGAGCGCATCGTCTCGTTTCGCACGTATTCTTCGGTCAGTGTGGAGTACATCCAGTCGTCCATGAGACCTGTGGTGGCGTCGTAGCCAAACAGGTAGTCCACGGTCGCACTCATCTCGAAAGCGCCCTTGTACCCGTGATTCCGCATAGCTTCCAGCCAGCGCGGATTGACTACGCGAGCACGGAACACGCGGCGCGATTCCTCGTGCAGGGTGCGGGTCTTCACGGTTTCTTGGCGGGTGGAGTCTCCGATGTAGGCCTCCGGATCCTTGCCGGTGAGCGCGCGTACCGTGGCCACCATGCCGCCGTGGAACTGGAAGTAGTCATCGGAGTCGGCGATGTCGTGTTCCTGGGAATCTACGTTCTTCGCGGCCACGGAGATGCGTCCGTAGGCCTCGCGCATCTCATCCTTGGCCTCGATGCCGTCGACACCGCGACCGTAAGCGTAGCCACCCCAGGTGGTGTAGACCTCGGCTAAGTCTTTGTCGTCACGCCAGTTGCCGGATTCGATGAGCTGCAGCAGTCCCGCGCCGTAAGTACCCGGCTTGGAACCGAAGATGCGGCGGATCGGCTTACCCTCCACCGCATGCGCCCGGACGAAATTCTCGGAAGAAGGCTCGTCCAAGTCCGCGACCAGTTGGACGGCGTCGTCAAGCAGGGCGACGACGTGTGGGAAGGCGTCGCGGAAGAAACCGGAGATGCGCACCGTGACGTCGATGCGCGGACGACCGAGTTCCTCCAAGGGGATTACCTGCAGGTCTACCACGCGGCGCGAAGCCTCGTCCCAGATCGGGCGCACGCCGAGCAGCGCGAAGACCTCGGCGATGTCGTCGCCGGAAGTACGCATCGCGGAGGTACCCCACACGGACAGGCCTACGGACTTCGGGTGCTCGCCGTGCTCGGCAAGGTAGCGATCGATCAGCGAATCGGCGAGCAGTTGGCCGGTCTCCCAGGCCAGGCGAGACGGGATGGACTTCGGGTCTACCGAGTAGAAGTTGCGCCCAGTGGGCAGCACGTTCACTAGGCCGCGCATCGGGCTGCCGGATGGTCCGGCCTCAATGAATTCGCCGCTCAATGCCCGCAGGATCTGCGTGATTTCCCGTGGCGTCGCCTCCAGGCGCGGCACCATCTCCGTGCAGGCAAACCGCAGGATGTCCTTGACCTGCTCGGGTGCGTCAAGCTTATCGACGGCCCCAGCATCCCAACCCTGACCCGACAGAGTTACGAGGAGGGCTTTGGCTTGAGCCTCCACCGCGTCGACACGCGTGCGGGTCTCATCGCCCTGCTCGGAGAGTCCGAAGGCTTCGCGCAGCCCCGCGACGGACTGTTCTCCTCCCCACAGTTGGCGGGCGCGCAGCATGGCGAGGACGAGGTCGATGAGCATTTCTTCTTCGATCGGTTGGCCAAGGATGTGCAGGCCACCGCGGATCGCGACGTCCTTGATCTCACAGAGCCAGCCGTCGATGTGCATGAGCATGTCATCGAAGACTTCTTCATCTGGGCGTTCCTCCCAGCCGAGGTCCTGGTCCATCTTGGCTGCCGTCAGCAGGGTCCAGATCTCCTGGCGGATCGCCGGGAGCTTGGAGGGATCCATCGCGGAGATGTTTTGGTGCTCGTCCAGCAGTTGCTCCAGGCGCGTGATATCGCCGTAGGACTCGGCGCGGGACATCGGCGGGATCATGTGGTCTACCAGCACGGCGTGGGCGCGGCGCTTGGCCTGGGTGCCCTCGCCGGGGTCATTGACCAGGAATGGGTAGATCAGTGGGATGTCGGCGATGGCTTGGTCGGTGTAGCACTCAGCGGACATACCGACGGTCTTGCCCGGCAGCCATTCCATGTTGCCGTGCTTGCCCATGTGGACGATCGCGTCGGCACCGAAGACAGAGCGCAGCCAGTAGTAGGTGCCCAGGTAGTGGTGGTTCGCCGGCAGATCAGGGTCGTGGTAGATGCCAACCGGGTTCTCGCCGAAGCCACGTGGCGGCTGCACCATGACGACCACGTTGCCGAACTGCAGGCCCGCGATGTAGATCTCCTGCGTGCTTGGGTTCACGTAGTGCGTGCCCGGAGCTGCGCCCCAGTGCTCTGTCATCTCTGCCTGGGTAGCCTCCGGCAGTGTGGCGAAGTATTCCCGATACTTGGCGGCGGACAGCTTCAGCGGGTTGTTGGCCAGCACTTCCTCGGTCAGCCACTCTGGGTCATGACCGCCCGCCGCAATGATGGCGTGCATGAAAGCATCGCCGTCCATGTCGTTGTAGCCGGGGATCTGGGCGGTGTCCCCGAGGTCATAGCCCGCCTCCTCCATCGCGCGCAGCACGCGCAGCGTCGATGCTGGGGTATCCAGGCCGACAGCGTTGCCGATGCGGGCGTGCTTGGTCGGGTACGCCGACAGCATGACGGCGATCTTCTTGTGGGAATTGTCTAGGTAACGCAGACGGGCATGCTTCACAGCGATTCCCGCAAGGCGTGCGCAACGCTCTGCATCCGGGACATAGGCGATGAGACCATCGGCGTCGTATTCCTTGAAGGAGAAGGGCACAGTGATGATGCGGCCGTCGAATTCTGGCACTGCCACCTGTGTGGCTACATCGAGTGGGGTCATGCCGTCATCGTTCTCGTCCCACTGCTGCCGCGGTGTTGTCAGCGCGAGGCCCTGAATGATCGGGATGTTCAGGGCAGCCAGTTCCGCGACGTCCCAGGCCTCGTCATCGCCACCGGCCTGTGCGGTCGCCGGTTTGGTTCCGCCTGCTGCCAGGACAGTCGTGATCGCGGCGTCGGTCTTGGCGAGCTCAGCGAGTAGCTCCGGGGAGGCCTGGCGTAGCGACGCCGTGAAGATCGGCAGCGCAGTCGCGCCCTGCTCCTCGATCGCGCGGCTAAGAGCCTTGATGTATTCGGTGTTTCCTGCGAGGTGCTGGGCGCGGTAATACAAGACGGCGATTTTCGGGCCGCTTTTGGACTCCCCGGTTGCCCAGGTGCCGCGTTCCAAGAATCCCCACAGCGGCATGTGCTCTGGCTCGTCGAAACCGAATCCGGTGAGCAGAATCGTGTCCGAGAGGAAGCGGTAGAGATGCTCCAGGTTCTTGGCGGAGCCCTCGGCGAGGTAGGTGTGGGCGGTCGTCGTAACGCCCGCGGGGACGGTGGATAGCTCGGTCAGCTCGGCGTCGACGGCCAATTCGCCCGAGACGACCACGGTGGGAATACCAGTCTTCAGGACGGCTTCCAAGCCAGCCTCCCAGGCGCGCTTGCCGCCCAGCAACCTGACGACGGCAATGGATGCATCGCCCAGCCATTCTGCTACGTGGTCGGCCTTCAGTGACATCGGGTTGGCGTATTTGAACTGGACGTTCTCGGCCTCGTTGGCAGCCTTGGCGGAGAGCAGGTCAGTATCCGAAGTGGACAGCAGGGCAATCACGTTTGGTTCGTCCTTAGAAATGCAGTGGTCAGGGTTACGCGCCCATTCGCTGCGTCACACAAAAGACGGGGTTGCAGGTCTGACTGTGACAGTGGCGCGACCGCCCGGACTTGCACCGGATTCCGCGAGACCCCTCATGTGACACTGGCATGATTGTGGCGTACCTGACATGGTACGTGACCAGGTGTCAAAGGCGGTCGAAAGGGCGCGCTGCTAGGGAGCTATTTCTTAGCGTCTGTGCCGTAGTTCTCTGTCAGCTCCGGTCAGTGGTGAGCCGCTAAAAGGCAATGTAGATAGCATGATTTCGCTTGCGGCTTTCAACGTGTCGTTGTTGATAGTTCGCGCAGCCGCGATCGCCTGAACGGAAGTATCTTTCCTATTTGGGGTCCTGGCGCGGAACTAACTGTGCATAACTGTACAATTCGGAATTTTCCTTCCGAATTCGTGCGATGAGCCTTACACACTCGTTGTGGATCTCTTAAGCTCAAATTCATGGCCTTGTTCAACCGTGTACCTCGTGCCAATCCCCCGTCCTCCACACTTTGATTGCAGACCATTCCATCCTGACGTTGGAAGCTCAGGAAACACTTGGCGATTGCGCCGGAGATGAAGATTGGACTGTAGACATTTCCACCGGCACGATCGCGTTCGGCGAGTCCAGCTTTCCTGTGCAGGTGCTGGGCACGCTCGAAGGCTCAGTGTGGCAGTGGGCCTGGCACGATCGGGGCTTTGCCGAGCGCCTGGATCACCCAGCTATCAGCGGAATCACCGAGCTGCAAGGTCGCGCACAGGAACTGCAGATCCCTGAATTCGCGGAACCATCCATCAAGATCGATGAGCTGAATGACCTTGGTCTGCTGCCTGGTGCTGGGCTGGCATCCGTGGCTGCGCAGTTGATCGGATTCAATGCCTTCTTCGGCGGAGACATTGGCCAAGCCACGATGTTCTTCGCCGTGGATATTCCACTAGATGAACCCAAGATGGAAGATCTCAACCGCTACACCCAACAGGCATTCCACAACACGGACAACATTGAGGACGCACTTCGACTGTGGGCTGCCAAGCGTAACTCGCGCGTTTCGGAAATTGACGGGGGAATCAAAGTCACTCTGCCAGATGACACCTTCTGCGAGTTTTTCCTCAACTAGCGCAGTCGCTCCAGTAACCACTCCATCTGCTGCGGCACCGACAGGTAGTACGGCAGAAAATGATTGAGTGAAGTGCGCCCAGGCAGCGGTACAAACCGAGATTCCGTATAGGAGACTTCCCCACCCTGCGCACGCCAGCGGTCCCGCAAGGTGCGGACTTGCCCGACCGGAATAACGTCGTCATGGCGGGAGCCCCACAGGCGCACCGGAATCTTTGGGGATGTGTGGCCGAGCTCTTGACGTCGTAAAGCAGCCGCGACTGCGGGTAGTTCCACGACGACTTCGGCGAAAGAACGGCCATCTACGGTCCAATTGCGAGTGTGCTCATAGCCGCTGGCGAAAACGGTGCCGCCCGCGCAGGTGGTGATGTTGGCCAGGATCTGCGCCCGCCCGTGCTCGTTGAACAGCGGCCACAGCTGCTCCCACAGCTCGGGAGTCTCCACCATGAGGCCGGCCACCGAGTACGCCAGCGTGCCGACGACCAGAGAGCCATCCACGTGGCGCATCACCTCCTCAAGCGTCGAGGGCGGAGCTCCCACCACGGCGGCCTTAACCTCCAGTGCAGGGTTCTCCACGCACCACCCGACTGCGCCGCCACCCTGGGAAAACCCCCACAGTCCGATGGGCTGATCCTCGTGGATGCCCAGGCTGCGGGAGGCTTTGAGGGCATCGTAAAGGGCGTGGCCTGCGGCGATGTGATCAATATAGTACTGGATCGCAGCATCCGGATCGCGCGGATAATCGATGAACACCACATCGCAGCCCCGATGGAGGAACGCGAGCATCACCGGCAACTCATATGCTGCGATGACATCCCGAGGCTTCTTGTTAAACACCTTGAACCCGATCGCGGAGCTATGTGATGGGTCGCAATGCTGCGCCACGCCCTGCGTTGAAGGCGCAAAGCCAATGACCGGCCGTTTCCCCTGGGACCTTGGACTAGTCGAGCGAATCATAGCTCCAGTCGCGGTGAGCTGCCGACCATGGGAATCGGTGGTGACGTACTCGAAACGCTTGGAGCTGCGCGGATTCTTACCCGCTCCGAGAAAACGCAGCGCACCCACCTCGGTGACGGTTCCCGGTTCCATCCCGAACACGCGATCCGACCCGCCGAAATGCGGAACCTTCACGTCATCGATGATGGAGCGATGCACAGGCCGGCGACGCAGCAGGAAACGGATGAAGTCCCTTCTTAGCGGCGCAGATACCTGTGCGAGTAGAGCGGCATCGGAAAACTGATAGCCGCGCAACTTTTCAGGGCGCCGGGAAGACATGTCTCCCAGAATACTGCGCTGGGTCGGCATTGTCGGATCATGGAAGTCGGATCTCGGGGTGGTATCAGCACAATTGGCGATAGTTCGCGGCGATCGCAACCGAAATCCGACTTCCATGATCCGTCTTTCGTAGAATTGGTGAGACTTGTGAGTTAGCTCCGCGCAATACTGGCTGGTGAAAAGTGTCAACGGCTCAACCGTTAAAGGCAGTTCGGAAAGTTGTCCTTCCCTTTGTCGTGCAATTGCATGATAATAGATGGGGAGAGGAAGGAAGCAACTAATGCCGAAACTGGTTGACCATGAGGAAAGACGCCGTACGCTGGCAAAAGCCATCGTTGACATTGCTGGAGAAAAGGGGTTAGAAGGGGCGACCCTTCGGGCCGTCGCAAAGCAAGCAGGGCTCTCAATGGGCGCCGTGCAGCACTACTTCACCGACCGGGAAGCCATGCTCGACTTTGTCTTGGAATTTGTCCAGCAGCAGCGCGGCGAGAAGATTCGCTGCGCGATTGAGCAACTCGAGAATCCACAACCAAAGTCAATGCTGTGGGCGATGGTTAAAGAAATCCTCTTTGCGGATGAAACGAACTTGACCTTCCAAAAGGTACACATGATGTTTGTGTCGCGGGCGTTCGGACATCAACCCACAGCTGCCAAGCTAGGTGAAGGTAGAGCAACCGTTGTGCAGCTCTTTGAACAGCTCTTAGGCGACAGTGGAGCCAAGAATCCGAAGGAAGCAGCGGAAACGCTGTGGTCCCTGCTCGAATCGCTTCCCACCGACATCATTCTTGGACAGCACACCTATGACAGTGCAGTGAACACCACCAAGGCAGTCTTGGCAGCATTTGGAATCACCGATGTCGACGACTGAGTCAACTAAGACCCGTATTCACGGTTTGGACGCAGTCCGTGCTGCAGCATTGTTGCTTGGCATCGTTTTGCATGGTCTCATGCCCTACACCGCTCAGATCCCCTGGCTTGTCGATGACTCTCAGCGCGCGGAATGGCCCTTGGTGGTGATTTCTGCGATCCACTTCTTCCGCATGACACTCTTTCTGGTACTTGCCGGATATTTCGGTCGACTAGTCCGCTCAAGGCGAGGTACTCGGTCTTACCTGCGGGATCGACTGATCCGCATCGTGCTTCCACTCTTTGTGTTCTGGCCGTTTGCCGTCTTGCCACTCGGTTTGTTGGCAGCTTGGCACGCGAGCCGTGTCGGCAAAGAGTTGGTGCGTCCCGATGTTGCTGGGCACGGCGGAGTTCTTGGCGCATTCGACCTGGGACACTTGTGGTTCCTCTGGGTGCTTGCTCAATGCATCGTGCTCGCCCTTTTGCTGCGCTGGGCAGCTACCAAACTGATGCCAGAACCTTTCGCCACTGTGCGAAATTTCCTCATGCGGTGCCTAAGTTCCCCACTGGGTGTGTTGCTGGCGGCAATTCCTTATGCGATTACGACGAATATCCAGCAAGAGGCTTCCGGCCTTATCGCACCTACCACTTTGATGCCTGACCCGGTTGCGCTGGTTGCCTATTTGGGCGCGTTTGGGGTGGGTTGGGTTCTCTCCTCCGATGATTCCGCACTCCGACGGATTGGCAATCACGCATGGTTCCACAGTGCTTTTGCTGTGGTAGCTACCGCTCTGACATTGGTTACCACTGGTGCCATTTCTATCGGCATCGATGCACCTCAACCAGTGTGGTCAACCCTGCAAGCATTGGCCGGATGGTCATGCTGCTACGCGCTGTTGGGACTGTCGGTGCGTTACCTGAACGTGTACCGACCGTGGGTACGCTACCTTGCCGATGCGTCCTACTGGATGTACCTGATGCATCTTGTCCTGTTGACGCTTTTTGAAGTCCTTATCGCGCATCTGGCTTGGCCGATCATGGTGAAAGCTAGCCTGAACTTCGTCGTAACCTCGGCTCTGCTTTTGCTCACTTACCACGTGTTCGTGCGCTCTACTTGGCTAGGTAGTTGGCTGAATGGCCGTAAAAGTAGCCCTAGCTCGAAGGCCTAAAATAGTGGGCATGACTTTCCCTCTTCATGCCTCCACCGAGAAAGTAGCCTGTGACCTCGGTTTGGGCGACCGCTCGCGTGTCGACGGCTGTCCCGGCGCGCTCAGCTTTCACCACGCCGCCGATGGCGCAATTGGTCGCGTTCGCTTCCCCGGTGGTGTGATGTCTGCTACCCAGTTCGCGCAGTTTGCTCAGCTTGCAGCGGACTTCGGCGATGGCGACATTCACCTCACCACCCGCGGCAACGTCCAGGTCCGCGGGATCTCTGACACCGACGGCTTCTCGACGTCCGTCCTGTCCGCAGAGTTCGTGCCCAGCATCCCCCACGACAAAATCCGCAACATTATCGCCACTCCCCTGGCCAACTTGGAGGAGCTGGTCACCGAATTGGATGCCGCGCTGCTTGCGGAAGCAGAACTCTCCGGTTTGTCCGGTCGCACCCTGTTCGGAATTGACGCCGGCAACGGAGCCATCCTGGCTCAGCAACCCGACTTCGGCATAATTTACCGGGACGGCGCAGCTCACCTCATCCTCGGTGGTAAGGCCACCACGCAGGTGTGTGAAAATCCTGCCGCCGAGATCGCAGCACACGCATTGCGATGGCAGCGCGAGCGCGGCGAAGCTTGGCGGGTGGCAGAAAAGCCCGAGTTCTGTGAGCTAGGCACCGTGGATGTAGAGGTCCAAGAACCCACCCACATTGGCTGGTTCGACCGTGAAGACGGCACAGTGTCCCTGGGTGCAGGCTTGCCTCTCGGGGTGTTGCCGCGCAAGGTGGCTGAGCTGCTGTGCGCCGTCGAGAAGCGAGTGCAGGTCACCCCATGGCACAGCGTCCTCGTTCACGACTTAGATGAAGGCGAAGCTGAGGCGGTGGCAAAGGTGCTTGCCCCAATGGGGCTGATTTTTGATGCGCACTCCCCTCGGCTGCTCGTCACTGCTTGCACTGGCCTGCCGGGGTGTACGAAGTCCCGATCCGATGTGCGCAGGGACGCGCTGCAGTTGATGTCGCAGGGTGTGTCCGAACGCACGCACTTTTCGGGTTGTGAGCGCCGCTGCGGACATCCGCGAGTGGACTACACAGACTACTTGGCGCTCGGCGAAGGTGAATATGAGGTCGCTGGCAGCTGCTGAGCGCTCTGGCCGAATTTCTCACTCTGAATGCGCCAGGCGGAAATGACCGCAAGGGGTGAGAAATTCCGCAGCACGACTGACTAGTCTAGGAAGCATGCACAGCTACATCACCGACGGTAATGAAATTTACCGCCAGTCCTTTGCCATGATCCGTGAGGAATCCGACCTCTCCGCTTTCGATGACCTGCAAGCTCAAGTCGCGGTCCGGATGATCCATGCAGCTGGTCAAACAGATCTGGCGGAGGACATCGAGTTCTCTGCCGGGCTCGTTCCTGCAGCTCGCACCGCCCTAGAGAACGGCAAGCCGATCATCACCGATGTGAACATGGTGGCGTCGGGAATCACCCGCCGACGACTTCCCGCGGACAACGAAGTACTGTGCTTCTTGAAGGATGAGCGCGTGCCAGCTCTTGCCGAGCAACTGAGCACCACCCGTTCCGCCGCAGCCGTTGAGTTGTGGGAGCCAGTCTTAGAGGGTGCCGTGGTGGCCATCGGTAATGCGCCAACCGCGTTGGTGCACCTCATGACATGGCTAGCTGAAGACGAAACCAGACCTCGCCCTGCCGCTGTTCTCGGAATCCCCGTCGGCTTCGTCGGCGCTGCTGAATCGAAGGCCGATCTCTCCAATGTCGCGCACGACCTGGGCATCGAATTCCTCACCGTCCACGGTCGACGCGGTGGCTCCGCCATCACCTGCGCCGCCCTCAATGCGCTGGCTACCCATCAGGAGATCCTGCCATGAGCAAGTTGTACGGCATCGGCGTCGGCCCCGGTGATCCCGAGCTGCTGACCGTCAAGGCAGTCAAAGCCATCCAGGAGGCCGACGTCATCGCCTATCATGCCGCGCCGGGCAAATCCTCCACTGCGGCGAAGATCGCGCGGGAATACTTCCGCGACGGTCAGCACCAGGAGCTGCTGGAATACCCCGTCACCACGGGCAGTACCAATCACCCGGGTGGCTACGCCGGTGCGCTGGCTGACTTCTACTCAGAGGCCACTTTCCGCCTCGCCGCGCACCTGTCGGCCGGCAAGACCGTAGCCGTGCTCTCCCTCGGCGATCCGATGCTGTACTCGTCTTACCAACACCTCCACCGAGCGCTGCTGGAGCACGCGGATGAGGCCGAGATCATCCCGGGCATCCCGTCCATCACCGCGGCCGCGGACGTGCTCGGCATGCCACTGGCGGAGGACGAGGAGGTCCTCACCGTCCTGCCCGGCACCCTGCCGGAGCAAGAGTTGATCCGCCGCTTATCGACGACCGATACCGCCGTCATCATGAAACTCGGCCGTACCTTCGACAAGGTACGTTCTGCTCTCATTGCTACTGGCCTGGCTGATCGCGCGTATGTGGTGATCCGTGCGACGATGTCCGAACAAAAAGTAGTTCCTGTCCTCGAAGCCACTGAGGTTCCCTATTTTGCGTGCGTTGTGGTGCCTTCGCGTGTCGTGACGTCAACCCCAGAGCACAAAGGCGAGGTTGTCGTCGTGGGACTTGGCCCAGGCGCTGATCGCTGGACCACCCCGGAAGTTGCTGCCGAACTGGCGCAGGCCACCGACATCGTTGGCTATTCCACCTATGTAAGCCGCGTCCCCGAACGTAAGGGGCAGAACCGACACTTGTCCGACAACAAAGTCGAGGCCGAGCGCGCCGCGATGGCGCTGGATATGGCGAAGCGTGGCGCCCGCGTGGCTGTCGTATCTTCGGGTGACCCAGGAGTGTTCGCGATGGCCGCAGCTGTGCTCGAGACTGCGGATGATGACCTGTGGCGCGATATCCCGGTTCGCATCGTCCCCGGTATGACGGCAGCGCAGGCTGTCGCTTCCAGAGTCGGAGCGCCACTGGGGCACGACTTCGGCATGATTTCGCTCTCGGATCGATTGAAGCCGTGGCCTGTCATCGAGAAGCGCATTCGTGCGCTCGCTGGTGCAGACATGGCATTCGCGGTGTACAACCCGGCGTCGAAGACGCGCCGGGAACAAGTGGCGCTGCTCCGAGACATTGTGATGGAGTATCAGGCTCCAGAGACCCCGGTGATCGTAGCTCGGGCAGTCGGCTCAGATGTGGAAAACGTCGTTGTGACCACTCTGCGCGATTTCGATCCAGAGATCGTCGATATGCGCACCATGGTGATTATTGGCGCTTCGACGACTCAGGTTTACGACGGCGTGGATGGCACGCGGGTGTTTACCTCGCGACGGTACTCATAAGGTCGTCGAACCTCGGACTGGCAAGCACTCTGCCAGTCCGAGGTTAACTGCACCAGATTGGTGACTCGTCCCAGATCTCGGGTAATCCCATACTTCCCGAAAAGTAAAACGGGTGCTTTTCAAAACCTTCCTGAAGCAGGCGTTTTACCTTGAGTTTCCAAGAGCTATGCGGTGACACTGATTCGAGGATGAAGGCAAGCATCAAAAGCGCTCCAAATGTCTTTTCACTTTGCCCCTCCGGAAGTTGATCTAGTCCCGAAATTCTGCTGAATGCGGTGGTTGGAGCAGGAACAAAGGATTTGTTCCACATCCTCGCATGATGAGCCGCAGTGTTTCGCACAACCGTTAATTGCTCGAGCCAGGCCGCTAGCGGATGACGAGTAGTGATCTTTTTCCGTTGGCTCTTTGTCAATCCATCGACGTCAATGATGAAGCCCAGATTTTCGGCGATCTCTCGTTGGTCAGCGAAGTGGAGTCCGTCGAAAAGCTTTGAGATATCGGAAGAGTCAAGCACCTCCGCAAGTACCCACAGTGGGAATCGGCCACCATATTGCGACTCGTAGTGCTTAATGGCTGTGTTTTGTCTTCGGGCCCTTTTCACGCGCCCATTGATGACGCGCAACCAATTCTCGTGGTCAAACGAAGCTCGAAAGTTCTTCGCATCTAGGTAGGCCAATCCTCCGGGAACACTGATTTGGTTAGAAAGCTGAGTTCGAAGACAGACCTCTACCCGTTCTATTGCATCATGTACCAGGGTTCTCAGCTTGCGGTCAGCCTCGTACAGTGAAATCGCATCTGCAAAGTGCGTTCCTGTCTGAAAGCGCTCGTCGCTTAGTTTTCGCATGTGCCAGTATGCCGACAGACGGTAGTAAGAAACGTGCGACAACCATTGGTTGCCTCGTCAGGATCGAGATTCATACCGCGATGTCGCAAGAGTTCAATTTGCTCGGCCACGGAGGTGCCAGATTTGAGTTCCAGCAAGGCGTCATCCTCGTACGTAGAAAAAGATCCAGCCCACTCCCATTCCATTAGGAATGAGGCGGGCTGAACGGTTACATCCATTAAAGCACGTAGAAACTGTGTCTTCGACCGTATCGTGGCTCTGGTTTCATATCTCACCCTCCTGGGAATTTAGATCCGGTGCCAAAATGTAACGAGTTACATAAATGGGGGCATCGTGCGAGAACAAGCACTCACTTTCAGTGGCATCCTACTTTTGGCCAAGCGCATACAAACCACGCTCGACCAGGCGCTCCCCGAGCTCACCCTCAAACAGTGGCTGTGCCTCGTGATCATCGCTTCCGAAGGCAAAGTGGATTCGATGGCGGAGGTCGTCTGACAAACGCGCGCGGTCCGTCGCGCTCACCGACCACGCCCGCGAATATCTGCGCGTCAACAACGACCGTGGCGATAGCATCCTCACGCAGCTTTTCGACGGCATCGACCCCGCCGACACCGCCGCTTGCCTGCGCGTTCTCAACGCGCTGTCACTCAACCTAGGCTGTTCCAGCATTGGGTGAAAATCATGCCGCTGGAGTAGTTAATCGTTATGGAAGAGTGATTGAAACTTCTGTTATAGCGTTATCTCCCTCGACCCGCGTTCGCTGGCGATGGATTCCGAGTGAAGTTCCTCGTGACTCGGCATAAACCGCGAGAGCTAGGGCTTCCCGCACTGGCATTGGCCCTCCAGGGAGGCGCATGGAAAAGTCATTGGCAAGTGCATCCTCCGACATTTCGCTCAGCGGTGTGGTCACCAAAATGAAGGCCTCCTCCCGGGTAGGAAGTTCACCCCGTAAAACCTTGATTCCTTCAATGTGAGGCACCTCTGGAATTGGCTGCGTGAGTGCTGCACAAAACTGTATGCTCAGCTTGCTTGTTTTGCTTTTGTCACTTGCAAGTGTCATCCAGGTATCGAATGGCTGTCTTGCAATCACCCCGCAAGCTTGCAACTCATCAGTGAGCACTTCAAACTGTTCATCTAGCAACTCACCGACCTCATCAAGAAGATCGAAATCCTGAGAGTCCTTAAGATCATTGAGGTCGATGGTGCTTTCAACCCCAATCCATGGCTGAGCTTTGCACATCCGAGTTTGGATGATCGCTGGATCAATTTCCTCGTGCCACTGTATTGCTGTTTCTAGAGCCCAGTCTTCCAATGACCGTTGAAAATCCAGCTCTTGGCGGCGTTGTTCCATGACAAAGCCAAACGATTCCTTGTCAGCTAGACACTGTTTCATTTGATAGATACTCATACCAGCGGCACGCAAGAGACGAAGGAGCCCGACATCCTTCATTTGCGCAGCGCTGTAGCTGCGGTAGCCGTTGTGTGAATCCACTTGCTGAGGGGGAAGAAGTCCGATTTCGTCGTAGTAACGCAGCGTCTTGATTGCCAGGCCCGTGCTATATGAAAACTCTCCGATGGAGAACATAATTTCCTTTCCATGCTTTGAATGTGGAAACTCCGTTACCGGCGAATACCGGCTAACTTCAGGATGAGCCATCCAGCTACTGGAGAGTCAAGAAGCATGCGAAATTTCACCTGCCAGCCCGAGGCTAACAACCCGGTTGGACGCAAAAACAGGCGAAAGGAAGAACGATTACTAGGCGCTACACTTCCCGCAGCGCATGCAGCGCCTCAAGCGGGGTATGTACCAGGTAAGCGCGGGAACCAGCCGGCAATGGTGGCCGCTGCACCATAATCACCGGGATGCCTAAAGCACGCGCCGCCTCCAATTTCGCAGCGGTCATCTCACCACCGGAGTTTTTGGTGACCACGCAGTCGATCTGGTTTCCCATCATCAGTTCCTTCTCGCCCGCCAGGTCAAAGGGGCCTCGCGAAAGGATCAGACGGTGCCGGGCTGGCAGTGGTGCGGCAGGCTTCTCGACGCACCGGATCACATACAGGTTGTGCTTGTCAGTCGCAAAGGGCGCTAGCTGTTGGCGTCCCACGGTGAGGAAAATGTGGTGGTAGTCCTGCGCCGCTAAGGAGGCTGCCTCCGACATCGATTCCACTGCGATCCAATGATCTCGTGGCCCTGGTTCCCACGCCTTACGGTGCAGGCAGATTAGCGGAACGCCAGTGGCTCGGGAGGCTTCGGCTGCGGACGTCGATATGCGCTCGGCGAAGGGGTGGGTGGCGTCGATGATGACCTCGATGCCGTTTTCGAAGATCCAACGCGCCATGCCAGCGGGGCCACCGAAACCGCCGATGCGGACTTCCCCAACGGGAAGATGCGGGTTAGAAACGCGACCAGCTAGCGAGGAAGTGACCCACCAGCCCTGCCCCATCATGAGGCGGGCGAGCTCGCGGGCCTCGCCGGTGCCGCCGAGGATTAATGCACGCATGGGATGGTCCTGCCGTGCTCGTCGCGGGGGCGATCGTCGGAATAGAGGAAGGAATCTGGAAAACCTGAAGCGCCGAGCACTCGGCCGACGACGATCATCGCAGTACGCGAGATGCCAGCGTCCTTGACCTGCGTCGCGATGGTGCTCAAAGTGCCGCGCACGATCTGCTCCTCGGGGCGGGAGGCGAAGGCCACCACAGCCACCGGGCACTCAGCGCCATAGTTGGGAAGCAACTCGGCGACTACGCGGTCAATGTCATGCGCCGCAAGATGGATACACAGGGTTGCTTTGGAAGCCCCTAGCGTCGCCAGGTCCTCCCCTTGCGGCATCGCGGAGGCGCGGCCACTTACCCGGGTAAGGATGACGCTCTGCCCGACGGTGGGCACAGTAAGCTCGTGTCCGAGTACCGCGGCGGCTGCGGCGAAGGATGGCACGCCGGGAACGATCTCATAGTCGATACCAAGAGCTGTCAGCCGACGAGCCTGCTCCGCCAATGCCGAATACACAGCTGGGTCGCCCGACTGCAGGCGCGCGACATGCTTGCCTTCCGCGTGAGCGCGTTCAATGACGGCGGTGATCTCATCCAGAGGCATGCGTGCGGTGTTGATCAGCTCGGCGTCTTCCGGAGCGTTTGCCAATACCTCGGGCGGCACGATACTGCCCGCGTACAAGCACACTGGGCAGGTCCGAATCAGCCTGTCGGCCCTTAAGGTCAGCAGATCTGCCGCGCCCGGACCGGCGCCAATGAAGTAAACCGTCATGGAAGTAACTATAGCTGCTTGGTTATCTTCCACTGCGTCACTGGTAGCGCCGACTTCATCGCCCGGAAGGAACCCACCTCATGAGATGCTGCCACGGTAAATTGGGTCAGCGTGCCGCCGTAGTGCGCGTGCAGATCGTAGAGCAAGGACGCTGATTCTAAGGTCACGGCATTTGCCACCAGCACGCCGCCTTCAGTGAGCGCGCTCCAGCAGCCTTCGAATACTCCCGGCGCAGTCAGTCCCCCGCCAATGAAAATCACATCTGGGGTCGGGGCCGACGTAGGAAAGGCGCCCTTTACTAGCAAGTGCGGTACTCCGAGTTGCTCGGCGTTGTGCCGTATCCGGGCGCGCCGCAGGTCGGATTGTTCGAAGCAGATCGCGGAGGTGCCGGGTGTAGAGCGCAGGAACTCGATAGCGACGGACCCCGATCCCCCGCCAACGTCCCACAGCAGCTGACCCGGCTGCGGAGCTAGGGCCGAAACTGTCAACGCGCGAATGTGCTGCTTGGTCAGCTGGCCGTCGCTATCAAAAGCGTCGTCTGCTAAACCAGGGACAAGCGAGCGTGAGCTAGTCGGGGTGATCGCTATGATGTTTAACGAGCTTTCCGGGGCACTAACCTCAGCAGCCGAGGTGGTCACTATTTTCGCCTCGACTGAGCCAAGGTCGCTGAGCACAGTGACGGTGGCGTCGCCTTGTCCTTGCGCCACTAGCACGTCCGCAACGTCCGTCGGCGTACGCCGATCCCGACCGAGCACTAGGAATGCTTTGCCTTTATCGAGCGCCGGAATGATAGCTGCCGGTTCCGACGTCACCAGCGACACCACCTCGGTGTCATTCACAGCCCACTTCAGCTCCGCGCAGGCCAGCGCAACGGAAGATGGCGCAGGAAGCACCCGAAAGCTCCCCTCGAATTCGCGCGCCAACGTGGTGCCGATGCCGTGAAACATCGGGTCTCCCGAACCCAGCACCACGATATTCTGGAAGCGCCAGCTAGCCAGCAACACTGGGATAGCGGGCACCAGGGGGGACGGCCACGTCTTGAGCTGTGCCGATAGTCCGACCGGAAGGAGATCCAGTTGACGGGCCGAACCAATAATCAATCCGGCTTCTTGAATCGCCCGCTGCGCACTCCCGGAGAGATCATCAAATCCGCCCGGGTTTATCCCCACCACGGTGACACCTGTGTACGGAATCCGCACGGAGAAGTCGGGGTCCACGGCCGATAGCGTCGGGCGTGCGGGCTCGTCGTGGGAAATGGCTGCCGGGCTGGTCATAACTTAAGACTCTAGCGTGGCATTCGTCGCCACAGTGGGCGCGGCACGAGCTTCATCACCCACGCGAGCACGCGTAGCCGCCCAGGTACCCACACGGTCCCCGATCGCCGCTGCTTAACGACGGCATCAGCAACCTCACTTGGCACCACTGACATCGGGGCTGGTTTCATTCCGGTGGTCATGGACCCGATCACGAATCCGGGGCGAGCGAGTACCAAGGAAACACTCGATCCGTGGAGCTCGTCCATGAGCCCCTGACAGAAAGCATCCAGCCCGGCTTTGGTGGAGCCATACACATAGTTGGCTTTGCGGGCGCGCCAGCCGGCGATGGAGGAAAAAGCGTAGATGATGCTGCGTTGAGGTTGCTTGCGCATGACGTCGGCAAGCACGGTGAGGATGCTGACCTGCGCGGTGTAGTCAATGGTGGCAATTTCAGCGGCGTGTGCCTCATCGCGTATTGCCTGCTCTTGGGAGCCCAGGATGCCGAAGCACACAACAGCGTGGCTGATCGGGCCGAACGCAGTGGCCTGCTCGACGATATCGCGGTGCGAGGCTAAGTCGGTGGCTTCAAACGGTAGGACGTGAACGGCTGCGGCTTCGGGTAGTTCAGGTACGGCGTCGACACGGCGAGCACACAAGACGACGGTGCGACCAGCGCAGAGCCGACGCGCGATTTCGCCACCGATGTCACTGGTAGCGCCGAGGATCAAAACTGTCATGCGCTAAGGGTATACCCCGTCATTGATAGGGAGCCCATCGTGCGCATTTCATTGAACGCCTTCATCTCACCCTCGATCTCCGCGGCTGCGCCGGCGATGTAGGCCAGCGGCAGGAAGTGATCCGGGGTCGGCACAGACTTGGCGAAGTCCTGATGGTTAGCGAGTTTTGCCAGCGCGGAGGGATCATCGAGCATAAGGTCCATCGTGTCCTTGTCAAAGCGCTCGGCCCAGTCAAAGCCGGTGTTGCCTGCATTCCAATTCATGGCGCCCAGGTTGTGAACCACATTGCCCGAACCGACCAGAAGCAAATTCTTCTCCTGCGCGAGTTTTGCCAGCTTAGCGCCGAGTTCCATGTGATGGTTCAGCGCCTTGGTGCCGTCAACACTCACCTGGAGCACAGGGATGTCTGCCTGCGGGAACATGTGAGTGAGGACGGACCACGTGCCGTGATCAATCCCCCAGTCATAGTCCTGCTGCACCAAGGTCGGTTTAGCGATGTCTTGCACTAAAGCAGCGATCTCTGGATCGCCCGGGGCTGGATACTGGACGTCAAAGAGTTTCTGGGGGAAGCCGTAAAAGTCGTGGATCGTACGGGGATCCTGCATCGCGGTTACGGCGGTGCCGCGGGTGTACCAGTGTGCGGACACGGCGATGATGGCGCGGGGCTTCTTGGTGTTGTAAATCTCT
This sequence comes from Corynebacterium sp. H127, assembly GCF_037482665.1. Lineage (NCBI taxonomy): Bacteria > Bacillati > Actinomycetota > Actinomycetes > Mycobacteriales > Corynebacteriaceae > Corynebacterium > Corynebacterium sp. H127. The sequence goes on from NZ_JBBHKY010000001.1 coordinate 52,904, forward strand.
CGGCCGAGGCCTACCCAGCCGTCGGTGAAGGAATTTTCCTCAATCGCGTTCATTGGGGAGCCGTGGCCTACGAAAAGTGCATTAATAGGTGACATGTCACTAATCTAGCAAGGGGGTGGGTTGGGTGCAAAGGTGGAAAAACTCACACTGAATGCGCCGACCTCCAGCGACCTTAAGGAGTGGGAAATTCCGCACGACCACCTAACACCGATTCAATACCTCGCAACCGTCCTCGGTGACCACCACAATGTCCTCGATTCGGGCACCGCAATCAGCGAAGTACATTCCCGGTTCCACGGAAAACGCCATTCCGGGTTCGAGCACTAGGTCATTGCCCTGCATGATGAAGGGATCCTCATGCAGCGAAAGCCCGATGCCGTGTCCGGTACGGTGAATGAAGCTGTCCCCATAACCAGCGTCCGCGATGTGGGAGCGCGCGATGGCGTCGATATACGCGGCAGTGACTCCTGGCCGCACTGCCGCGACCGCTGCACGCTGGGCCTCTTCCAACACCCGGTACCAGGCCGGGGGTTCGTTGAGAAAGTACGTGCGGGTGCAATCCGAGTGATAGCCCACTCCCCAGGTTCCCCCGATGTCCACCACGACGATGTCGTCTGGCTTTAGCTTTCGTGAGGAATGGGAGTGGTGCGGGTTGCCACCATTGGGCCCCGAGCCGACGATCACGAAGTCCACTGCGGTGTGCCCGGAGGCCAAGATCAGTTCGTGTAGCTCCGCTGCGATGGCAGTCTCTGTTTTTCCTGGTATCAGGAGCGAGGAAACCTGTGCGTGCACGGCATCAATCGCGGCGGCCGCCTCCCGCAGTTGCGCGACCTCCTCAGGAGACTTGCGCATGAAGAGCTCTTTGAGGATTGGCGTCGCCAGGCATGCGGGCGCATCCAGCGCGGTTTGCAAGGCCAGCAGGTGCGTCGCCTCGAGGGCGGATCCCACCCCAAAACCATCCGTAGACCCGAGCACCGCTCGCACCAGCGCATAGGGGTTCTGCCCGTCCTCCCAGCCCTGCACGGGAACTGGGACGTCGAGGTTTCCTGCATCGACAGCCGGCGCGATGTACGTCGGCGAACCCGAAGTTGGGATCACCAGCCCGGAAAACCGCTCGTGGGTGCTTTCCCAGCTGCCGGTCAGGTAGGCCAATTCCGCGGACGGCCCGAACACTAACCCTGCGATTCCGTGGGCCGCAGCTTGTGCGCGTGCCGCTTCGATGCGCTGGACATAAACTGAATCAGGAAACTTGGTCACTGCCCCAGTCTAGGAGTCCCTGATGCGCAGCGCCGTCCGCCTCACCGCGCGCCACAGTTGTGCCAGTGGCGTGCTCAGTAGCCCCGCGCTTATCGACGCCTCCCTCCGCACCTACTTTGGCGCCTCCGCAGCTCAGTCACTCGCAGACCTTGGAACGCATGTGCTCACGGCAGCGCATTTTCTGCGCGACGCGGGCGAGGCTACACATGGCATCCGGGTGTCCTCGCCGATCGTGCACACGAGCGTCGCAGAGTGGCAGGTGCTGCCCGGGACGGACATCGCCGTGGGACGACTGCAGCGAGCGGTGCACACCACGCTACTTCCGATTGCCCCACAAACCCGGCTTGGCGCACAAGTGATTAGCTGTGGCTTCAGCGGCCAGGGGACGCTTACTGCTGAGCAACTCGTTCCCCGCCTAGTAAGAAGCGCGGTGATGTGTGAGCTGCCATGGATACTCTCAAAGGACCTGCGGACTCGGGCGCGGCATGGCGCTCTCCTGTTGCCCCTCGGTTTGCAGTGGGCTCGTAAAGGAGATTCCGGCGGTGCCGTGATCAGTGAGGGAAAGCTAATCGGATTGCAGTCCATGGTCGCGATGCCCTTGGGGATCCCGATCGGAGTGGCGGGAGTGAACTTGCTAGGGCCGCATTTGCCGGCGCTGAAAGCAGCTATGAACCGATAGCCACGACTCCCCTACGGATCGCGTCGACGGCCTTGCGGGCGTTGGCACAGATCTCGTCGGTGTAGCCGGTCTTCTTGACCTGTTCGAGGGCGTCGATGACCTGGCGGCACCAGCGGACGAAGTCGCCCGGGGTGAGCTCGGCACCAGAGGCCGCAGCTGCTTGCATGCAATAGTCGAGCGGGGCACCTGATGCCCACTGATGAATCGCCAAAGCAAAGCCGGCCTCTGGCATCTTCGTAATCGGCAATCGGTGGCGACGCTCGTCGGCCTCCAGCTCGGTCCAGATGCTGTAGGTGGCGTTCATAGCATCGGCCATTGCATCGGTGGCGGCCTCGGCCTCGCCCTGTGTCTCCTTGCGGTTTTCAAAGACACACAGGGACACCACACCGGCGAGTTCGGCAGGGTCGAGGTCATTCCAAATGCCGCGGCGCAGGCACTGGGCGACGAGCAGGTCTGCTTCTCCGTGAATGAGTGCCAGGCGTTCGCCTTCGTCGGTGATAGCCGGGATGCCTTCGGCCGAGAACTCCACATAGCTCATTTCGGAAAGCAGCGAGAGGATGCGGTCAAAGGTGCGGCCAAGTGTATCGGTGGCTGCCGATACCTTGCTTTCAAGTCGGGAAAGGTCGCGACTGCGGCGGGTGAGCCGCTCTCCGATCCTTGCTAATTGCTCCAGATCCGCCCAGTTGTGAACGGGGTGCTCGCGCAGCTGCTGTCGCAAAGATGCGGATTCATCGTTGCCACGCGAACGTGGCTGGAGGCGCATCTTCTTTGGGCGTGGATAGTTGTTCTTGCGGAACTGATCCATTACGTAGCGAGTGTTGCGGCGCGGATGGACCGTGACATCCTTGGAAAGCTTCATCTGCCCGATCACTAGCGGCGGTATGCCGAAGCTGGCGGCGTCGACACGCCCGGACCAGCCGGTCTCCATCGTGATCCACGGCTTCGGGTCCTTGGCGTTGTTAGCAGCGGAGATCACCACCGCGAGTAGCGGATGCTTCTTGCCCGGCATCGCGATGACCTGGCCGTTCTGCAGTTTGGATAGCACCGTCACGGTTTCCTGATAACGCTCTTCCAGGCCGTGTCGCTTGGCGTTGCGCTCCGCGTCCTTCAGATCCCGCCGGATGGCCATGTAGTCCAGGAATTCGGCGATAGGGTCGTCGGAAAGCGCGGGCGGGTTGGAAGCAGCGAGCGCGGCGGCCAGCTCGGAGCGCAGATCGGCGACTTTCGCCTCGGCCTTCTCCAGTTCGCGGACCTCGTCGACCACGGAGCCATCGGCCTGGTACTGGGCGAAGGACTTCTCCAACAGCCGATGAGCGGGCTCATAGCCGATCGTCTTGAGTAGGTTCACGCTCATGTTGTAGCCGGGCGCGAAAGTAGAATTCAGCGGATAAGTGCGGGTAGAGGCCAAACCGGCGACGGCGCGTGGGTCCATCGCGGGTGCCCACTGCACTACAGCGTTTCCGAGCACGTCAATACCACGGCGACCCGCACGTCCAGTGAGCTGCGTGTATTGCCCGGGAGTGAGGTCAACGTGGGCTTCACCGTTGTACTTGACCAGCTTCTCCAACACAACCGAACGGGCCGGCATGTTGATGCCCATTGCGAGAGTTTCGGTGGCGAAAACGGCGCGCACCAAGCCCCGCACGAACAGTTCCTCCACGATGTGTCGGAAGGCTGGCAGCATGCCCGCGTGGTGCGCAGCGAAACCGCGCATGAGCGCTTGCTTCCAGCGTCGGAAGTCTAGGACCTTCAGGTCCTCTTCCGGGATCCCTTCCACACCCTTCTCCACGATTTCTGCGATGAGCTGTGCTTCCTCCTCGGAGGTGAGCACCAGCTGGGAGCGCATGCACTGGTAGAGGGCACCATCGCAACCTGCGCGGGAGAAGATGAATGTGATGGCCGGCAGCATCTTCTGATTACGCAGAATTTGCAACACCTCAGGTCGACCCAGCGGACGAAAGCGCTCACCCGTCCGAGCTGGGCGCCGCTCCTGCGAGAAGCGCTCCCCCGACTTGGAGCGGGAGCGGAAGCCAGCGGATTTGTTGTAGGCGGAATTCTTGTCGGCAGCTTGGCCCGATTCCAGGCGACGGATATAGTCCTCGAGCTCGCGGTTGACGCGGCCGTCTGGACCGCCGTCGAAAAGCGGAAACAGCTTGCGACCGGCCAACATGTACTGATCGAGCGGGACCGGGCGCTTCTCGGTGACGATCACGCGCGTATCGCCACGGACGGTGCTGAGCCAGTCGCCGAATTCCTCCGAGTTCGACACCGTTGCGGACAAACCGATGATGGAGACAGATTCGTGCAGGTTGAGGATGACCTCTTCCCAGACAGCGCCGCGGGATTGATCGGCCAGGAAGTGGATCTCGTCCATGACCACGTGGCTGAGACGATCCAGCGCGGTGGAGCCAGCGTAGATCATGTTGCGCAGGACTTCGGTGGTCATGACGACGATTTCGGCGTTGCCGTTGATAGAAACATCACCTGTGAGCAGGCCTACCGCATCTTCGCCATGGACCTCACGGAGGTCGTGGAACTTCTGGTTGCTCAGCGCCTTAATCGGCGTGGTGTAAAAACACTTGGTGCCGCGGCTCAGCGCTAGAGAGACCGCGAATTCACCGACGATGGTCTTACCCGCGCCGGTTGGTGCGCAGACCAGCACGCCGTGGCCCTCCTCCACTGCCTGGCACCCCTCGATTTGGAAATCATCGAGGGGAAATTTCAGCGAGGCGGTGAATTCTGCGAGGTGCGTCATACGTACCAGGTTAGAGCACGTCGTCGAAAGCCGTTGTAGGGCGGTCCGAGAGGTCACCAAGGTTCTGGTTTCCGCGGATGTAGGTGCCCGGGGTGGGCTGGATTGGGCCGGAGGCGGCAACATCTCCGCTGGCGCCGACGTCGCCGCTACCGCTTATCGACGACGATGCAGTCACTGCGGATGGTCCATCCACGCCGCCTGGAGTGAGATCCAGTTTCGAGGCATTATCGTCATCTTGGTCGAGCCAATCGGGGCGTTGCCTTCCGCGGCGCTTGTCGTTGTAGCGGCAAAATTGAATCGCTAGTTCAACGAGCAATACCAAACAGCAACCGAGTGCGGTCATCGACATGGGGTCGCCACCGGGGGTCATGAATGCCGCAAAAATAAACAGCAACAAGGTAAAAACTCGGCGCTTATCTTTGATCGATTCATACTCGAGAATTCCGACAATGTTGAGCATTGCGATTAAGAGCGGAACCTCAAAGCTAACTCCAAAAACCAGCAGCAACGAAAGGAAGAAGCTGTAGTATCGTTCGCCGCTCAGCGCGGTGATCTGTGTCTCGCTACCGATGCCGAGAAGGAACTCGAGACCGTAATTCATGATCAAGTACGCGAGTACAGCGCCGAAATTGAAGAGGAAGAAAGCGATGCTGACAAAGATGAATGTCCAGCGCTTCTCCTGCTTCATCAGGCCTGGGGTCACAAAGCCCCAAATTTGAGTCAACCAAATCGGCGAAGACAGAATTAAACCAGCGAGTGCACCGACTTTGAGACGCAGATTGAACATTTCAAAAGGAGAAGTCGCGAGCAGTCGGCAAGAACCATCGTTGGAGAAATCGGCGCGATAAGAGGGATCGAGTTCGCAATAGGGGCCGCGAAGCAGCTCGCCCAGCGGGACGATTCCAAATAAAGAATGCTGATACCAAATAAAGCCGATGACGGCTCCAACCCCAATGGCAAGCAAGGAAATGGTTAGTCGGCGCCGCAGCTCTTGAATATGCTCAACCAGCGTCATCGCGCCGTCGTTGTTCCGCTTCCTTTTACGAGCCTTTCGGGCTTTGGAGGCAGAAACCGGTGTTTCTGGAGTGCTCATTGCCACTTTTCTCTATCTACAAGTAACGCACCGAACTAGAAATGCGAATTCGGTGCGTAAGGACCACGTGTAACTACTGCTGTGGGTACTGCTGACCCTGCTGCGGTGGTTGCGGTTGCTGATAAGGCTGCTGGACTGGCTGTTGCAACGGCTGAGCCTGCGGGGCCTGTGGCTGCTGATAAGGCTGCTGCATTTGCTGTGGCTGCTGGACCGGTGGCTGGACCGGCTGAACCTGGTAAGGCTGCTGCTCAATAGCAGGCTGCTGTGGTTCTGGCTGGCCATCATTCTGCATTTCCTTGACTTCAGACTTGAAAATGCGCATCGAACGACCCAGAGAGCGGGCAGCATCGGGAAGCTTTTTTGCACCGAACAGCAGGATAAGTACTACCGCGATGATGATAAGTTCTTGTGGGCCTGGCATATTTTCCTCTTAAGGCTAGGTGGGAAAGTAGAGAGCTATTTAGTTAAACGTTCGTTTGGCTATCATACGCCTTAAGCGCCAAGCTCGCGCGTAGGTGAACCTCGTCACGAAGGCGCTCCGGGGAGACGATTTTGACCTTTCCTCCGGAGGCTAACACAAAGCGTACAAGCCATTCCTCCGACCCCACCGGCATGGTGGCAGAAATCCATCCGGGCCTACTCGGCGCGCCGAGAGTCACTGGATCATAATCTGCGATCCAGGCGTAGTCAGCTGCCACTTCGAGTGAGGCCACCAGCGCGGTGCTGCGGAAGTCAAAAGGGTCTTCGGAATTGAATCTAATCTTTTCCGCGTATGCAGTGGCAGCTTCGTCTAGCACCTGTAGCGCTGTCATACGATCGGCACGGAATGTGCGGTGCTCCCCCAGCTCATGGTCCCAGGCCGTGGCATAGGTTGCGCCTTCTCGCACAAACATGTGGGCCACGGAGACCCTGCGCTGGGCCACGTCATCCGAGCTAGCGGAGCGATAGTTGAAGCGGACCTGGCGGCGGTGATCCATGCTTTCGCGTAGCAGCGACACCGTGTCTGAATCCGAGTCGGCCGCAGTGGCATCAAAGACTGCCCCGACGTCCTCCCCCATGATGTCGCGCAGCTTGGCCGCAGCACTTGCTACTGCGGACTTGTTGACTAGTCCCGGCGTGCTCTCGAGGTTTTCCAGTGCCAGGAGGAGCGCGGCGGCTTCGGTCGTCGTTAAGCGCAGCGGGCGGTTCATCCCGCGGGAGTTTTCGATGCGCACGCTGCGGTAGTCCGCCTCCATATCGACTAGGTCGCCGGGCATCAACCCGGGCAGCCCGCAGCACCAGAGGCGGTTGAGGTCGTCCATAATGTCGCCCGGCTTGCGGCCCAGGTCCCGGGCAGCCTCCATGACGCTGCGTTCCGGATGCGCCTCAAAATATGGCAGCAAGTTGAGCATCCGGACGAGGTCGCCGAGCCTTTCGCTTCCACGTGCCATCTACATCGCCTCCAATGCTGAGATCAGCTCTTGCCGTACGTCCGCAGGCTCCAGCACCACCGCGTGCGGGGCGTGCGCCAGGCAGGCCCGGAGCAGCCACCGCCTATCGACGTCCACCAGTTCCACCACATCCCCGCAAACATCACCTTGCTCGGCTAATTCCGTGCCCTTACCCGGTGTCACCCGCACCCGGGCGGAGACCAATTCGCGACCGCGGCGCAGCGATTCCTCCACAATGTCTTGGAGGTTTGCGTCCGTGGGCTTCGGATGCTCAGCTGTGCCGGAGGCACCAATCTCGGTGATCTTGGTAATGCGGAAGCTGCGCACTGCATCGCGGCCAACATCGTGTCCTACCAGGTACATCCGGCCACGTAGTGGCACTAAGCCCCAAGGATCCATGCTGCGCTGCTCCATAGGCGCGCTCGCGTGCGGGCGGTAGGAAAAACTTAAGCGGGCACCTTTGTTGCAGGAACGCACGATCAAGTCCAAAGTCTGGGCAGACAGTGTGCTCAAGTCCCCGAGGGTGGCAAAGTTTGCGCCGCCAGCTAGGTCGCGGGAGGCGCCGGCCGCGGCGAGCTTGGTCCACCCGGAACGCGCGAATACTCCCAGCTCGCCGCCAGTGCCGCGTTCACCGGCTAATCCCAGCACAGTGGCTTCTTCCGGGGTGAAGGTCACTTCTGGCAGTGAATAGTCGTCCGTCTGGAGGCGGTAGCCAGTCACACGGACACCGTTTTCGATCGCTGCGTCGGCGATGGCTTCAATGGGAACGCCGACTTTGGTTAGTGTTAGTCGATCGCGTCGAAAAGCCTTGTCAAAAGCCTCATCACTGCGGTTCTGGTAACCGGCTACGTTTCGCCGTACCCACGCTGCGGTGAGGAATTGCCGGCCCAAGGTAGAGGCGTTCAGGAATGCGAAGGTCAGGTTGGTCAGCCGCTCCAGGCCGGGATCTTTCTCCGTCACAGTGTCTCCAAAAGTTCCGCTACGCGGGTGTCAACGTTGGCGAAGGGGTCACTAAGCTCGACGATCTGGGGGTGTGGCCCATTGGTTTTCAGTCGCATCCAGTCCACGGTTACGGAGGCTTCTTGTTCCTTCGCACGTTGCAGTACTGCCCCGCGTAGTGCGGCGCGGGTGGTCTGTGGCGCCGTATCCACCGCAGCGGCGATAGCGGCATCGGTGGTCCAGCGGTTAACCAATCCCTTGTCTTGCAGCACGCCGAAAATCCCGCGACCTGGCCGAATGTCGTGGTACATCAGGTCAATCTGCGCAAGTTTCGGGTGGTCTAGATCCCAGCCTGCTTTGTTGACGTACCTGTCAATGAGCTTCTTCTTAATCACCCAGTCAATGTCTCGGTCGACTGCGGAGAAGTCTTGCGTCTGCAGCGCGGTGAGCATGCGCGACCACAGCTCCACAATCCGCTGGAGTTCGGGCAGCGGGGTGCCCAGCTCAGTTTCGGGGCGTTGTGCAAGCCACGCGCTAGCGGCAGTTAGATACTCCTGCTGCATGCACAGTGCGGTGATAGTCCCGCCATTCTTTAGCTCGATGGGAGTGCTGCCAGTGATATCGCGCGTGATCTGGCGAATGGAGGCGATTTCGTCGGCAAGCTCGAAGTCCGGCAGCGGCCAACCCGCCTCGATCATCTCTAGCACTAGTTCCGTGGCCCCGATTTTGAGAGCGAAGGTGGGTTCAGCCATGGAGGAATCGCCGACGATGACGTGGAGACGCCGGTACTTGCTGGAGTCGGCGTGCGGTTCATCACGGGTGTTGATCATCGGTCGGCTGCGGGTGGTCGCCGAGGACACGCCTTCCCACACGTGGTCGGCTCGCTGAGAAACACACCAGCCGGTGCCGAAATGCGAACTGGCACTTCCCAGGTAAGGCCGGTAGATCAAACCCGCGCCGGTGATCAGTTGGCGGGTAATCAGAAAGGGCAGCAACTTTTTGCCCAGGACCCTGAGCACTGCGCTGCGGGAAACGAGATAATTTTCGTGGCAGCCATAAGAGTTTCCCTGGGTGTCCACGTTGTTCTTGAACAGATACACGTTGGCCTTGATGCCTTGTGCTGCCAGGGCGAATTCGGCTTGCTGAGCAAGGTCGTCGACAATGCGGTCGCCCGCCTTGTCATAGTTGAGCAGCTGCGTGACAGAGTCGCATTCGGCGGTGGCGTACTCAGGGTGCGAGCCGACATCGAGGTACAGGCGTGAGGCATTCGGAATGAAAATATTCGAGCTGGAGTACTGGTCCACGATGGGACGGAACATGTAACGGGCGATCTCATCCGGACCCATCGGCGGGACGTTTCCCGGCAGGGTGGCCATGATGCCGTATTCAGTCTCAATGCCTTTGATACGCCTGGTCAGCGCAGCTGCTGGATCCATGGCGGCAGTCTACTCCCCGCCCTTTTGGACGTAGGAACGCACGAATTCCTCGGCGTTGCTTTCCAGGAGGCCGTCGATCTCATCCAGGAGGTCATCCGTGCCTTGAGTGTTGAGCTGCGCCTGGCCGGCGACGCCAAGCTGGTCCTCGCCGTCGCGAGATGGCCCGGAACCATAGGTCTGTGGATTGGTCATGTCAGTCCTTTCTACCCTGTTAAATCTACGCTGCGCGGATCGTCGGCGGTGTACATATCCACCTCGGGCATTTCGATGCGCTCGGGGCCAGATTCGGTGGCCAACACGATGGCATCCCAGCTAGCCGCGAGCACCCTTTCGGAATGCTTGCTCATCATGGTGCCACGGGTATAAGCGCGGGTGTCGCGCGGCGGAAGGGTTTTAGCCCTGCGAATGTCCTCCTCAGTGACCAAGGTATGCATCCGCCCCTTGCGCACTAGCGCGTGGTAGAGGCTTTTGGCGGGGTCGATGTCGCAATATTGCAGGTCAATGAGCTGCAGCTTCGGGTCGTCCCAGCCCAGGCCTCGCTGCACAAATCCCTGCATCAGCGCGAGCTTGGCTGTCCAGTCCAAGAGATGAGCGGTGCTGAGTGGATCTCGTTCCAGCAGGTCGAGCACCTCACCCCACAGCGCGTGCACCTGCTTATCGACGTCCGTGCTAGGGGTCACTCGCTTGCGGTATTCCCCCATAATCTCTAGTGCAGTGAGCAAGCGCCCATCTCGCAACTTCAGCCGGTGCCGCAGGGTGAGGTCCCGGGAAATGTTTTGCACCTCTGCCACTGGCTCTTGTAGTGCTAAGTCTTTAAAGGACACGCCGGACTCAATGGCTGCTATTACCAGTGCCGTCATTCCCATTTTCAGGAAGTTTGCGGTCTGCGACATGTTTGCATCGCCAATGATCACGTGTAGGCGCCCGAAGCGTTCCTCGTCTGCGTGTGGCTCGTCGCGAGTGTTGATGATCCCGCGGTTGAGCGTGGTCTCTAGGGAGATTTCCGTCTCGATGTAGTCCGCGCGCTGGGAGATCTGGAAACCCGGCTGCTCTCCCCTAGCGCCGATTCCCACGCGGCCGGCACCAATAATTACTTGGCGCGTGACAAAGAACGGGATGAGCGCGGCCGCCAGCTGATCGAAGTCCGTCTCCCGGGAGTACAGGTAGTTCTCGTGGCTGCCGTAGGAGGCGCCTTTGCCGTCGACATTATGCTTGTAGATTTTCAGCTCCGGGCAGGGCGCGTGCCCATCCAGCGCGGACGTGTGCTGGGCGCTGAGCTCCGCCACCGCAGCCACGGCGTCCCGGAGAATGAGGTCACCCGCGGCATCGTAAATAAAGGCATCCCACGCATTCGTCGTTTCCGGTGCAGAGTATTCCGGGTGCGCGTGATCGACGTAGAAGCGCGCGCCGTTGCCCAGCACCATATTGGCCACGCCGACCGCGTTGGGATCGACTACCGGCACGGTGTGGTAGCGCTTGAGATCAAAACCGCGCAGGTCACGCAGCGGGTGCTCCGCCTCGTAGTCCCAGCGTGCTCGCCGTGCGCTTATCGACGCCGCATAAGCCACCACCACGTGCGTAGACGTAATGATGGGGCTCAATAGCGGATCGCTCGGAGTCGCAATACCGTATTCCGTTTCCGTTCCCATGAACATGTTCTAACCTACAATCTGCGCTGCGATGACCTTGCCGCCGTGACGACCCGTGATTCGGGCCCACTCATCGGGTTTGGAGGTATTAGGCAAATCCTCGTTCTCCTTATTCTCCGTGTCGATGGCTTGAGCTAAGTGCTGCGCCGTTACCCCTGTTGTTTTACCGGCAAGCTGATCCTTGATGGCGTTCTTCTTTGCGCGGTCCACGATGTTGGCGATCATCGCGCCGGAGACGAAGTCGCGGTAGTGCAGCACCTCTTTGTCCCCGTTCAGGAGGGTGAGCTCCACGAAGGGTTTCGGCTGGAAGAGGTGGGTGACGGCGGCGTCGATAAGCGTGGCAGCTGGGGCGGCCAGCGGGATCTCATCAGTAACATAGCGGGCGAAAATGTCTCGTGCGCCCTCCTCGTTGGGGCGGCTGACGCGGATCTTCACGTCGAGGCGGCCCGGGCGTAGGATTGCCGGGTCGATGAGCTCCTCGCGGTTGGTGGCTCCGATGACGATGACGTTGGAGAGGGATTCCACGCCGTCGAGTTCCGCGAGCAGCTGCGGTACGACTGTGGTCTCCATATCCGAGCTCACGCCTGAGCCGCGTGTGCGGAAGATCGATTCCATCTCGTCGAAGAAGACTATGACCGGGCGGCCTTCGGCGGCAAGCTCCCGGGCGCGTTCGAATATGAGGCGGATCTGGCGTTCGGTTTCACCGACGAACTTGTTTAGCAGTTCGGGCCCCTTCACGTTCAGGAAGTAGGAGCCGCCTGCGATTCCGAGGCGCTCGGCCAGCGAATGAGCGACAGCCTTGGCGATCATCGTCTTGCCACAGCCGGGAGGACCATAGAGCAACACGCCCTTAGGCGGGCTGAGTTCATACTGTTTGAACAACTCGGGGTGTGCGAAGGGTAGCTCCACGGCATCCTTGATGTGTTCGATCTGCTCATCCAGGCCGCCCACATCGGCGTAGGTCACGTCCGGGACATCCTCCAGCGCGAGACGGTGGATCTCCGACTTCGGGATCACCTCGAAGGCGTAGCCACACTTGAGGTCCACCAGCAGGGTGTCTCCAGAGCGCGGCTTGCGCTCTTGATTCAGTGGGGCTTTGGCCAACCGCACGATCTGTTCATCACCGGCCTGATTCGCGACCAGCGCGCGATCCTCGCCGATGCGCTCGTTCAGCGTTGCCAGGATGCCCTCTTCGGTGTATCCGCAGGCCTCCACCACCACGGCGTTATCCCCCAGACGCACCTTCACGCCTGGCGCGAGCTGGGCTTTATCCATCATTGGATCGACCATGAGGCGCATCTGGCGGTTTCCGGTGAACACCTCAGCGGCACGGCCCTGGTCCGCGAAATCGAGGAACACACCATAGGTCGACGGCGGGGTCTTAAGCCCTTCCATCTCTTCATAAAGGACCTGCAGCTTATCCCGACTCGCCTTGAGCAACTCGGCCAACTTAGTGTTACGGACGCTGAGCTCGCGGAGCTTATATTCCAAGCGCCGCACCTCGTTGGCCTGCTGGGCTTCCTCCGGGGTTGGGATAGTCATGGTTCTACCCTAGTTAATTGTCGAATTTCCACCCTCAAATGGAAGGAAAAGGCCGGAAAACTTCCATACGGAGGTGGAAATTCGACCGTTTACAAGGACTCCAGAATTTAGTAAGTTCTCCCCCAACGGGCAGCCGGTTGACACTGATTGTGGGGAACATCAGGTTCTCGGCATTCCTGATTCCTTGTTGCCTGTCTTGTTCTGAGGAGGAAAAGAGTTTGAGCGAGTTCGCTAGGTTGGAAGCGCGGATAGATTTCTTGTCCACGCAGGTTGAACGTCTCGTAGGCATGTTCCAGTCGCATCCCGCACCGTTGACAGAGTTCCGTCGAGTAGCGATGGTTACGGCGCAGACATATCAGCAAGAAATGCACGCCATTAAAGTGATGGGTGCTATTGAATCCTTTCGCCGAGGCACGGTCGTCGATCTATCGGCAGGACTACTACCTTGCCCTGCGGAGACGGTTGCTCTGATGAACGCATGCGTGGATCGGGGAGAAATTGATGATGACGATGAAGTTAAGCTAATTCAGACCGTCATTTCAGGTGGCCCGACGGTAGCACAACAGCTGCGTGAGGCCTGGGACCGCCGACCTTAGAGCGAAGTTGGCCTCTAAAACTAGCCCGGCGAACTTGTTTGGTGATTCTATTCTTTCAAGTAGCTATAATTCCTGCGTCCGACGAGCCAAATTCGGATAGTCCTGCACCACGCCAAAGTCATCAACACTCAGAGTGACATCGACTTGGCGAGTTCCTGATTCATAGCGCACATGATTTTGGTCAAGTGAGGAATAGTATTGGTCGCTGGAGATAACTCGTAGTGAGGGCATCTCAATCCACGCCATTACTAGTGGGGTGCGCGCCACCTTGTGCTCCAGTAGCCCTAAACGTCGAATAGGCATCACGTTGGTAAGCGGACACTTCCCCAAGTCCACATCTAAGGCTTGGGAAAGATCGACGTCCGAAGCGATTCCTGGCCTTGGTAGATCATTTGGCTGTACCCCCGTCTCACTAATGGAATGGCTCCAAATCCCATTGAAATCGCGTTGCAGTTCTAAGCTGCGAGCCCACCTTGAACCATGAACTGCAACGCGTATCGATTGAGTGATCCAGCTTTCGCTAGCATCTAGTTTCCAATTTGCTTGGTACTTCGACGTGTTCTGCGTACCGACAGCCTTAAGGCCAAGATCTAAGAACTCAACGTCACAAGTGTCTCGTTGACTATCGTCGTTGAGACTCAGCCACTGGTAATGTCGCATGACTTCGACGGTAGCGAAATTTATTGGTATTTGGCTACTGGTTCACAGGTTGGGTTTTAGGCAAGTCAAACGTGCAAGAGCGCTAAGAATCCGTGACAGCAGGTCTGGCAGCGACAGAAGGCAAAAGCAAAATCTTTGCTGCCAATTCAAATGGTGGACTGACGCCTAGGAGCACTACCTAGTTGCAATACTAGGCGGTGTTGTTCGTCGTCCTATCACGCTCCTTCCGAGGCTGGAAGGACATGGTTGGGTCCTAGTTAATTGTCGAATTTCCACCCTCAAATGGAAGGAAAAGGCCGGAAAACTTCCATAAGGAGGTGGATTTTCGACAAAGACGCCCCTAACACCCCAGGAAGCATGCTTTCGAATCGAGCTGTTCCCGGTTAAAGGTCACGTTCCCCTGGGTTCTTCCGGTCTTTTGCCCATTTGCGAGCCCAAATTGTGCCAACAATTGCTAGCACTATCAGGAGGATGACGACGCCAATGTAGATCGCTTCAGAAGGCATATATAAATTCCTTTCTATAGTAATGTCCTATGGCATCGCCAGTATAGCGAAACGCTAGCGGCGCCCGCGGCGCTGTGGGCGTGGTGCTACGGTGCCGTCGGCAAGCCTGCGTGCCCAGATCAGGAACGCGGTGTGGGCGTTCATCCGGTGCTCGGGGCGGGTCGCTAGGCCGTCGACCTTCCACTCACGTACGAGTGATTCCCAGGCCTTTGGCTCGGTGAAGCACTTTTGCTCGCGGATGCCTTCCATTACCTTCATCAGCTGCGGCACGGTAGCGACGTAGGCCATGAACACTCCGCCGGGCATGAGGATCTGGGAGCTGACATCGAGGCATTCCCAGGGCGCGAGCATGTCCAGGATGATGCGGTCGACGGGCTGACCACCGAGGTCATCCAGGGTGACTTCCTGCAGGTCGCCGAGCCGTGGTGACCAATTGTCGGGGCGGCCACCGAACCAGCCGTCAACGTTGGATTCGGCGTACTCGAGGTGGTCCTCGCGGATCTCGTAGGAGATCAACTCCCCTTCTGGGCCAATGGCGCGCAGCAGCGCCATAGAGAGCGCGCCGGAGCCTGCACCAGCCTCGAGAACGCGAGCGCCTGGGAAGATGTCGCCCTCCACGAGGATTTGGGCGGTGTCCTTCGGGTAGATCACGGCCGCGCCGCGCGGCATGGACAAGATATGGTCTACCAGCAGGTGGCGGAAGCACAGGTATTGGGCGCCCTGCGCTGCTTCGACAACGGTGCCTTCGTGGCTGCCGATGATGTCATCGTGTTTGATGATGCCGGCATGCGAGTGCAGAACTCCCCCTTCTTCCAGGATGATCGTGAAGTGGCGTCGTTTAGCATCGGTGAGCTGGACGCGGTCGCCTGCCTGGAATGGGCCGGAGTATGCCATGTGGGGGCCTTTCTGTTGGATGTTTAGATCTTAGCGACTCAAGGTCAGGTAAGACAGTAGCGCCTGCTCGAGCCACGCCATGTCCTGCACATGCGCGAGCTCGCGGGCCGAATGCATGGACAGCAACGGGATGCCCACATCGACGGTGTCGATACCCAGGCGGGTGGCCGTAATCGGCCCGATCGTCGAACCGCACGGGCTGTTGTTATTGCCGGCGAACACCTGGCTCGGGACACTCGCGGCGACGCAGGCTTGTTCCCACAGCGCGTGGGTGAGCGCGTTCGTGGCGTAGCGCTGGTTGGCGTTCACCTTGGCTACCGGGCCCTGGCCCAGCAGCGGGTAGTTCACTGGGTCGTGGCGCGAAACGAAGTTCGGATGCAGCGAATGGGCCGCGTCGGCGGAGACACAGGTGGAGCGCGCGTACATCTGTTTGCTCTCCTCGAACCCTGCGCCCAGTGCAGCGGCGGTGCGGGACAGCACGTCTTCCAAGATCGGTCCCGCGGCCCCGGTGGTAGACGCTGAGCCGATTTCCTCGTGGTCAAAGGCGGCGAGCACCAGCACGTCGCTTGCGGAAGTAGTGGCAGCGAGGAAGGCTTGCAAGGAGGCGTAGACGCTGGATAGGTTATCCATGCGGCCGGCCGCGATGAGCTGCTTATCGACGCCAAACAGCGCGCCGCGTTGCGCATCCACGGTGATCATGTCATGGCTGAGGATGTCATCCTTATCCACGCCTGCAGCCGCCGCAACCACATCCAAAACTGAAGTGTCTGGGTGCCCCACGGCGAAGATTGGCTGCGTATGCGCCTGGCGATCCAGCTTGAGGTCCTCGTTGATGCTGCGGTCCAGGTGGATGGCCAGGTGTGGGATACGGAAGTCGCCCGCGGTGGCTACGTTGCGGGTGCTCCCGTCGCGAAGCACGATGCGGCCGGCGAGCGCTAGTTCTCTATCCAGCCAGGAAGCGATGATAGGCCCGCCGTATACCTCAACTCCCGCTTGTTGGAAGTCTGCGCTGCTCAGGTCCCCGCGCGGCTTGAGTTTGAAGCCCGGCGAGTCAGTGTGCGAGCCGATGATGCGGAAAGCATCCGGTTGAGCATCTGGGACCCACCACGCGAGTACGGCCCCGCCGCGAATCAGGAAATGGCCGCCCGGAGTGGCGGACCACGCCGTGGCCTCGTCCTGCTGCGTGAACCCGGCCGCCCTGAGTCGCCGCCCGACCTCGTGCGCCGCGTGGTAGGAACTGGGGCTAGCTGCAATGAAATCCAGGAATGCTTCAGACATACTTCCCAGCTTGCCACGCCTGATCAAGCTGCACTAACAACTGATCCCGAGCGGGTTAAACTATCCCATTATGGCTTCCGCAAAACCACTCGCTCTCTCCCCTTCCCGCGCGTCTGATTACAAGCAGTGCCCGCTGCTCTACCGGCTCCGGGCCATCGATAGGCTGCCTGAACCCAGCACGGTTGCGCAGGTCAAGGGAACTTTGGTGCATGCTGTGTTAGAGGAAATGCACAAATTGCCGCGGGAGCAACGCACTTATCCAGCCGCGGTGAAGCGACTGAAACCACATTGGGCCCAGCTCACGGCGAAGTCCCCTGACTATCACGAGCTCGTCCCTGAGACGGAACTCTATGACTTCCTCGTCGAGTCCCGTTCTCTGCTGCGCGGTTACTTCGAGATGGAGAACCCCCAGGGCTTTGACGCCCACGAATGCGAGATGTACGTGGACGAGGTGCTGCCGAACGGCGTGCCGGTGCGTGGCTTCATTGACCGGGTGGACATCGCCCCTAGCGGCGAAGTGCGGGTGGTGGACTACAAGACGGGTAAAAAGCCTAAACCGCAGTGGAGCCAGGACGCGCAGTTCCAAATGCGTTTTTATGCCCTGGTGTACTGGCGACTCTTTGACACCATCCCAGCGCAACTGCGGTTGATGTACCTGAAGGTGATGGACTCGATGATCCTCACGCCATCGCGGGAGGAACTCGAGTACTTTGAACGTGACCTAGGCGAACTATGGGCCAAGATCGAAGGCGACGGCAAGGCCGGCAGCTTCCGACCGAAAACCTCCAAGTTGTGTGGGTGGTGTCCACACCAGAACCTTTGTCCCGCGTTCGGCGGAACACCACCTGAATACCCTGGTTGGCCGGGTAGCACCGCCGACTAGAACAGGCCAGTGATGCACCCCGTGGCATCGACGTCGATGCCTTCCGCAGCGGGCCGCTTCGGCAGACCTGGCAAGGTCATCACATCGCCTGTCAGCGCGACCACGAAGCCAGCGCCGATGCGCGGAACAAGTTTGCGGACATGCAGGGTATGCCCATTCGGGGCACCAAGCTGAGTTGGGTCATCGGAGAAGGAGTACGGCGTCTTAGAGATGCACACTGGCAGCCTATCCCACCCGTTTTCCTGGAGGTAGCGCAGATCCGCGGCCGCGGCGGCGCTGAGCTGAACATCTGCGGCGCCGTAGATCTCCCGCGCGATAGTGCGCAGCGAGGCCTCCGTGCCTTCCGCGGGGTCATAGAGCGGCGCACTTCGCTTCTCGACGGCCGACTCCAGCACGATTCGTGCCAGTTCGCTTGCTCCTGCCCCGCCCTCAGCCCACACGGTGGTGAGCACGGCCTGCAGTCCGCGTTCGCTAGCCCAGTCTTGGACCCGCGCGATCTCGGCGGCGGTGTCATTGCTGAAATGGTTGAGCGCAATGACTGGCTGCACCCCGAACTTGGCAACGTTCTCGCAGTGGCGCCCCAAATTGGCCAAGCCACGCTCTAGTGCCACGAGATCTTCGGATGCGAGTTGATCCTTTGCTACCCCGCCGTTGTATTTGAGCGAACGGATCGTTGCGACGACGACTACCGCGTTCACCTGCAGCCCACCGGCGCGCGCCTTGATATCAAAGAACTTTTCCGCGCCCAAGTCGGAGCCGAATCCGGCCTCCGTGAGTACGACATCAGCATGTCGCAAGGCAGTGTCAGTTCCGATGAGTGAGTTGCAACCATGGGCGATGTTGGCGAAGGGGCCACCGTGGACGATAGCCGGGGTGCCTCCGAGCGTCTGGACGAGATTCGGGTTGATGGCGTCGCGAAGCAATGCGGTGAGGGCGCCGGTGGCGCCGAGTTCCGCAGCGGTTATTGGCCTGCGTTCGTACGTCTGCCCGACGACGATGCGAGCGAGCCGCTCTTGGAGATCCTTGAGATCGGTGGCCAGGCACAACACGGCCATGATTTCGGAGGCTGCCGTGATATCGAATCCGGCTTCGCGCGGGGTGCCGTGCGTGGGGCCGCCGAGACCGCTGACGATATTGCGCAGCGAACGGTCATTGACGTCGATACAGCGGCGCCACGTGACGCGTCGCGGGTCAATGCCCAGCTCATTGCCCTGGTGGATGTGGTTGTCCACCATCGCAGCAAGGGTGTTGTTGGCAGCAGCAATGGCGTGCAGATCACCGGTGAAATGCAGGTTGATGTCCTCCATCGGGACGATCTGTGCCTGTCCTCCCCCGGCGGCGCCACCTTTGAGGCCCATGACTGGCCCTTGGGATGGTTCCCGAATCGCGACGATAGTGCTGTGGCCGGCGGCGCGCACGGCGTCGGCTAGCCCGATCAGGACGGTGGATTTGCCTTCGCCGGCTGGGGTGGGCGACATGGCCGTGACCAGAATGAGTGTGCCCTTGCGAGGTGTTGCGGGCATGGCGGCGACGTCGATTTTCGCTTTGCCGCGTCCGTAGCCAACCACGAATCGTGGATCCAATCCAGCGCGGTGCGCGATGGTGTCCATGGGCTCGAGGTGGTGTGCTCGGGCGATGTCGGCATCTGATGGATAAGTCATAAGACCCAATCTAATGAAAATGAGGCCCCACCACTGCAAAAGTGATGAGGCCTCGTATCGAAAAGGAATTTCCTAGAGCATGAAGCTACCGAATAGGAAGCCGAAGGCAACAGCGAGGGAAATCGCCAGAGTGCCTGGGATGATGAAGGAGTGGTTGAAGACGAACTTGCCGATCTTCGTGGATCCGGTGTCATCCATTTCCACAGCTGCAAGCAGCGTTGGGTAGGTAGGCAGGATGAACAGTGCGGAAACTGCGGCGAAGGAAGCAACTGCAACCAATGGGGAGACACCGACGGCGAGCGCTGCTGGGAGCAGAGCCTTGGCGGTAGCAGCCTGGGAGTACAGCAGTGCGGCGGCGAAGAAGAGAACCACAGCCAGCATCCATGGGTAGTCATTCAAGATGTTGCCGGACAGGCGCTTGATGTCCTCGATGTAGTGGTTGATCAGCGTGGTACCGAGCCAAGCAACACCCAGCACACAGATACATGCGGACATACCGGAACGGAACACTGGGGTTTGCAGGATGGTATCTGCCTTGATCTTGCAGACCAGGGTGATTACGGTTGCAGCACCGAGCATGATGGCCATGATGGCCTCGTTACGAGGGATCTTCGGATCGCTGATCAAGCCAACCTGGTCAGAAATAGCGGTTGCGTAGAACATCACCAGGATGATCGCGACGAGGAAGATGAGGACGGAAGCCTTAGCACCCTTGATTGGGGCGTAGTCGTGCTTGCCACTTGGTGGCTTAGAGGTGCCGTTAGCCAAACGCTCTTGGTAGATAGGATCATCTGCCAGGTCCTTGCCCAGGAAGTTGGTAACAAAGGCAGTGATGATGATCGCGATGAACGTGGAGAGCAGGAACACTCCGAGCATGGAGACATAGCCGACTCCGAGTGGTTCCATGATGGATGCCATGAAGACCACAGCAGCGGAGATTGGGGATGCGGTGATGGCCATCTGCGAAGCGACGACGGCGATGGACAGTGGACGGGATGGGCGGACGCCACCTTCCTTAGCCACCTCAGCGATGACTGGAAGAGTAGAGAATGCGGTATGTCCGGTGCCACAGAAGACTGTCATCAGCCAGGTCACGATAGGTGCCCAGATGGTGATTTGCTTTGGATTCTTACGCAGCGCCTTTTCGGCGAGGTAGACGAGGTAGTCGAGGCCACCGGCCTTCTGCATCGCTGCGATTGCTGCGATGACGGCCATGATAATGCCGATGACATCAAAAGGAATGTCCTTGATCGTCACCGGGATACCGGTAAGTCCAAGCAACAGGACGCCAGCGCCACCGGCAAAGCCAATGGCAATGGAGCCCAAGCGCGCGCCAATGAAGATGGCCGCGAGGACAATGATGATTTGAAGTGCGAGCACTGGTCTTTCCCTTGGGTTAGGTGAGTTTCGCACGAATCTGGAATCGCCTTGCACAGCTCAGCGGTGGCATTTTTCGCGTGAAACTCGGTTGAAATGGTTTCACTGAAGATATTCAGTTATGGAAGAATGATGGGGTTTGAGCACGCCTTTCGGTAGGAGACCCAAGCCAATAAATCTCCTACCGATCGGCGTTACCCAAGGCGGGCGTCACTGCCAAACTAGGAACGTGACGCCCTAGTACGAAGCTTTTAGTCCTCGTACAGCTTTCCGCGGTACACAGGGTTCATGAGGTTCTCGGTGGAGAGAACTTCGTTGAGCTGTGCCTCGTCCATCAGTCCCTTTTCGAGGACAAGTTCGCGCACGGAGCGGCCGGTCTGAGCGGCCTCCTTGCCGATCTTGTCACCGTTGAGGTGGCCGATGAATGGGTTCAGGTAAGTAATGATGCCGATGGAGTTGTCGACGAACGCGCGGCAGACATCTTCGTTGGCGGTGATGCCCACGACGCACTTTTCGCGCAGTGCCTTGACAGCGTTGGTGAGCAGCGACAGGGACTCGAAGATTGCCTGTGCCAGTGCTGGCTCCATGACGTTGAGCTGCAGCTGGCCAGCTTCAGCGGACATCAGTACGCACATGTCGTTGCCGAAGACCTTGAAGCACACCTGGTTGACAACCTCTGGGATAACCGGGTTGACCTTTGCTGGCATGATCGAAGAACCAGCCTGGCGTTCTGGCAGGTTGATTTCGTTCAGGCCGGCGCGTGGACCGGAAGACAGCAGGCGCAGATCGTTACAGATCTTGGACAGGTTCATCGCGGACTGCTTCACTGCAGCGTGTGCGTGCATGTAGCAGGAGTTGTCGTAGGTTGCGACGAGCAGGTCTGGTGCGCCCTTGATCTCCAGGCCAGTGACCTCAGCAAGAGCAGCCACGATGGCATCCTGGAAGCCGTCTGGGGTGTTCAGGCCGGTGCCGATTGCGGTTGCGCCGAGGTTGGTGGTCAGCAGGATCTTGATGGCTTCTTCCAGGAAGTCAGCTTCCTCGATGAGGCCATGTCCGAATGCATGGAATTCTCCGCCCAGTGTCATTGGGACGGCGTCCTGCAGCTGAGTTCGGCCCATCTTCAACACGCTCTTGAACTCTTCGCCCTTGGCGTTGAAAGCCTCTGCCAGCTCACGCAGCTCGGCAATGTAGTCGAGTGCGGCGTGGTAGATGCCGAGCTTCAAACCGGTTGGGTACGCGTCATTGGTGGACTGGGCCATGTTGACATCATCGTTAGGGTTCAGATCATGGTAGGAGCCCTTTGGCTTGCCCATGTGCTCCAGAGCGAGGTTTGCAACAACCTCGTTGGTGTTCATATTCATTGAGGTTCCTGCGCCGCCCTGGAAGGAGTCGGTTGGGAACTGATCCATGCAGCGTCCATGCTCCAGAATCTGGTCGCAGGCCCATACGATTGCTTCGTACTTGTCCTTAGGAAGCGTCTTGCACTTGCGGTTGGCCATTGCGGTGGCCTTCTTTACCTGGACCATGCCACGAATGAAGTCTGGAACCTCATTGTGGGTCTTGCCGGAGATGGCGAAGTTATCCACGGCGCGCAGGGTGTGGATGCCGTAGTAGCAGTCGTTTGGAACTTCCATCGTGCCGAGGAGGTCTTCTTCGGTGCGGGTGCCTTGTGAGAAATCTTGTTCAGTCACTGGTTGTGTACTCCTTGTACCAGGTTGGTGCAGATTACATATGGTGGGCAGGTGCCCAAGTGTTTGGTTTTCCGGAACTGCTGTGCGGTTTCGGAAACGTTAAGTGTGAAATCGGAAATTGGGGTAGTTCTTAAGCTGGTTCAATAACTAATAATAGCGATCCTATGTGAATTTCCCAATGCAATTCCAACAGGAAGCGCGTTTCTAATTGTGGCATTATGCACGTTTTAGGTGTGGAACTTTTATGAATGTCGAAGCGATAGTCTTTAACAATCGAACGTTGATGAATACTGCAGGTGACGTGTTTCTTAAGCGGACTTTGGGCGGGGCAAATATCGCTTAACCTTATTTTCCCTTAAGTGCTGCTACCTCAAAGTAGGGGTACTTCCGTTTTGCACTTGAAAGGCACGTAAATCCGGTGGCTGCCACCTTTGATTCCCCCTACTCAACGCGAGAAAAACCGTTAGCAGCACCGCTGACTCGGTGTGTTGCTAACGGCTAAGAAAAAGTTCCTTGCGAACTTACATGCGGGCGATCCGGATCTGCGATGCCAAAATCGCCTTTGCTCCCAAGAGTGAGAGTCGGTCCATGATGGAGTTCGCTTCCTTGAGCGGCACCATCGCGCGTACCGCTACCCAATTCTCGTTCGCCAGTGGTGACACCGTCGGACCGGAGAGACCAGGGGTAATGGTGGTGGCTTCTTCCAGTAGGCTGCGTTCGATGTTGTAGTCAATCATCAGGAAGTTCTGGGCGTGCAGGATGCCCTCCATGCGACGCAGGAACACCCGGTGTGCATCAGTGAGATCGATGCCTGCGCGAGCCACCACGACGGCTTCCGAGTCACAGATGACGGGGCCGAAAGGCTCCAACCCCTGCTTACGCAGCGTGCGGCCGGTGGAGACGACATCAGCAATCGCGTCGGCCACACCCAGCTTGATTGAGATTTCGACGGCACCATCGAGCCGGATCACCTCCGCAGTAATCCCCCGGCTCTTGAGATCCTCTCGTACCAGGTTCGGGTAGGACGTAGCCACCCGCAGACCTTCCAACAACTCAACGGACAGCGCAGCGCCACGTGGGCCGGCATAGCGGAAGGTGGAACCACCGAAGCCTAGTGGCATTACTTCCTGGATCTTTGCCATGGAATCGGCGGCAAGGTCACGTCCAGTGATACCGAGATCCAGGTGCCCTTTCGCTACATAGATAGCGATGTCTTTGGGGCGCAGGAAGAAAAATTCGACATCATTGGCCGTATCCAGGACCGTTAATGCCTTCGGATCACGACGCTCCTCGTAGCCAGCCTCGTGCAGAATCTCAACCGCACGCTCAGACAATGAGCCCTTGTTTGGAACAGCAACTCTCAACATAGGTAGCCAACTCCCCTAGAGGTACTTGTAGACGTCTTCGGGCTTCAGGCCACGCTTGACCATGATCACCTGAGTCCAGTAGATGAGCTGGGACATCTCTTCCGCCAGCTCTTCATCCGACTGGTACTCGGCGGCGATCCATACTTCGCCCGCTTCTTCGATGACCTTCTTGCCCAGATGATGCACACCCTTATCCAGAGCGGCAACGGTGCCGGATCCCTCTGGACGAGAGGTGGATCGTTCGAGCAGTTCAGCGTATAGCGAGTCAAAGTTCTTCACGCAACTATTCTTCCACAGCAACGGGCTCTGGGGTGGCTAAGAGGTCGAACCAACGTGCCAGCTTTTCCGGGGTCACCCCTATAAAGGAGGTGCTTCCGTGCAGATCTCGCATATCGACGACCCCAGCCGGGACTCCCCCGGCCGCCGGCAAGCCGATGACGCGGCAGCCCGCGGTGCTTGCTGCAGTCATACCAGCCCCAGAATCCTCAAACACTAGGCACTGCTGCGGCTTCACGCCGAGCCGCGCAGCTGCCGTGGTGTAGATCTCCGGATCTGGCTTACCGGCGGAAACTTCGTTCCCGCAGATGGTGTCGCTAAAGAAATGACGACCAACGGCGTCGATAGCCGGGTCAGCGAGCACACGATTGGTATTGGTGACCACCATCATGGGTGTACCGGCCGCATGCAACTGCTGTAACAGCTCAGCGATGCCGGGGTTTAGTTCCAAGCGAGAGCGCAGCAACTCATCCATCCTGGTAAACAGCCGGGATCGATAACCCTGGTAGTCCGCCTCGGAGACCGTGATACCAGCGTGCTGGGCGCATATCCGGACTGTGTTGGAGAAAGTGCCGCCTATGGTCTGGGCGCGCAGCTCGGGTGTGAGCCTGCGCCCCATGGCTTCACTCATCTCATAGGTGGCGATCTCCCACAGCGGCTCTGAGTCTACGAGGGTGCCGTCCATGTCCCACAAAATTGCTTGATACATATCAAGCAGCCTATACGTTGAAGTACTTTGCCTCTGGGTGATAGAGCACGAAGGCATCGGTGGACTGCTCCGGATGCAGCTGGAGTTCCTCCGAAAGGGACACCCCGATCCGCTGTGGTTCAAGCAACTCCACTAAAGCGGTGCGCGATTCCAGGTCGGGGCAGGAACCATAGCCGAAGGAATAACGAGCGCCGGAATAGTCTAGGTCGAAGAAGCGTCGTGGGTCGGTGGCATCCTGATCCCCGACGTGCAGGTCACCTGGTAGTGCGAGCTCTGCGCGGATCCGGGAGTGCAGCCATTCCGCCATAGCCTCCGTCAGCTGTACCCCAAGCCCATGGACTTCCAGATAATCCCGATAGTTGTTTTCTGCGAAGAGCTCGTTGGCAAAGTCACCGATGGGCTGGCCCATCGTGACGAGCTGGAACGGCAGCACGTCGACCGCGTCGGAAGCGATGAAGTCGGCGATGCACAGGAAGCGGCCACGCTGCTGGCGCGGGAAGCTAAAGCGGGTGCGTTCGGCAGCGTCCCGCTGCGGTTCAGACAGGATCGCCACGTCCTGGCCCTGGGATATTGCAGGGAAATAGCCATAGACGGCTGCGGCGTGGTCCAAGATTCCGGCCGCTTTCAGCCGGTCCAACCACATGCGCAGCCGGGGGCGTCCCTCGCGCTCGACGAGCTCCTCGTAGGATTCATCGGAATCCTTAGCCGGCTTCAGGCCCCACTGCCCCATGAACAGGGCGCGCTCATCCAGCATCGGGAGGAACTCAGCGAGCGAGATCCCCTTGAGGATGCGGGTTCCCCAGAAAGGTGGCGTAGCGCGAGGCACTGCGGTATCGACGTCGGAACGCTCTGGCACGGCAGCGGGTTCGGCCTGCGCTTTCCGCTGCTCGGCGATACGCAAGGAACGCTCCCTCCGTGCCTTGCGTTCCGCCTTCTTTTGCTCGGCTCGCTCCGCTGCGGCCCTTTGCTCGGGTGAAACAGAGCCGCGCTTGAGCGCCATCACAGAATCCATGAGAGTGAGTCCCTCAAAGGCATCGCGCGCGTAGTAGACATCGCCTTCATAGACCTCGTCGAGGTCATGTTCCACATAGCTGCGGGTGAGCGCGGCTCCGCCCAAGAGGATGGGGTACTTGGCTAGTCCGGCAGAATTGAGCTCCTGCAGGTTCTCCTTCATCACCACGGTGGACTTCACCAACAGCCCGGACATACCAATGACATCGGCATGGTGCTCCTCGGCAGCAGCAGCGATGTCACGGATTGGTTGTTTGATCCCCAGGTTGACTACCTCGTAGCCATTATTGGACAAGATGATGTCCACCAGGTTCTTGCCGATGTCATGCACATCGCCCTTCACCGTCGCGATGACTAGTTTGCCCTTTGCGCCGGTGCTATCGGAGGCCGCCATGAAGTCTTCCAAATAGGCCACTGCCGTCTTCATTGTTTCCGCGGACTGCAGCACAAATGGCAACTGCATTTGTCCTGAACCGAAGAGTTCACCCACGGTCTTCATGCCGGCGAGCAGGTCTTGGTTGATGATCTCGATGGGGTCCTTTTCGAACATGGCGGCATCTAGGTCCGCCTCGAGCCCTTGCTTCTCGCCGTCGATAATGCGCTGTGCGAGGCGTTCGAACAGCGGCAGCGCAGCAAGGGCCTCCGCCCGGGCATCCTTGGCGCTGGTGGCATCGACACCTTCAAAGAGCTCCATAAAGACCTGCAGTGGGTCATAGCCCTCGCGTCGACGGTCATAGATCATGTCCAAGGCCACCTCCCGCTGCCGCTCCTGGATGCGGTTCATCGGAAGAATCTTGGAGGAATGGGCGATGGCGGTGTCTAAGCCCGCCTCGATGCACTCATTGAGGAAGACGGAGTTGAGCACCTGGCGTGCGGCTGGGTTCAGGCCGAAGGAGATGTTCGATAGCCCCAGCGTGGTGTGCACATTCGGATGCAGCGCTTTGAGCTGTTTGATGGCCGCGATCGTTTCGATGCCGTCGCGACGCGTTTCCTCCTGCCCGGTGGAGATTGGAAAGGTGAGGCAATCGACGATGATGTCCTGTTCCGCTAGTCCCCAAGTCTGCGTGATGTCCTGGATGAGCCGCTTGGCCACCGCCACTTTGTGCTCGGCCGTCCGCGCCTGGCCTTGCTCATCAATGGTCAAAGCTACGACGGCAGCGCCGTGATCTCGGGCCAGTCGCATGATCTTTTGGTAGCGAGAATCCGGGCCGTCACCGTCTTCAAAGTTGACGGAGTTCAGCGCGCAGCGTCCGCCCAGCGTCTGCAATCCAGCTTCCAATACGGCAGGCTCAGTGGAGTCCAGCATGATGGGCAAGGTGGTGGCCGTGGCCAGCCGAGATGCCAATTCGACCATGTCTTCACGGCCATCGCGCCCCACGTAATCCACACAGACATCGAGCAGGTGCGCGCCATCGCGAGTCTGCTGCTTGGCGATGTCCACGCATTTCTCCCAATCGCCCGCGAGCATCGCCTCCCGGAACGCCTTAGAGCCGTTGGCGTTGGTGCGCTCCCCGATCATCGTGATGCCGGTGTCCTGCGTGAGCGGCACAGCCTGGTACAGCGAGGACACAGTGTCCTCAGGATGCTGCAGCCGTGGCGGCTGTGGCGTCCGCTTGGCGACGGTGGCAGCCAACTGCCGAATATGCTCAGGCGTCGAGCCACAGCAACCACCCACCATGCTCAAGCCGAACTCATCGATGAAGCCAGTTAGAGCAGTTGCCATTTCCGCGGGTGAGAGTGGATACTCGGCCCCGTTTTTGCCCAACACCGGCAGTCCTGCGTTGGGCATAACGCTAACCGGAATTGAGGAGTGCCGGGACAGGTAGCGTAGATGTTCGCTCATCTCGGCGGGGCCTGTGGCACAGTTCAACCCGATGGCGGAGATTCCTAAGCGTTCCAGCGCCGTTAGCGCCGCGCCGATTTCGGATCCCAGCAGCATCGTGCCAGTGGTTTCCACGGTCACGTGACACAGGATCGGTAGCGCCAGTCCCTCGGTGGCAAAAGCGCGTTTGCAGGCCAATACAGCTGCTTTGACCTGGAGCAGATCTTGAGCGGTCTCAACGAGGATGGCGTCGGCGCCGCCGCGGAGCAGGCCGCGCGCGGCTAGTTCGTAGTGATGGCTCAGCTCGTCGAAACGCGCGTGGCCGAGGGAAGGCAACTTGGTGCCGGGGCCGAGGGCGCCGACGACGAAGCGACCAGGAAACTCTGCGGCCACTTCGCGGGCGATGCTCGCGCCGAGGTACGCCAGCTCTTCGCATCGCTGCGCGATGCCATAGTCGGCAAGGTTTGGCAGGTTGCAGCCGAAGGTGTTGGTTTCTACGAAGTCTGCGCCGGCCGCGAAATAGGCGCGGTGGATGCTGGCGACAACGTCGGGCCGGGTGTAATTGAGGATCTCGTTACAGCCTTCTAGTCCCTGGAAGTCACCTGCCACGGACATGTCGAAGCCCTGCAGCTGGGTGCCCATGGCACCGTCGCCGATGAGAATTTTATCGGACAGGGCGTCGAGAAAAGCTGTACTAGTCTTCATAAACTAGACAGCTTAGACTATTCCAGTTCTGGAAGTGCGGAAATTCCCTCAGTATTTGCCGGCGATGCCGCCACTGCCTTGCGGAAGAAAGCATTCAGTTCCTCGCGTTCTTCTGGTTCGACCACGGCATCGGCGTTCTTGGCATTGAATTCTTCGATCGCAGTCACCGTTGCCCCCACCAGGGTGGGAATGGTCTCTGGGTCTGCATCGGCAGGCAGCTGATCAAGCTCGTCGAGGAAAGACTCCAATATGGTGCGCAACTGCGGCAACTGTGCTGGGTCGAAAGGCTGATCCCAGAACTCGCGTTCCTCTTCACGAAGGTAAGAACCGGTAGCGAACTCTTCTAGGTTGGAAATGAATTCGTCGACGTCCGACTGCAACTGTGCTCGAATGCTCATAGCTTTGTATTCTCCCTTAAAAGTGTGACGGGCGCAGCATTAAAGCTTGACGCCTAACAGCGCGTGCACCATGGTACGGATGATTTTTCCTGCTTCGCTATCTCGCTCTGGGGCGGTGTCTGGGACGCTCAACGCCCAAGAGTCCAAGGCGGCCAACGCACGCGGGGTGTCCAGGTCGTCGGCAAGCGCCGAGCGTACCTCGGCAAGCAACTTCTTGGCCACCTCAGCATCGGAGGCGCGGCGCACCGCACTGCGCCAGTGCTCCAGCCGCATCTCGGCCGTGGTGAGTACCGCATCTGACCAATCCCGATCAGCGCGGTAGTGGCTAGCGTACACACCGAGGCGGATCGCGCTTGGCTCGTGGCCGGCTGCAGTCAGCTTGGACACAAAGACCAAATTGCCGAGTGACTTGGACATTTTCACACCATCCAGCGCGATCATTCCGGTGTGTACGTAGTGGGCCGCCATCCGCGGATTGCCGTGCAGGGCCTCGGCGTGTGCGGCGGAGAATTCGTGGTGCGGGAAGATCAAGTCGCTGCCGCCACCCTGAATGGCAAAGCTCTCCCCTAGCCGATTCGTGGCGATGGCGGAACACTCGATGTGCCAACCGGGACGGCCCGCACCAAAGGGGGCATCCCAGCTGGGTTCGCCGTTCCGTGCTGCGCGCCAAATCAGGGCATCGAGCGGATCGCGCTTGCCTGGACGCTCCGGGTCGCCACCGCGCTCTGCGAAAAATGCCGCCATGGTACTGCGGTCATAGCCCGACTCGTAGCCAAATTGCTCGGTGGCGGTGATGCTGGCGTAGATGTCGGGATGTTCCTCGTCAGCGACGACGTAAGCGGCACCATTATCCAATAGCCCCTGCACCATCGTGATGACCTCCGACACGGCATCGATCACGCCGACGTATTCGTCCGGAGGAAAGACCTCGAGATCAGTCATGTCCGAGCGGTAGAGATCAATTTGGCTGGTGCCTAGTTCGCGCCAATCGACGCCATCGCGCTCCGCGCGCTCAAACAGCGGATCATCCACATCAGTGATGTTTTGGACGTACTTGACGGTGACGCCGTTGTCGCGGAGCTGGCGGTACACCAAATCGAAGGCTAGATAGGTTGCTGCGTGTCCGAGGTGCGTGGAGTCATAGGGCGTAATCCCGCACACGTACATGCCAGCCACCCCGTCCTTGACCTGCACCAGGCTTAGGTCCTGATCGGCGGTATCAAACAACACCAGGGGTACTGGTTTGCCGAGCGAAGGATCGATACTGGGAACTACTGGACGTGGCCACGATTTCATGCTTTTTACTGTAGCGTGAGCGACCCACATTCAGGCGACTAAAGGCCCCTAAGGCTGCAATACCCCCATAGCGAGCAGCCCCATGACCAATAGACCTGCTGGAATACGGTACGCCGCGAACCAAGAGAAGGAATTGTTGGACACGAACTTCAGCAGCCACGCGATAGAGGCGTAGCCAACTACAAAGGCGATACCCGTACCCACCAGCAGCTGCGCGCCGGTAGCCGCCTGTCCTGCCTGAGGTGCGAAGGCATCGGGTAGCGAGAACAGCCCGGAAGCCAACACAGCAGGGATAGCCAGCAGGAAGGAGAATCGGGCGGCGACCTCACGATTGAGTCCGGTGAACAGACCAGCGGAGACGGTACCACCGGAACGGGACACACCTGGAATGAGTGCCAGGCACTGTGCCAAGCCCATAATGATGGCGTCTTTCATGGTCAATTCCTCAAAGGAACGCTTCTTGCTGCCGAACTTCTCCGCCACGATAAATACGAAGGAGAAGAGCACGAGCACGGTAGCGGTGATCCACATATTGCGCAGGTTATCCCGGATAGGATCCTTGGCTAAGTACCCCACGATGGCCACTGGCAGCGTGCCCACGATGACCATCCAACCCATCCGGTAATCAAAGCCGCGCTCCGCCTTATTGAACAGGCCCTTAAGCCAACCCCGGGCGATGTTGAAGATATCGCGGGCGAAGTACACCAACACAGCGGCTTCAGTGCCCAGCTGGATCACGGCGGTAAAGGAGGCTCCGGCATCCTGGCCCCAGAACAAGGAGGAAATGATGCGGAGATGGCCGGAGGAACTCACCGGGAGAAACTCGGTGAGACCTTGCACGACGGACAGGACGATCGTTTGAACCCAGGACATGGGTTCCGTAGCTGCAGCACTATTCACCCCTGATACCCTAGCCGGACTTCGTGGCACTGAGCCGATCGACACCTTGGGAGCTGTATCCTAAGTTGCTGTGAAGCAACGTCAACTCGGCACACACGGCCTGCGCGTATCCAGCATCGGTTTAGGCACCCGTGCCTGGGATGCGAACCTCAGCCCGGAAACTGCGGCGCAGGTGCTGCGGCGCTTCGTTTCCGCAGGCGGCACGCTTATCGACGTCACCCCCGCTACCCACTTCGGTGCCGCGCAGCGACTCCTCGGGACAGTCCTCCCCGACTTCAGCCGCGACGACCTAGTGCTCTCCTTATCTTTGGGAGTCGACCCAGAAGCGCCAGTGGGCAGGCGCGTGGATTGTTCCCGGCGAAACCTATTTCGCCAGTTGGACCGGAGCCTCGCCGAGTTGGGCCTGACCCATGTGGACCTGGTGAGTGCGGAGTATTGGGATGGTGCGACGCCCCCGGCGGAGGTTGCAGACACCTTAGAAGCGATCGTGCGTTCGGGTCGCGCTCGCTATGCCGGGCTGCGGGGCTACGAGGGCTGGCAACTCGCAGTGACTCCGTCTCCAGTTATTGCCGCAGCCGGGGCCGAGTACAGCCTGATTGACCGCAGCGCCGAAAGGGGCATTCTGCCGGCGGCGCAGTTCCTCGGGCTGGGATTCATCGCGAGCTCGCCACTCGGCCAAGGCATCCTGACCGGAAAATACCGTGATGGCGTGCGACCAACCGACGCGGAAGTGCTGGTCAAGCTGGATCAACGTAGCTCCCGCATAGTCGACGCACTGGGCACTGCGGCAACCGGGCTCGGCATCGCACCTGCAACCGCGGCCTTAGCGTGGGCGCTAGGGCGACCAGGAGTCAGCTCGACCCTGGTCAGTGTCAGCTCGCCGGAGCAGCTTGACGACGTCCTGCCCGCCGCAACTGTGACCTTAGCAACAGCGATCGTGTCAGCGCTGGATGAGATCTCCGCAGTCTAAATTGCCTTCCTAAGGCTCTGGTAGCCTTGGAAAGCGTGAAGAAAACCCTGCGTATCCCCCTCGTTGCGCTGCTCGTTAGCGGCGCTTGTGGGCTGACATCCTGTACCCCGCCCAATGTTCCAGACCCGCAAAAGCAGGCCCAGGAACAGGTTGCCGCCGACAAGGTTGTCACCGGCGTACTGGGCAACGCAACTCCCGCGCCCTCTCCCGAGGCTAAGGATCCTGCCGGAACAGTGCTGCAGCTTCCAGCTGCGTTTGCGGCGGCGAAGGACGTCGATAATGCAGGCGATGTCTTTGCAGTGCGCTCGGGGAACAAGCTCGCTATCGGTAGCATCGACAAGCTAAGAACCAACTCCTTCACCACGCTCGACATAATGAGTAGCTGTGGGGACATCACTGTCACCGGCGATACTTTCGTGCTGCCCTGCCCGGTACCTATCGAGGGCGGAGCTGGCGGCGGCGCGATCTACTTGATAGACGCCAAGAACCCGAACCTGGAAGATTCGCGCCGCGCCTCAATGAAGTTCACCTCCGCAGCGATGACGTCCACCGGTGAGGTCATCGGTGGAAGTAGCGAGGAACCTGACGTCTATGTGTTCCGCGGCAAGGATTCCGGCGATTCCAAGAAGATCTCTACCGGACGCAAGGCGGACCAAATGGTCGCCAGCGCCGTCAGCGGTACCCGTGATGGCGTGGTATTCATCGACCGCGCGGAAACCGCTATCCAGGGCGTTGACTACCAAAACAACCGCCCCGGGGCCGCACTAAGAATGGGGGTCGGCGTCGGAAGCATCGCAGCAGGTGAAGAAGGACTGTTCCTGGCATCAGACGCCCTCGGCGACCAGTTCGGCGTGTACACCGACGACGACATCCTGATGCTGCACCAGACGATGCGCACGGATAAGTCCCCGTGGGCGATCGCCTGGGACAAGAAGCACAACCTCGCTTGGGTCTCCTCGACCGCCGACAACACCATCACTGCTTATTCCCTGAAATCCGGCGTGCCGGAAAAGCGCGGCTCCTTCTCCTCCATCGCGGACGTCCACAGCATGAGCGTCGATGCGGATGGAAACATCTACGCGCTCTCCAGCTCCGGAGCCGGACTGCAGGTTATTCCTGCGAAGGATGTTGCTGCCGCCGTCGATAAGCCCGCCCAACCTTAAAGGATTCGCCATCGTGAAAAGCCATCCCCTCCGTACCGCGGCATACGAACTCGCGTTGCAACAGATGTTCCGGATGAAGCCGGAACGTATTCATATTCTGATGGCGCAGGGCCTCGGGGTACTGCACCGCCTGACACCGGTGAACCGAGCGCTCAACAAGGTTCTCCCAGTGCGCGATCCGATTCTGGCGCAGACGGTTTTCGGGGTGGAGTTTCCACGGCCGCTTGGTTTGGCGGCCGGATTTGATAAGAACGCTACCTGCGCGGATGCGTGGGCTCCCCTTGGTTTCGGATATGCGGAACTAGGTACGGTGACGGCACAAGCCCAGCCCGGCAATCCAACTCCCCGACTGTTCCGACTGCCCGCCGATAAAGCCATTTTGAACCGCATGGGTTTTAACAACCGGGGTGCGACGTTTGCTGCGGAACAATTGCGGCGGCGGCGTTCGGGCGACGTGGTGGGCATCAATATCGGTAAGACGAAGGTGGTGCCAGCCGCAGAGGCTGTCGACGACTATCGCGCCTCCGCCTCGCTGCTTGGGGACCTAGCGGACTTCCTCGTGGTCAATGTGTCCTCCCCCAATACGCCGGGATTGCGCGATCTCCAGGCTGTGGAGTCCTTGCGCCCGATCCTCAGCGCAGTGCAAGAATCCACCAGCTCACCGGTGCTGGTGAAGATCGCCCCCGACCTGTCTGACGAGGACGTCGATGCTGTTGCTGATCTCGCAGTTGAGCTGGGACTGGCCGGCATTGTGGCAACCAATACGACGATCTCGCGTGCTGGGCTGACAACGCCGCCAGATCAGGTCGCCGCCATGGGTGCTGGCGGTATCTCTGGCGCCCCGCTTGCAGCTCGTTCGCTCGAGGTACTGCGGCGGCTCTATGCTCGGGTCGGTGATTCGCTGGTACTGATCTCGGTCGGCGGCATCACCTCGCCTGCCGACGCCTGGCAGCGCATCGCCGCCGGTGCCACCTTGCTGCAGGGTTACACCCCATTCATCTATGGCGGGCCGGACTGGATTCGCGATATCCACCTCGGCTTAGCGGAGAAGGTACGCGAACACGGTTTCAGCAATATCTCTGAAGCCGTGGGTTGTGGGCTCGACTAGGTTTAGTGCTCTTTGAGGGTGCGAAAGTCGGATCATAGAAGTCGGATTTCGGCGAAATCTCGCACACATAGCAAGTGTGCAGCAGGGTTTTCTTCCGAAATCCGACTTTCATGATCCGACTTTGACCGTGTACGGGGCGGCTGGCGTCGCAAAGCTAGCGGGCTGGAAGAGCCGCGCGACGAAGCACCAGCCCGCACAACAGTGCAACGATGGCATAAGCGGGCAACCACCACTGCTCCATCACGTGAATCGGATCGTTCGGAATGAACCGGCCGCCCACCACGAGTAGTAACGCCACCGCCAGCGCGAATACGCTCCAGGCGCCGCGAGCTTGGCCGGGAGCTGACATTCCAAAGGCTCCCAGGATCGCTGCGGCCGCCAGGATCAAAAGGAAGCGTGGCGTTACCTGGAACGGCATCAAGAAGCCTTCCGTAACTACCTGCACGAAAGTGAAGATGGCCAGCACAATGGCGATGGCGACAAAGGCACCGCCTGCGCGAATCGCGGCCGGAATGGTCGTGTTAGCAGCATCACTCATAGGCGGTTAGCTTAGTGGTTTTCGTGCCAGCCCCACGTGATTGCGCGCCCAAGGGTGTGGAAGTACAGGTTGAACCCCAGCACTGTGGGGGTAGCATCCGCAGGGATATCGAGTTTCTCCACGTCAAGGGCATGCACTGCGAAAAGGTAGCGGTGCGGAGCATGACCAGCCGGAGGATTCGGGCCATAGTAACCGCGCTTACCGGAGTCGCCCTTCAGCGTGACGACGCCCTCGATGCCACCCAAAGTTTCGTCCCCAGCGCCCGCTGGAAGCTCATTCACAGAAGCCGGGATATTAAACACCGCCCAGTGCCAAAACCCAGATGCGGTAGGTGCATCCGGGTCAAAACACGTGATAGCCAGGGACTTGGTGCCCTCGGGAAGATCGGACCACTGCAATTGCGGGGAAACATCAGAGCCACCGAGTTGCTCCGGCTTAAAGGTGCCACCGTCCGCGAAGTCTGAGGAGCTCAGGGGAAAGGAGGGCTTATCGCCAAGCGCCGCGTATGGATCAGGACCAGGGAAACGATCATCAATGTAAGAAGTCATACTTCCCTTATACCTGGGTTAGCTCGGCCTCGGCTAGGATTCCCACTTTTCGTACAGGCGCGCATAGGTACCTGTCCGTGCGAGCAACTCCACATGCGTGCCGTCCTCAATGACCCGCCCCTCCTCCATCACGATGATGCGGTCTGCGCTGCGCGCCTGGTCGAGTCGGTGCGCCACCACTAAGGCAGTGCGCTGCTTTGCGACGGCCGTAGCTGCCGTCTCCAATGCCCGAGCGCTGTCACTACCCGCCTCCGCGGTCGCCTCATCCATGAGAAGTGCTGGTGGATCGACCAGAATGATCCGTGCGAGGGAAATCTGCTGTTGTACCTCTGGGGCCAATTCCTCGGCTCCGGCACCCACTTTGGTCTCCAGCCCCTCCGGTAGCCAGCGGCGCCAAGAAGTGGTGTCGGGGTGGAGGCCGACCTGTGCCAGGGCGGCAAGTAGTTCGGAATCGGAGGCGTTTGGGGATGCGAGGCGGAGGTCGTCGGCAAGCGTGCCCGCAAAGATATGTACCTCTTGGCTGATTAGGACTACCTGGCGGGAGACCCAGGAATCCGGAACCGTGGCGGTGTCGATGCCGTCGATGAGGATGCGACCTTGGGTGGGGCGTTGTAGCCCTGCGATGAGCCCGGCGAGGGTGGATTTGCCGGCGCCTGAGGCTCCTACCAGGGCCGTGGTAGTGCCAGCATCCAGCGTGAGGTCGAGATCAGAAAGGATCGGTGCGGCTCCGGGGTAGGCAAAGGTCAGGCCCTCGATACGGATCTCTGGGCTGCGCTGCAAATCTGCAGGTTCCGTGGCTGAAGGGGGCGCCAGCTTGGCAAGGGCGACGGCGCGGCCAAGGCAGGTCATCGCGTTCTGGATCTCGCCCGCGAAGTACATCACGTTGAAGACATGGATCTCTATGCGTGAGACCAACAGCATCGCGGTGGAAGCGCCGCCCAGAGAGACTTCTCCTTGGTACACAAGCCACGCTGAGAGTGCAAAGCTGCCGAGGATCAGGATGCCGTAGGCAAAGACCCCGTGTCCGGTCAGTCGGTTGAACAGCGGTTCCCTACTAGCGACGGCCTGGACGCTCGCCCAGGAAGTGCGCGCTAGGCGTCGTGAAGCCCAGCTTTGCAAGCCCAGTGCCCGCAACGTGGGTAAACCGCGGATGGTGTCGAGCAGCTGGTTGTTGCGCTTGGCGTCGGCATCAGCCACGGTGTTCGAAGCGGCGGGCAGCAGGAGTGTATTTGCTCGGGCGAGCGGGAACACCAACACTACGGCGAGCAAGAACACGAGGAAGAAGCTCCAATGCACCAGGGTGATCGATACCAAGGTGAAGGGGAACATCAGCGCGGTCACCACCACACGCACACCCATGGTGGTGACCATGCGGACGGCGGCGTCAATATCTTTGGTCAGTCGCGAGATAACGTTGCCGGTACCCAGCTCCAGCATGTCGGGAACGAGCGCACGCAATGCAGCTGATAAAGCAGCCTCGCGGACATCTACAGACATGCGTCGCGCGCGTGACTGCAAGAGGAACTGCCCGGTCGCCCGGCCAGCGGCTTCGACGGTCATCGCGGTGGCTATTAACACCACCAGCTTCAGATAGGCGGGACTGCCAGAGCCGAAGAATGGTACGGATGCGTGGTTGATGACGTCGACAAGCTGCCCAATCAGCGCGGTGGCGGACATCATGCACAGCAAAGTGGCGAGAAATACTGCGGAGCTAATCACCCACCAGGTGGCGCGAGGACGGGCCGGCAGCGTTTTTAGGTAGCGCCCGATCTCGGTGATGCTGGCTGGATTCATGGTCGGGCCTCCTCGGCATCGAAGTCGCGGACACGATCAGCGACCGCGATCCAACCGCGAGAAGTAGTCAACACCACCGTGAGACAATCGCGTCGCAACTCCCGGGTGTGTTGAGCTACCCGATCTAGGGTCACGGAATCCAAACCGGTAGTTGGGTCATCAAGCACCAAAACTTGCGGGTCCAAGGCCAATGCTCTGGCGAGCGCGACACGCTGCCGCTGACCGCCGGAAAGATTGAGTCCGGCCTCCCCAATCGGCATGGCGGGAAGCTCACCATTATCGCCGAAGCCACCGAGCCGGCGCACGATGTCGCTGCAGGAGGCAGCCCTTAGCGCCTCGAAAACCAGTGGCGCGGTACCCGTTGGATCGATATTGTCCGCCAAACTGCCCTCAAACACGTGGGCTGCATGTGGTGGCCGCAGGCCTCCGAGCCGCGCCAATTCTGCCTCCGCACGCTGTCGGGCGGCAGGAGTCTCCGCAAGCCAGACTTCGAGGCCTATTGTGTCTGAGTGCGCCAATCCCGCTTGCTCCTCTAGGGGGCTAGCTGCGGTGGCGAGATCGATGATGCGGCTAGCGGAAGCATTCGCGCGGGCCCAGTATTCGGTGAAGAATCCGAGGGCATGGCCAGTCACCGTCAACGCAGGTGGCGCCAACAGCGTGACCGTGAAGAATTCACCCGGCGTGATCCGGCCACTTACGGCGTACCAACCGGCGAAGGCTAACACCGCGATGTTGGCAGTAAGGGGTACGAGCTGTCGCAAGAAAGTAGTGATCGCGGTGACCTTCGCATCTTGCACCATGGTATCCAGTGCAGACCGCGCCGCCGTCTGGAACTTGCGCTCGCTCTCGCCGATGGCGCCCAGACCCTTCAAGACTCGGGACCCCTGGGCGAAATCGGTGGCCAATGACACTGAGGCCGATTCTGCAGCACGGCGTTGCGAGGAGACCTGGGAAATTGCTTTGCCGGTGAAATAGGAAGCTACCGCAGTGCCGACCCCGCCCGCCAAAATGATCAGCGCTAGGACCGGCGAAAACAGGCTCACGACGACGATCGCTGAGGCCATGTAGGTGACCATTGCCAAGGGGAAGTTCAACACATACTTGACGTCGCTGAGCTGTTGGACATCCTCATCGGTCGTGTTCAACAACTCGCCCGGGGTCTTAGAGCTCCGGGTTCGAATGAAGCCGCTGATTAGTTCCAAACGCCGATCATGAGCAACCCGGAAGCTGGAGAGCGTGGTGAGTGAGTCAGCCGTCGCGTCGACCAAGAACATAAACAGCAGGGCCGCGGCTACTGTTGCTAACGCGGTACACACCTGGGCGACATCCGGTTGTGGAATCACCCGATCGAGGCCAAAGCCAATAATTCGCGAGATCAGCGCCGAATTCACTGAAGAAACACTCCAGGCAACAACCAACACCCAAAAGGCGGTCCGGTGGCTGGTCAGCGTCTGCCGGACAAGCTTGCTGGAGCTCGGATTGTTGGCAAGGAGGGACGCTGGGGTTTGTCCCGGCTGCTCCGGCACAAACCACGCCCACGTCCGCAGGCGCGGCGGT
The DNA here is from genome assembly GCF_037482665.1 of Corynebacterium sp. H127. Classification (NCBI taxonomy): domain Bacteria; kingdom Bacillati; phylum Actinomycetota; class Actinomycetes; order Mycobacteriales; family Corynebacteriaceae; genus Corynebacterium; species Corynebacterium sp. H127. Next base: position 91,392 of record NZ_JBBHKY010000001.1, read on the forward strand.
ACTTTCGCAGGATGGGTGAACATGAGAACTGAGGATACCCTAATTACGTCCGTGGAACTTAACCTGACCTGCCGATTTGTGTTGCAATTCAAAATCAGGCTATTGTTTACGAGTGCCCAGCCGCAAGGCTGAAAACAAACACCCTGCCCGGGTGGCGGAATGGCAGACGCGCTAGCTTGAGGTGCTAGTGTCCTACTAATGGACGTGGGGGTTCAAGTCCCCCCTCGGGCACAGAAATAGGCGCCGAATACCCTTGAAAATACAAGGTGATTCGGCGCCTTTCTTATGCGCAGTGCCGGGCGCCCCCCCTGACTCTCCTGTCAAGAAAGCGCAGCCCGCAGTTCGTGCCTACTAGAAGCTCGAGGAGCCACCCGCACCGCTGAAGCCAGAGCTAAAGGTTGTGCTGGTTGCACTGCTATTTGCGGTATTTTGCGTCGCGATGGCGTCGCTATGCCATGTCTGCATCGCCCAGAATGGTACGAAGTTGCTGTAGCCATATCCGGGGCGGTAGTTCTGCTCGTAAATTGTAGGGACGCTCGGCTGGGAGGAAGCATCCTTAACATCGGAGAACTGCTGCTCCTTCAAAGCTGTCAAGGCGCTTTGGTAGTCGTCGAGTAGCATTGCGTAGCGCTCGAGGAAGTCCGGAGCAGTACTGCTTTCGAGTAGCCGCTCGGCATCTGTGTGCGCAGCTGCGAAGCTCTGGTACAACCCGGAAGAGGTGTCGGCGACGCTTCCTTGCGCCGCGAGGATGTCCTTGCGCAGCGCAATGACTTCGCTTTCTCGCGTGGTTTTATCCCCGTGTTCCAGTTTGAACAGAGTGTCAATGTTGTCCTCGGCATAGCTGACCTGCCGAGCGACCGTCGCGGCTGCACCAATCTCGGTAGCGCGTGAAAGAATCTGCTCTGGTTCCGAGCTGGCAGTAAGCCCTCCGAAGCTCTCGACCTGCTCATGCAGGTTCAAGAAACGATCACGCACCTCGGCCCACTCGGAGCGCATCTGCGCATGCGCTAGCGGCGAGGTCAGGGAGTTAGCGCGGATATCAATACCGTCTAGACGGCCCGCTAGCTCGCCATACTCCTTGGAGATGAAATCTAGGTCTTCTCGCGCGGCAGCGAGGATTTGTTCCCGCTTGCGTCGGGTAGTTCCCACAACGGCCGCGCCCGCTGCCGCTATTGCGGCTGCCCCGCCGCCGCCTCCAAGCACCGCAGCCCAGCGGTTCTCCACCGCGTTGTCATAGCGGGTGTCTGCAAGCCCCGCAGTATCGGTCGCCATGCTCGCGCCCGCGAAGAGGCCCGCAGGGATGTTGTTGTCCTTCACCCCTGGTTTGATTGCATCAAGGCTGTCATCCAAGTGGCTGCTTTCGCGCAAATCCAACTGGGCTGCGACGTCCTCGCCAGCGTTGATGAACGCTCCCCGGGGGTCGAGGCCTACTCCGACGATGAGGACGCCGTCTGTGAACTTGTCCTTCCCGATCAAATCGGGTCGGTTATCCCGCAGGTACTCCTCCAGCGTGTCTTTGACGTTGTCCTTGTTCTTGGCAAAAACAATGTAGTGCAGCTGCTGGACGGTGTCCGGGGCTTGGATGCGAGGGGCCTCGTGTAGCATCCGCGCCTCGTCTTCGGCGCTTAAAACGTCCTCAGGGTCGTGGATCTCAGTCTTCTGAATCGCATGCATCGGTGCCGTTATAGCGTAGTCCGCTCGTTCGGGCGCATCGGTAGTAGCAAACAGTGCGCCGCCCACACCTCCACCGACAAGCAGGGCTGACAGCGCGGTGCCGGCCATGATTTTAGAGACAGTTGTTCTGGGCTGAGCGGTCATGAGACCACTGTAACCGGTGTGGTTGACTGGAAGCCATGGCTATCGATCCCGCCGAACTGCGTACGTGTTTGAAAGTCCTGGAGCAGGCCGGCTCTTTGGACGCTACAGATGAGGATTCGCTGACGCTGCAACGGGCGGTGGCGAAGCTGTTTAAGCAGGTGAAGAAGCGGCGTCGTGAAGCAGCGAAGCAAGTCCGGCGGGAGGCAGATGCGGCGGTGCTTTCCACAACCGCAACCGCGAACCCCGCGCGTATCGACGACGAAACCGCCGGCCTGCTCGTCCGCCCCGTGGGCGCAGCACCTGTTGCCTTAGAACGCGGCGCGGTGGCAACACCACAGGGTTGGGCGGGGGCGCTCTACCGTCCGCAGAACTGCTACGTGTGCAAGCAGCCCTACACATTGGTAGATTCCTTCCACCACCAGTTGTGCCCCGAGTGCGCGGCTGATAACCGTGCCCGCCGCGATGCCCGGGTCGACCTGAGGGGGCGACGTGCGCTGCTGACCGGAGGCCGAGCGAAAATCGGCTTATACATCGCTTTGAATCTGCTTCGCGACGGAGCCGACGTCACCATCACGACGCGTTTCCCGCGCGATGCGGTGCGTCGCTTTTCTGCAGTGGGCGACTCGGATGAATGGCTGTCACGTCTGCACGTGGTGGGTATTGATCTTCGTAACCCGGTTGCCGTCGCCGACCTCGCAGATAACGTTGCTGCCGCCGGGCCTTTGGACATTTTGATCAACAACGCAGCCCAAACCGTGCGGCGCTCCCCTGGCGCCTATTCGAGTCTGGTGGACGCGGAAGCCGAGCCGCTAACTGAGGCACAGCGTGGCGTGGACCTGCAGGCCTTAGGCGCCTCCGCGGATCTGCACCCGGCCGCGCTGGTCGGTGGCTCGGAAGGTCCTGGCTTTGCAGGACCTGGCCGTGCAGGACCTGGTTTTGCTGGGCAGCTGGCGGAGTTGGCGATGCTCGGGGGCTCCTCCTCCCCAGCCCGCGTAGCCGACGGCACTGCGGTGGATGCTGGCGGTCTGATCCCCGACTTGGTGTCCCACAATTCCTGGGTAGCCACGGTGGGCGAGGTCGATCCACTGGAGCTGCTAGAGGTGCAGCTGTGCAACCAAACCGCCCCGTTCATTCTGATCAACAGACTACGCCCTGCATTAGAAGCCTCGACTTTTAGACGCAAGTACGTAGTGAACGTTTCCGCCATGGAAGGTGTCTTCGGGCGGGGCTATAAGGGGCCGGGACACCCGCACACCAACATGGCCAAAGCCGCATTGAACATGCTGACGCGGACAGCTGCGGGGGAACTTTTCGAGCATGGCATCCTCATGACTGCCGTCGACACGGGCTGGATTACCGACGAAAGACCGCACTCCACCAAGTCACGGCTGGCGGAGGAAGGATTCCACGCTCCCCTAGACTTAGTCGACGGTGCAGCTCGGGTGTACGATCCGATTGTGCAAGGTGAAAACGGCGTCGACCTCTATGGCTGCTTCTTGAAGGATTACAGGCCACATCAATGGTAACTATTAGACCCGCCACTGCGGCCGATGTTCCGGACGTCGCTGCGCTCATGGCAGCTTCCTTTTCCGCCGACGACGCGATCACCCGGTATTTCAAAGGCCTTCCCGGAATCGGTACCGCGCAGCACGAATCCGCTTTGGCAAAGCTCTTCGCGCAACAGCTGAGCATTGAATACCTCCCCTTAGGGCGCGTGGATCTTGCCTATGAGAATTCCGAGCTGCTCGGCGCTGGCTGCTGGTATCCGCCCGATGCGCCAAGCCCAACTGTGCGGGACTATTTCCGGATGTTTGGTCGGCACGCTCCCCTGATAATGGCCCGGGAGTGCTACGCGGACATGTTCACACCGCGGCAACCGCATTGGTACCTATACACGTTGGCAGTGGCGCCGGCTGCCCAGGGGCGCGGCGTGGGCTCGGCGTTGCTGTCCCACGGCCTCGCGCGTGCCGACGACGCGGACATGCCTTGCTATTTGGAGGCAACAACGCCCGATTCCCAGCGGCTTTATGAGCGTTGGGGGTTTGTAGCGCAAAGAGAAATCCCCACTCCTGGCGCGCAGCCAAATGAAGTGGGGATGTGCCGAAACGCTAGTTAGTGCTGCTCGTTCGGGTCGTTATCGGCGTCTTCTTTAGTCTTATGAACCGTACCTGGCTTGTGATCAGGTGCAGCGTAGATTGAGTACACCTTGAGCTCCTCGGTGCCTTCATTAATCACGTTGTGCCACTTGCCGGCAGGGACAAAAATAGCCCAGTCGTCTTCAACGACCTGGTCAATGTCGAGGCTATCTGCGGAGTCGCCAATCATGACATGGCCCTTACCGGCCTCTACGCGCAGGAACTGGTCATGATCGTCGTGAACCTCTGCCCCGATCTCGCCGCCTGCCGGTATGTTCATCACGGTCATCTGGAGGAACTTGCCGGTCCACAGCGTGTCGCGGAAGTTCTCGTTGTCCGTGGTGGCTTTCTCGATATCTAAGACGTATGGGTGCGGGCCGTGATCCTGCAACAAATCGGACATCTGGTTTCCTCCTGTGTGAGATGGATTCTTTAACTACCAGTGTAGGTAAAACTGCTGAGACTTGTGCTGTTCGAACATATGTCCGTATTGCTTGTGGAATGTGTCTGGTGGTGAATTGACAATTAGAGCCATGAAGAGTTTCGAACAGATTGCCGAGGTGATCGATGCTGGCGTATGCGGCCAGCTCGAGGTCCTCGCGATGCTGGAAACTCATGGTTGCGGACCGGACCACCTGAAGAATCTACTGCTCTCCCTAAGACAGTTGCAGCGACTAACCGAGCTGACCAGCATCAGTTTGCTGCGGGAACTAGAACAACGCTCCGGCTTTCATCCAAATTCCCGAAACAGTCGCAACAAGATGATCTACGCGGGCAGATTCAGCCGTGGCGAGCTGCGGGACCTCACCCGCCTCAGCGCCGAGCTTTTCGACGCCCCGGCCGCCCTCACCCATCCCGACGGCAAACAGGCAACAATGCCGGCAACCCGTTCTGGGATGGCTGCTGGCGCTTTTGGGGTAGCTTCAGCCATGGAGATCGCTCGTGTACTGGACCAAGTACCCGCGAACACGCCAGCCGAAACGCTGGCATGGGTGGAAGGTACCTTGGCGGAGATAGCAACACAGCTAGCCCCGGAAGACCTCCGCAAGGCAGGGCTGAAAATCCTGCAGGGTCTGAACGCCGATGATGAACCAGCCGACGCGGAACGGCAACGGAAACGCGACGCTACTTTGTCCGGCCAAGGTGCAAACCTGATGTCGGGACTCAAAGTGACAGCCACTCCCGAATTGGATGCCCTATTGCGTAGACTGTTCGCAGATTACGGTGGCCCGGGCGATCTTCTGCCCACAGGCGAAAAGGACGCAGATACCCGCACAGCCGGTCAACGCCGACACGATGCACTCGTAGCGGCCTTGGCACATGCACTGCACCGCAATGGCCCGATGCCGCCGACCCGGGGCTGTAGCACAGTGGTTGCGACGATGACTATGGAGCAGCTGCGTGCAGCAGCGGGGATAGTTCCTAGCGACGTGGGAACCATGCTGCCCGTTCGTGATCTCCTGCGCCTCGGCGCAGACAAGAACGCCTTCCTCGCGATCCTGGACGACGACACCGGAAACCTCATCGAACTTGGGCGTAGCAAGCGCGCGGCTGATGTCTATGCCTATCTCGGGCTTGTCGCAGCCCAAGGCGGAGACATGACACCAGGATCGGGACCTACCAGCAGCACTGTGCGAAATGCATCATCTAACAGCGTGGCGCTTCGGAGGCAAAACCAGTGGCGAGAACTTGATGCTGGTAGGCCACCGCACCCACCGCAACATCGACGATGAAAAATCCAACCCCGACAAATGGTGGACCTTCTGTTCGGACAGCGGCCAAATGCTATGGCGCCCGCCGCGCGGACAATCCCCCGGGCGGGAAGCACAAGCGAACTTCAATCCCAGTACCTGGTTCAATCCAGGACAGGCACTAAGATTCGGGCTGCACACCCCTGCTGCGGTTCCGCCATTCCAGCATGCTGCCTAAGCTACTCGGAGGCGTGCTCGTCAAAAGCTCGCAAAATGCGTTCCGCAGCGAGGGTCGGGGTGATCTTGCCCGTGCGCAACTGCTGCTCGACATCAGTGCGTGCTGCCACTACTTCTCTGTTGGTAGTCAGTCTTTGCAACAGCGTCTCATGCACCATCGACCACATCCAACCAACCTGCTGCTCACGCCGCCGCTTCTCGAACTCCCCGGCCTCACGCATCACACGGTTGTGCTCCAGAATGTGCTCCCAGAACTCATCAATGCCACTGTGATCAACCGCGGACATCGTCATTGTCGGCGGGTGCCAAAGCTCCTTCTCACTCCGAACCATCCGCAGCGCTGCCTGCAACTCCCGGGCAGCTCGCTTCGCGTGTTTGACGTTCGGACCATCAGCCTTGTTGATCGCAACGATTTCCGCCATCTCCAACACCCCCTTCTTGATGCCCTGGAGCTGGTCACCAGCCCCAGCAAGCGCCAAGAAGGCAAACACATCCACCATCTGCGACACAGCCACCTCAGACTGTCCCACGCCCACGGTTTCAACGATGATCACGTCATAGCCCGCTGCCTCAAACACCACCATCGATTCCCGCGTCGCCTTAGCCACACCGCCGAGCGTGCCAGCAGAAGGCGAAGGTCGAATAAACGCATTATCCTCCGCAGACAACTTCGACATGCGGGTCTTATCGCCAAGAATCGAGCCGCGTGTCTTAGTAGACGAGGGGTCGATCGCCAGCACCGCCACCTTGTGACCCTTGGCAATCAGCTTCATACCGAGGGCCTCAATGGTGGTCGACTTGCCCACACCCGGCACACCGGTCAGCCCTACCCGCAACGCGTTCCCGGAATACGGCAGCAACCGAACCAGCAGTTCCTGCGCCAACACCCGATGAGCAGGGGCGGTAGATTCCAACAGCGTCACCGCCCGGGCGATCTGCGTGCGGTCGCCAGCGCGGACGGCGTCGTAAAGCTTATCGACGTCGATACGCTGGCGCGCCCGCTTGACCATCTCCGGGGCGACCGCCGTCTGCGAGCCGAGATCAGTACCGGCGGTGGTGGTCAACGAGCCAAGCGAGTGCTCGAGAAAGCCGTTATCCACGGTGAATCCACTCCTAAAGTGCTTGCTAAATAGCGCAGACGGCGTACCAGCCTCACCTGAAGCTCGTACGCCGCCCTTGGGGAAAACTTAAGCGTCGACCTTCAGATCGAAGCCAAGATTCGCTGACAGCTTAGTCAGCATGTCGATCGCAGAGTCCGCGATGACCGTACCCGGAGGGTAGATCGCCGCGGCACCCATGTCATAAAGCTCCTGGAAATCTCCCGGAGGGATAACGCCACCGACAATGATCATGATGTCCTCACGACCCAGCTTTGCCAGCTCCTCCTTCAGCGCAGGCACCAGAGTCAGGTGACCGGCCGCGAGGGAGGATACGCCCACGACGTGAACGTCCGCGTCGACGGCACTGCGTGCCGCTTCCGCAGGGGTCTGGAACAGCGGTCCGACATCCACATCCATGCCGAGGTCGGCGTATGCGGAAGCGATAACCTTCTGACCGCGGTCATGGCCATCCTGGCCCATCTTGGCGATGAAGATACGCGGACGGCGACCTTCCTCAGCCTCAAAGGCATCAGCCATTGCGATCGCCTTGGTGACGTTAGACACCTCGCCTTCCTTTCCGACCTCGTCCTTGTACACGCCGGACAGGGTCTTGATCTCAGCCTCGTGGCGGCCGAAGACCTTCTCCAGCGCCATGGAGATCTCGCCCACAGTCGCCTTCGCACGGGCAGCATCGACCGCGAGCTTGAGCAGGTTGGAATCCAAATCGCCGGCTTCGCGTTCCTCGGTAGCTGCGGCACTAGTGAGAGCCTCCAACGCATGCTGCACATCGGCCTCATTGCGCTCAGCACGCAACCGATCGAGCTTCTCCAGCTGCTCAGTGCGAACCTTGGAGTTCTCGACCTTCAGCACCTCGATCTGCTCGTCTTCCTCGACGATGTACTTGTTCACACCAATCAGCGCCTGACGGCCCGAATCGATGCGAGCCTGGGTGCGCGCAGCAGACTCCTCAATGCGCAGCTTAGGAATTCCCTCGCTGGTCGCCTGGGCCATGCCGCCGGCTTCCTCAACTTCTTCGATGTGCTTACGAGCGCGCTTGACCAGCTCGTTAGTCAACCACTCCACGTAATAAGAGCCAGCCCAAGGGTCAACCGGGCGGACCGTGCCAGACTCCTGCTGCAGCAACAACTGAGTGTTACGAGCGATACGAGCCGAGAAGTCAGTAGGCAGCGCCAGCGCCTCATCCAACGCGTTGGTGTGCAGCGACTGGGTGTGGCCCTGGGTTGCAGCCATGGCCTCGATGCAGGTACGAGAGACGTTATTGAACACGTCCTGCGCCGTCAGCGACCAACCAGAAGTCTGCGAGTGAGTACGCAACGACTGAGACTTAGGGTTCTTCGGGTCGAACTTAGCCACCAGCTCGCTCCACAACAGACGGCCAGCGCGCAGCTTGGCGATCTCCATGAAGGTGTACATCGAAATACCCCAGAAGAAGGACAGTCGTGGCGCGAACTTGTCCACGTCCAATCCGACATCTTTACCGGCGCGAATGTACTCGATGCCGTCGGCAAGCGTGTAGGCGAGCTCGAGGTCGGCGGTCGCGCCCGCTTCCTGGATGTGGTAACCGGAGATGGAGATGGAGTTGAAGCGCGGCATCTTCAGCGAGGTGTACTCGAAAATGTTCGAGATGATGCGCATCGACGGCTTCGGCGGGTAAATGTAGGTGTTACGAACCATGAACTCCTTCAGAATATCGTTCTGAATGGTTCCGGCAAGCTGCTCGGGGGCGACGCCCTGCTCCTCAGCAGCCACAATGTAAAGCGCAAGGATCGGCAGCACAGCGCCGTTCATGGTCATGGACACGGACACGTTTCCGAGGTCAATGCCCTCGAACAGTTGGCGCATGTCCAGGATGGAGTCGATGGCCACGCCAGCCATACCGACGTCGCCAACAACGCGCTCGTTGTCAGAGTCGTAACCGCGGTGGGTTGCCAAGTCGAAAGCGACCGACAGGCCCTTCTGACCAGCAGCCAAGTTACGGCGGTAGAAGGCGTTGGATTCCGCAGCCGTGGAGAAGCCAGCGTACTGACGAATCGTCCAGGGCTGGTTGGTGTACATGGTTGGGTATGGTCCACGCATGAACGGTGCGATACCTGGGAAGGAATCAATCGGGTGCCCCGCGGCGGCGGCATCGTCACGATCGGCGCGGGTATATACCCGCTTGACGTCGATCCCTTCCGGGGTGGCCCACACCTTGTCTGCGGTAGATGCAGCAGGTGCGTCGGTGTTCGGTGCAGCGTCCGAGGTGCGCGGCACCTCAGCAAAATTCGGGATGGTGGTCATGATTCCTCTCACGCTCCCAGCTTGGAAAGCAGGTCGGCCAGTGTCGACGCTGCATCGATCTTCATATTGACGTAGCCATCTGGTTGTACTTCAGCGGCCGCGAAAGACTTCTCTGCGCCGGCGACCAGGATTGTGCCTACGCCAGCTTCGCGCAGCGCCTTAACGACGTCCACGCCCGTGGCTTCATATTCCTGATCGGTGCCACACACCACCACGATGTCGGTGGCCTGCGCGGCGGCCGCGAATTCCTCGGTGCCAGGAGTGAGCTGACCTGGGTTCAACGTCTCTATGCCACCAGAAGCCAACAGGTTCGCGGTGAAACCAGTGCGCACATTGTGCTTGGCCAGCGGGCCAATAGGGATCATCCCGATCAGCGGGCGCTTACCGTTGGCCTCCAAGAAGGCGTCGGAGCGGTTACGCAGCGCCTCAAACTCGGCGGCCCAGCGGCGCACTCCGAGTGGTTCCTTGCGCAATTCGGCGGGTAGTGGCTTCTCGCCGAGGTTCGGGAACTCATTGATGCCGGTGACCTTCTTCACGCGGTGCGCAACATCCTTGCGAACCTGCTCGAATGACGCCAGCAGCTTCGCCTGTACATCGGCCTGCGCGGCCTGATATCCACCAGCAGCTTCAACAGCAGTGAACTCTTCCCAGGCCTTCTCTGCCAATTGCTGGGTCAAAGACTCTACAAAGTAGGAGCCGCCCGCAGGGTCAACCACGTAGCCGAGGTGGGATTCCTCTAGAAGCAACAGGTTCGTGTTGCGTGCGATGCGCGCGGCGAAGACCCGCGAGGTGCCCGGGAAACCACCCGCGATAGCGTGGTCGAAAGGCAATACCTCCACGTCAGCTGCGCCACCGACACCCGCGGCGAACGCAGCGACGGTCACGCGCAGCATGTTCACCCAGGGGTCTCGCTGGGAGAACATCGCCGGTGCGGTCTGGGCATGCTGCGGTGCGAGAGCCGCCCCAGGTGCGCCGAGGACCTCGGCTACTCGCGACCACAAGGTGCGAGCCACGCGGAACTTAGCGATCTGCTCAAACTGGTCGTCGGTTGCAGCGAAGCGGAAGGAGATCTGCGCCAGCGCATCTTCGACCGACAAGCCGGCTGCTGTGAGTGCGCGGACGTATTCGACGCCAACTGCGAGAGCGAATCCGACTTCCTGCGCGTCGGTAGCGCCCTGGTTGCTGAAGGCCACGGCGTCGACAAGCAGCGTGCGCATCGTGCCAGCGTACTGCGCACTATCGACGGCCAGCGCCACTGCCTGATCGAGGCTCAGGGACTCGGCGCCCAGCAGAGGCGCGGTGAGTGGGGCTACGGAAAGCTCGAAACGGGCGTTGTCTGCCAGCTTCTTCAGCTCTGCTGCTGCAGCACCTGCGTCCTTGCCTGCGATGACGCGAACCTCGACGAGATCGAGGAGCACATCCTTAAGCACAGTCTCCAGATCGGAGGGGCGCAGTCCTGCGGTGAGGTCGATGACCAAGTCAGTGGTGCCATTATTTAGCGCGTGCAGGATTGCCTTGTTGGTGGCGGCTGCATCACCGGCGGTACCGGAGGCAATACCACCGAAGGTTTCAGTCACTCCCCACCCGATCCTGTCACCGGAGGTGTTGACGCCACCGCGGGTGTATGGGAACACCCCGGGTGCAGACACCTCGGCCTGCTCATCGGCGCGAGTGTAAAGCGGGTTGACGTCGATACCCTCTGCGGTCGTGTGAACCAGACGGGTCCACACATCCATTGGAACATCTGCGATGTCCTTCTTCTGTACACGTGCAAACACCTTGGCTACTGCCTTGTACCACTCCTGCTGATTCGCTTCGAAATCTGCAGGCAGCGAGGTATTTACCGCGTTCGACTGTACATCAGTCACTACGGACCTTCTCCCCTTGTGCGTCACTTTAAGTTGCATAACTAGTCACCGCGAGCCAAAAACCACACCGTAGTTGCAGCTCACAATTACCCTCAAGTGTACCGAGGAGCGCACCCGTGCGTGCCGCGTTCGGGCAGACACACAACATGGTTAACCCCGCCCGACGGCAAAATCCCAGTTCAAAAGCTATCGCCCGGGAAACAAGTTGGGGCAGGTCACAATACACCCGCGCGCCGATGCTCTCTGACAGCGCTTGCCCAGGATAACCTAGGACTTTGTGCAGACTCCTCGTCCTACTTACTGGCGCTTCGTGGCCTTCGGCGCTTTTCTCATCGTGGGCATCATCCTCGCCCTCACGGTGGAACTGCCCAGCCTGGAGCAGCTCCGCCGGTGGACGTCAGCGATGGGCCCCTGGGCGTTGCTGGGATTCTTCGCGCTATACGTGGTGATCACCCAATTCCCCATACCGCGCACCGCGTTGACTGTGTCAGCTGGAGTATTGTTCGGGCCGGCGTTGGGAATTTGCCTTGCACTGAGCGCTACGACGACAGCAGCGTTCCTCTCCATTACCCTGCTGCGCGCGCTCCTCGGCACTGATACGCGAGCTGGTTCTTGGACCGAAAGGCTTGCTACGAAGCACCGCGGACACAAGGCGATGACGAAGATTAATGCGCGCCTGGCCAGCCGTGGCTGGCTTTCGATCTTCAGTCTGCGGTTGATCCCCGGAATCCCCTTCTCAGTACTCAACTACGCAGCATCATTTACCCCGGTAAAAAGGCGCGACTTCACCATCGCCACTTTGTTTGGCTCTGCCCCTTCGACTGTCATTGGAGTGTTGCTCGGCGACTCGCTCACCAGCGGTTCCAACTCACTGGTCGCAGTGCTGCTAGGTTGCCTGGTGGCCGCCGGGTTCCTGGGGCTCCTGTTGGACATATTGCTGCCAGTCAAGCCGTCAGAGTAGACTTAACTGCATGTACGCCATTCATGCTCGTTATCGAGGACGTGCCGTCCGTAGGGCGGAACTCGTGAGCCGCTCTGCGGAAGCCCTCTCCACCCTAGAAGGTGTCGGGGTCTTTGAGGTCATCGGCGTTGAGGACATCATCGCGATTGTTAACACGCCAGAAGCCGTCGCGGATACCTCGATGGCGCTGCTTTCGGCGGGCGAATGGGCAGTCGGAATCGGGATTGTTCCGGACAGTATGAAGCAGGCTGCGGACGTCGCAAAGCGCATGGCCACCTCAGCGCTCGGCTCGCGGGCACGCAGTGGCGTCGTCAAAGCAAAGTTGCAGGCGCCGCGAGGAGCGAAAGAAGAGGCCACCGCGTGGGCGAACGATATTTCAGCATGCTTCCTGTTGCTAGCAACAGTCCTAGCCAAGCGCAGCACCGAAGGGCGGGAAGCCACCTCGCTCATGCGCCGGGGCTACAACCAAAACGAGGCCGCTGCAAAGCTGGGCATCACCAAACAGGCGATGTCCCAGCGGCTACAAGCGGCCGGGTGGCAAGCCGAAACTGCCGGATGGCAGTTAGCGGTTAACCTCTTGGCTCGTGCTCAGGAGTTCCGCCCTGCTCCGGCCGAATGAACTCGCCGTAAGGCTGCTGAGAGGTAGCTTCCGGGGAGATCATTGGGAACTCTGAGGCTACCGGGGTGGAGTTGGAGGTTTCTGGCACTGGACGCTTTCCAGCCAACTCCGGAACTTCCGGCTCTACCGGCTTATTGGCCACTGCGTTGGCTGCGGCAACAGCAGCTGCAATCTCTGGATCAGACTCGGTATTGAACCACTCTTCAGTGTTGTCTTCGGTAGCCAATTCGCGGGTGGCATCGGTTACTTCAGTCGGCTCGAAGCGGAATACACCGTCATCATCCTTCTTGGACATAGCCCGGGCGAACTGCTCGAGGGAATCTCCGAACTGGCTCGGAACCATCCACACCTTGTTGGCGCTCCCCTGTGCCATCTTCGGCAGCTTCTCCAGGTATTGATATGCCAATACCTCGGGAGTCAGCTGTGCAGACTTGATTGCAGCATTAACCTTTTGGATCGAGCGCGCCTCACCCTGTGCCTTGAGGTACTTGGCTGCGCGTTCACCTTCAGCGCGGAGGATCATCGCTTGACGCTCAGCTTCGGCGGAAAGAATCGCGGCGTGCTTCTCGCCCTCGGCGGCGAGGATCTTGGCTTGCTTCTCACCTTCGGCGGTCTTGATGTCCGCCTCGCGCTGGCCTTCTGCCGTCAGAATCGTAGCGCGCTTCTCACGGTCTGCTTTCATCTGCTTTTCCATCGACTGCTGGATCGATGGTGGCGGATCAATTGCCTTCAGCTCCACGCGGCTAATGCGCAGACCCCATTTCGTGGTCGCAGCATCGAGCTCACCACGTAGGCGACGGTTGATTACTTCACGGGAGGTAAGGGTTTCTTCCAGCGTCATTCCGCCCACGACGTCGCGCAGCGTAGCGGTAGAAATCTGTTCCACACCCACGATGTAGTTGTCCACGCCATAGATAGCACGGGCGGCATCGTTGATCTGGAAGGTCACCACGGTGTCAATCGCAACCGTGAGGTTGTCCTGGGTAATTACGGCCTGCGGTGGGAAGGACACGACGCGCTCACGGGTATCCACCTTCGCGCGCACCCGGTCAATGAACGGCACCAGCAGCGTAATGCCACCGGAAACGGTACGGGTATAGCGGCCAAGTCTTTCAATGACCGCTGCCTCGCCCTGAGGGATCAACGCGATGGATTTAACCAGCACGATGACCACAAAGAGCAGGATGACGGCAAGAGCAATAAGCCCCATATCAAAGCTCCTTAAACACGACGGCCGTTGTGCCATCGATACTGACAACGTGGACGCGTTCGCCGACTGCGAACGTTTCAGTGGGAACGAGGGAGCGGGCTGACCAAATGGATCCATCTAGACGGATCTGCCCCCGACCCGCATCGACGGACTCGAGCACCTCTGCGGTCTGGCCTACCAGCGCTTTAGGAGAAGTATCCAACACGAGATCCCGCCGCATGTGGCGATTCAGGACAGGGCGGACAAAAACCAGCAGAGCCACTGCGCACACCGCGAAGCAGGCTACCTCAGCCCAAACCGGGACGTCGGCAAGCGCGATACCCGCAGTCGCCAACGCGGCACCGGCCAGCATCAGCATGGTGAATTCGCCAGCAAGTAACTCGGCCGTGGCTAGAACCACGGCGACAATAAACCAAATGAGTGTTCCCACACCACCAAACTACCTAAGAGTCCAGCCATATGTGGGAGGCTTAACGAAAGTCAGCCTTAGTAAGTTCCGGGACGGTCACCCAGTCTACGAGCTTCTCGACGGCCCCAATTAGCGTCGGATCGAGGTCTCGAAAGCTCTCAACGGCGTGGAACACCCGATTCCATCCTTCGCGCGGATCGCCCCACCCCACGCGCTGACAGATTCCGGTCTTCCAGTCCTCGCCATAAGGAACCTCCGGCCACGCCCGCAACCCAAGCTTCTGTGGCTTCACAGCCGCCCAGATATCAATGAAGGGATGGCCCGTCACAAGCACATGCTCTCCGACGTCCGCGACCAACCGGGTTTCCTTGGATCCGTGAACCAGGTGGTCTGCTAGCACCCCCACGCGTCGTCCTGGGCCGGGTTGAAACTCCGCTAGGCGCTCGGGCAAGTTGTCTAAGCCCTCGAGATACTCCACGACGACTCCTTCCACCCGCAGGTCATGGCCCCACACCTTTTCCACGATGGCGGCGTCGTGAATGCCCTCGACCCAGATCCGCGAGGGGGCCGCCACTTTCGCTTGCACGCCCGCAACCTTCCTTGAACCAGAATTGGAACGCGACGGGGCCTGCTTCGGCACAAAGCGGGTGAGACTCACCCGCTTACCCTCGACGAGGAATCCGCCCGTAACCAGCTTGAAAAGACGTTCCCGACCTTGTCGGTCCTCCAGCCGGATGAAGTCGCCGTCGTAGGTGCGCTCAAACCCGGTGACGGCGCCAACAAAGCCGTCGCTCAACACCTCCACTACGAGGCCAGGCTGCGCGGGGACCGTGGGATATGTGGGGCGTTGCTTGCGTTTGTGACCGGAGAAAATATCGCCAGAGTAGGGATCAGTCATGGAGAAATATCCTATCGGGTAACTTGATTGAATTATGGATCACCGCGCCAACGTCTACTCGCCGCTACAAAACACTGCTATCTGGGTCGCAGCTTGGCTCTACGGCGAAATTTCTACCGATGAGTGTCTGGATGCCCTGCGTGACCTCGGTGGGCCGCACCTGCTGGCGCAACCGGGTTCGCAGGATATCGGCCAGACCGCAGAGCTCCTGCGGCAATTCCGCGCCGCTGCACTGGAGGAGGGGGTCACCTTGCAATTGGCGTTGTCTGGGCCCGGCGATGCTCCGGGCTTGCGTGCGGGTTCTGCGGCTATGACAGCGGCCGTCGCTAGTGGCATCGGCGCTCTCATCATGCCCGGAGCTTTCCCACACAGCCGCATTTTCGTGCCGGTGGCCAGCGCCGTAGGCACTCAGTGGCGTATTTTCGAGGAATCTGCCCCGCTGCCCGCCCCGGCGTACCTTTCCCCGGGTGATGCCGATTTGTTGCTAGCCGACGCCACCCGCCAGGCGGCCACACTGATCGAGAGCCAGCGTTTTTCGACGCCCGACCTCCCGAATCCCCGGCTGACTATCGGCACCCTGGCAGACTTCTACGACACTCCTGGGCTTCCGCATTGCACGCCGCCGCGGGCCGCCAAACTCTTTGCGCGCGCGGACCAAGTCTCCGCAATCATCGAAGCTGTGACTACCCGCATTGGGGATCATTCCTTGGATCCCTTCCTGCTGCCACTAACCAGGCAAATCCGCCTGGCTCGCATGGCCGGAGTGGACTATGCCGTCCGCGAGCTTGCCCGCCTTTAATTAGCTAGCAGTCGGACGCCGCGCCGGCCGACAACAGTCGGCAGCGCACGGCGCACCGTCGACAGTGCAACCTCGGCCTGCAACCTTGCCCAACTTCCGGAGCTGCGCGAGCCCTGCGTGTTCCGCGAGCAACTCGACGACCAGTTCAGTGAACTCAGGGGTCGGTCCCACGGTGTTCACCCGGATTACTTGTTGGCCATTAGCCTTGGCGGCGTTGATCAACTCGGTGTCTAAATCCCACACCACCTCGATGTGATCGGAAATGAATCCGACCGGACAAACCACCATCGTTGCCACCCCGCGCTCATGCAGCGCCTGCGCATGGTCCACAATGTCTGGTTCCAGCCATGGGATGTGCGCAGCTCCGGAGCGTGACTGCCACACTAAGTCATAGTCAGAGATCCCCACCTCCGCAGCGATCAAGCGCGCTGCTTCAGCCACCTGGCTTGAGTAGAGTGGGCCGTCCGCGGGCGTACCGGAGGAATTGTCCGCGGCCAAAGGGATGGAATGCGCGGTGAACACCAGGCGGAAATCTCCGTCGCCAAGAGCGGCAATGGATTCTTGTACGAGGCGCGCGTTGGCGGAGATAAACAGCGGGTGGTCAAAGAACTGCCGCAGCTTAGTAAACGTCAGTTCCGGCAATTGCTGTGCTGCGAGCTCTGCGCGGATTGCCTCGATGTCCTCGTCATACTGTCGGCAACCGGAGTAGCCACCCCATGCCGAGGTTGCGAGCACAGCGACCTTGCGATGGCCGTCGCGAGCAATGTCAGCTGCCGCTTCGGTTCCGAAGGGATGCCAGTTACGGTTGCCAAAGTAGATGGGCAGCCCCGGTACTGCCTCCTGGAGCTTTGCGATGATCTCGCGGTTCAGCGCATTTAGCGGGCTAACGCCGTCAAAGTAGTAGTAGTGCTCGGAGACTTCATCAAGACGCTCTGGGGGAATTCCGCGGCCCCGCGTGACGTTTTCCATGAAGGGTCGGACGTCCGCCACGCCTTCGGGCCCGCCGAAGGACAACACCAAAAGTGCGTCGAACGGCAGGCCCGATATGAGCTCCTCGTTGTTAATCATGCAGACAAGGATACTGCACCGACGTTAGAGCAGACGCACCGCGTAAGGGCTCATGCCACTCCAGCGAACCGGGTTGATGGACACGGTGGATCCGGATTGTGGTGCTTCGATCATCATGCCGTCGCCAAGGTAGATCGCCACGTGATGTTCGGCGTTCGGTCCATAGAAGATGAGGTCTCCGCGCTGCATCTCGCTCGGACTGACCTTGGTGCCGTGCTCGTACTGGTAGCCGGTGTAGTGCGGTAGTGAGATACCCACGCCGGCGAAAGCATAGAGAGTCAAACCTGAACAGTCGAAACCGATCTTGTTGTAGTCGCCGTAGGAGTCAGCCACGCCACCATCACGGATGCCTTGTGTCGGACCGCTCGCGTCGCCGCCGCCCCAGGCATATGGCAAACCGAGCTGCCCCTTGGCGCGGGCGATTACTGCCTCGACCTTTGCTGCGCGTGTACCAGAGGCTACGGTGCCGGGCGCAGCACTGTCGGATCCTGCGGAACCTGCGCCCGATGAAGGAGTACCAGTGCTTGCGCCGGCGCTTTCCTGTGCCCCGCTGTTCTCCTGTGCAGCTGCACCTGGAGTTGCGCCCTGATCGGCAGCTTCAGCAGCAGCCAGGGCGGCTGCAGCGGCCGCCGCTGCGGCGGCCGCAGCGGTCGAGTCTTGGTTTAGCTGCTGTTCCTGCTCGCGTTGGGTCTGCGCCGCCTGCTCAGCGGCAGCTGCTGCGGCCGCCGCTTCCTGCGCCTGGCGCTCGGCTTCCGCGCGTTCGGCTGCAGCGGCAGCTTCGGCGCGTGCCTTTGCTTCTGCTTCAGCCTGCGCACGAGCACGGGCTTCTGCCTCAGCTTTCGCCTTAGCTGCGGCAGCTTCCGCTGCGGCCTTTTCTGCAGCCTTACGAGCTTCTTCTGCCTTAACGAAGTCGGTGTATTCCTTGCGCTGTTCGTGAAGGGTGCTGCGGTTTGCCTTGGCCGCTTCGAGGCGGGCCTTGGCCACGTTACGTTCTTCGATCAGCTGCTTGTGTTCGGTGGCACGTTGCGCCAACAAGGCGGAGTTGGCATCGAGTGCTTGCTTAGCGGCGATCTCCGCTTGGCTTGCCTCAGCTTCCCGCGCTTCGGCAATACGACGCTTTTCGCGGAGGTCTGATTCCTTGTTCGCGGCTTCAGCGCGCAGGCGATCCAATTCCTCGATTGCAGCACGCTGCTTAGCAGCATTGGAACGAAGGTATGTCTGCCGTGCCAATGCGTCTTCGGTATTTGCCGTGCCGGCGGCACCGGCGACAGCTGGGTTAGCAGCACCACGGCGGTACGCAGTACGCGAGACCTCGTCGAGCACCTGTTGCGCCTGCTCGATCTGCTTTTGGGTCTCGTCGAGGTCCGCACGCGCCGCATCGACGTCATCGCGGGCCTTCTTGGCTTCCGCACGCGCGTTGGCGAGGTCTACGTTCGCCTTGTTTACGGCTTCGCGAAGTCCGCCCATCTCATTTTCGAGGGTTGAGACTTCAGATTCTTTCGCGGAGAGATCAGTGGCCAAGCGCGAGACATCGCCGTTGCCCGCAGACACCGCGCTTTCGGCAGCACCGATCTCTGCGTCGGAGGGATTTGGTGGCGCGACCGGTTCAGCCACAGCGGGCACAGTGCTTAGCGACGCGCAGCAGGCGGCAGCTGCCACCCAGGTGCGCGCCTGCGACATGCGGGCTTGCGACATTAACTTCGTTGCCACGTGAACTCCATTCCACCACCGATGGCTGCAAGCAGCTCATTGAAGGTGTCTGAGACAAGATACGGGTAATACGTGGGCTCACATTCCTACCGCTAAACGACGCTAATCAAGCTTATCCCCTTGACCTTCGCGCAATGCTTCCCCACATCAGCGAATTGGGACGGAGATTAACTTTTGTGAAGCGTGCAGACTCATGAGCCGACATGGACACGATAAGTCACAATTGTGCAAATTCAACACTCGTAACCCAGAAGTCACACTAGTAAAGACCAGTCCCATGACTAACTTAGTGGGACTGGCCTGCAGAAACATCTAAAGTTCAAACAGAAAGTGAAATATGTCACATTGTGTAACATTTGCCGTGTTGCGCGGAATATTTGCCGCTCAAACTGTTATCTAACAGTGACCTCTTTGGTCAAGCGTGAGTGCTTGACCGTGCAAAGTAGGCGCTAACAAGGATAGCGAGTAGTAGTGCTACTGCTATGGCGATGTTGATGTACATCCACGGGTACTGCTGCGTATTGAGCGTGTCCACGAACTCCCGCGCTCCGCTCGCTATCTCCGGGTTCGCAAAGAAGTCATACTGCGCTGCTTCAATCTGAGCGCGAGAATAGTCGTGACTGACGATCGCCCCGGAACCGGGCGTGCGGACGATGATTGTTTCAAAGTCGGTGGTGTTCAGAAGCTCTTGCGCAACGTCGCGCGTTGCCGCTGCCCCATTGGGGGTGTGATCCAAGAGCACGAAGGCGGTCTTGCCAAAGCCGGACTCGCTGGCGTGGCGGCTGACGTCGACAAGCTCAGGCTCCAACGAGGGGTACTCGAGGCCGAGCTTATTAATGGCCACACTGTCAGCCTCGATCTGACTCCGTAGCGAGTTCAGATCCACATCCTCAGGAATCATCCGGTCCGTTTCGTTCGACAATAATGCTGGTGTCCTAGAAGTTTAGTGTGGGATCAAACTCCCTCCTAAGTGACGCGCCCAATCAGCCCCGAATTCCACGTAGGCTCAAAGATGGACGGCAACGGTAACAGCCCAACTACCCATTCAGGGGGCGCGCGGAGGGAAATACTCCCAACAGAACGCCCGTACTGTTAAGCTGTCTGACAGACGAAGGCTACTTTAAGCCTCCCGTTTACTCACCCATAATTAATAGGAAGTGGAGCTGACTGTGACGACAAGCAAGAACTCCTTCAATGCTAAGAGCACCCTCGAGGTTGGCGACAAGTCTTACGACTACTTCGCACTCAACGCTGTGCCAGGCATGGAGAAACTGCCATACTCTCTCAAGGTTCTCGGAGAGAACCTGCTGCGTACCGAAGATGGCGCGAACATCACCGCTGACCACATCAACGCAATCGCCAACTGGGATGCCGCTGCTGAGCCAAGCATCGAGATTCAGTTCACCCCTGCCCGCGTGCTGATGCAGGACTTCACTGGCGTTCCTTGTGTTGTCGACTTGGCAACCATGCGCGAAGCAGTGAAGGTGCTCGGCGGCGACCCAGATCAGGTCAACCCACTGAATCCTGCCGAGATGGTCATCGACCACTCCGTCATTGTTGAGGCCTTCGCCTCCAAGGACGCCCTTAAGACGAACGTTGCCATTGAGTACGAACGCAACGAAGAGCGCTACAAGTTCCTCCGTTGGGGCTCCAAGGCATTCTCCAACTTCCGCGTTGTTCCTCCAGGAACCGGCATCGTCCACCAGGTAAACATCGAGAACCTGGCCCGCGTTGTCTTCGACAACAACGGCCTGGCTTACCCAGATACCTGTATTGGTACGGACTCCCACACCACCATGGAAAACGGCCTGGGCATCCTGGGCTGGGGCGTGGGCGGCATCGAAGCCGAGGCAGCCATGCTCGGCCAGCCAGTCTCCATGCTCATCCCACGTGTCGTCGGCTTCAAGCTGACCGGTGAAATCCCTGTCGGCGTCACCGCTACCGACGTCGTTCTCACCATCACCCAGATGCTCCGCGAGCACGGTGTGGTCCAGAAGTTCGTCGAGTTCTACGGCAACGGCGTCAAGTCCATCCCACTGGCAAACCGCGCCACCATCGGCAACATGTCTCCGGAGTTCGGCTCCACCTGTGCGATCTTCCCGATCGACGAGGAGACCACCAAGTACATGCTGCTCACCGGTCGCCCAGAAGAACAGGTTGCATTGGTCGAGGCTTATGCCAAGGCTCAGGGCATGTGGCTCGAGGAAGACGCTCCAGAAGCTACCTACTCCGAGTACCTCGAGCTGGATCTGTCCACAGTTGTTCCTTCCATCGCTGGCCCGAAGCGTCCACAGGACCGCATCTTGCTCTCCGAGGCCAAGCAGCAGTTCCGCAAGGACCTGGCTAGCTACACCGAGGACGAAGTCTGCACCGACGAGTCTTTGCCTGCAAAGCGCATGGAAGCTGAAGGCGAAGCCAACAGTGATCAGAGCGAGACCAACCAGGTCACCGACCTGAATGTCTCCCAGGCTGGCAACGGTGAATCCGCTGCCATCGGCCGTGCGGGTCGCCAGTCCAACCCAATCACCGTGACCTCCCCTAAGGGCGGCGAGTACACCCTCGACCACGGTATGGTTGCCATCGCCTCCATCACCTCTTGCACCAACACCTCTAACCCTTCTGTGATGATCGGCGCTGGCCTGATCGCACGCAAGGCTGCCGAGAAGGGTCTCAAGTCCAAGCCTTGGGTCAAGACCATCTGTGCCCCTGGTTCCCAGGTCGTCGACGGCTACTACAAGCGCGCTGACCTCTGGAAGGACCTGGAGGCCATGGGCTTCTACCTCTCCGGCTTCGGCTGCACCACCTGTATCGGTAACTCCGGCCCGCTGCCAGACGAGGTTTCCAATGCGATCAACGCGAATGATCTCGCAGCTACCGCAGTGCTTTCCGGTAACCGTAACTTCGAAGGTCGCATCTCCCCTGACGTGAAGATGAACTACTTGGCTTCGCCAATCATGGTCATCGCTTACGCTATCGCCGGCACCATGGACTTCGACTTCGAGACCCAGGCCCTGGGTCAGGACCAGGATGGCAACGACGTCTTCCTGAAGGACATCTGGCCTTCCACCGAAGAGATCGAAGCTACGATCCAGCAGGCTATCTCTCGCGAGCTCTACGAAGCTGACTACGCTGACGTCTTCAAGGGCGATGAGCAGTGGCAGAACCTCCCAACCCCAGAGGGCAAGACCTTCGAATGGGATGAGAACTCCACTTACATCCGCAAGGCTCCTTACTTCGATGGCATGGAGCTCCAGCCAGCTCCGGTCTCTGACATCAAGGGCGCTCGCGTGCTGGCTAAGCTGGGCGATTCGGTCACTACCGACCACATCTCCCCTGCTTCTTCCATCAAGCCGGGTACCCCTGCTGCGCAGTACCTGGACGAGAACGGCGTGGAGCGCAAGGATTACAACTCCCTCGGTTCCCGTCGTGGTAACCACGAGGTCATGATGCGTGGCACCTTTGCCAACATCCGCCTCCAGAACCAGCTGGTTGACATCGCCGGTGGCTACACCCGTGACTTCACCAAGGGTGGCGAGCAGGCCTTCATCTTCGACGCGTGCCAGAACTACAAGGCCGCCGGCATCCCGCTGGTCGTCCTTGCTGGCAAGGAGTACGGCACCGGTTCTTCCCGCGACTGGGCAGCTAAGGGCACCAACCTCCTGGGCGTCAAGGCCGTTATCACCGAGTCCTTCGAGCGTATTCACCGTTCGAACCTCATCGGCATGGGTGTCATCCCACTGCAGTTCCCTGCTGGCGAGTCCCACGCTTCGCTGGGCTTGGACGGCACCGAGACCTTCGACATTGAGGGCATCGAGGAACTGAACAACGGTGTGACCCCTAAGACGGTTAAGGTCACCGCAACCAAGGAGTCCGGCGACAAGGTCGAGTTCGACGCTGTTGTCCGCATCGACACCCCAGGTGAGGCTGACTACTACCGCAATGGTGGCATCCTGCAGTACGTGCTGCGCAACATGATCAAGGGCTAATCTGCCTCGTTGATCTCTAGTTCTGGGGCTGTCCACGGCAGGTCGCGATAGCAATCGTGGCCAGCCTGGGCAGCCCCAGGGCATTTCTTTAGAAACTTTTCCGCGAAGGAGCGTTGATTTAAGCATGCCTAGGGTTAGCAGTGCTGATCTCGAAGAACGCCGCCACGAGATCCTCGAAGGCGCACGCAAGTGTTTCGCGGAGCACGGCTATGAGGGCGCTACCGTGCGCCGCCTCGAAGAGGCCACCGGCAAGTCCCGCGGCGCAATATTCCATCACTTCGCGGACAAGGAAACCCTCTTCCTTGAAATCGGCCGCGAGGATGCCCTGCGTATGGCGGAAACCGTTGCCGAAGAAGGTCTAGTACAGGTTATGCGCGATATGCTGGCCTACCCGGACCGCTACGACTGGCTGTCCACTCGCCTCGAAATCACCCGCCTGCTGCGTACCGACGCCGCCTTCCGCGCACGCTGGCAGGAGCAACAGGCCGTGCTTGACGACGCCGTTCGCCGCCGCCTCCAAGCAAACGCCGATGCCGGAACGATGCGTACCGACGTCGATTCAGAGGTGCTCTACCTTTACCTGGAGACGATGTTCGACGGCCTGACTGCGAAACTCGCATCAGGGATCGAAACCGCCGCCTTCTCCCCCGTTCTAGACCTCGTGGAAGCCTCAGTCCGCCGGGACTAGTGCAGCGAGGTAGCGCCGCGCGATGAGTCGTTGGAGCAGCCTCGCGAGGCTGCCACCCAGCTGAGTCACCCACGATGCTGGACGAGAAAACGCTGCACATTCAGCCCAGACCGTCCCATCTTCCAGCCACACTCGGAAGGATTCCTCCCCGGTCTCGAGGTGCCCTGGCAAAGTTCCATAAGCCACGCAGGCGTGGGTATCGGACTGGGTTGTATGAATAATCCAACAGCGTTGGCGCAGGCAGCCAAGGTGGAGGGTGATGATTTTGCCGTCGATAAGCGGTCGAAGACGCACCGCACGTTGCATTTCCCATGCCAGCAGCCGCCTCCGAGCTTCGCGGAAAGTAGCCTGTCCGTGTCCAATTTTGCGGCGGATCGTGAAGCAATGCCAGCCCTGGCGGGTGAGTTCGGCTTGGTGTGGGTCGAGATCGAGAGACCAGCCAAGAAATTCTGCTGGATATGTCACGGGCGCCATATTCCCCATACTAGACTAAGCGGTATGTCTAAGTTTCTGCTGGTCCAGGCGCGAGAGGGCGCAGAGGTTCTGAGTTCCGAGTATCAGGACTTCCTCAAGTCCACTGGGCTGCGCGCCGAGCAGCTAGACCGCTTCGTCCTTGATTCAGCTACCTCCCGCATTCCTTCTGTTGCGGACTACGCTGGTGTTTTCTTAGGCGGTAGCCCCTTTAACGTCACCGACGCTCAGCAGTCGGAAGTGCAGCTTCATGTGCAGCGCGAAATGTTGGCGCTGGCGCAAAGCCCGATCCCCACCTTCTATGTCTGTTTTGGCTCGAGTTTGCTCACGCAGTTTTGCGGTGGCGAGGTGCGGGCCGAGTTCGCTGAGGACGCCGGTGCCACAAAGGTCGCACTGACCCCAGCCGGACAGTCCGATCCGCTATTGCGCGCCGTGCCACAACAGTTCACGGCGCTGACGGGACATACGGAAAGCGTCCACGAATTGCCGGAGGGATCGATACTACTGGCCACCGGCCCCGCATGTCCGGTCCAGATGTTCCGCCTGCACGATTCGACTTGGGCGTGCCAGTTTCACCCCGAGATGGATGCAGCCGGACTGGCGGCGCGGATGCGCTTCTACCTGAACAACGGCTACTTTGACCCGGAAAAGCTGGAGGAAATCATCACCTCACTTGCAAGCGTCGATACCACGCACGCTCATCAGATCATGCGCAACTTCGTGGCGATGTGCGCTAGCTAGATCTTGTTCGCTGCACAAAAGCGGTAGTAGTCGCTGTTATCTAATAGCGCTGCTGCTGCTTCGTCGACTATCACCGTTGCCTTTGGGTGCAGTTGCAGGATTGAGGCTGGGCAGTGCGCGGAGAGTGGGCCTTCGATCATGTCGCGGACTGCGTGAGCTTTGTTGGCACCGGTAGCGATCAATAGCAGGTGGCCCGCCTTGGAAATGGTGCCGAGTCCCTGTGTAAGCACATGGACCGGTACCTGGCTTTCCTCGCCGTCAAAGAAGCGCGCATTGTCCTTGACCGTCTGTGGATGCAGCGTTTCCACTCGCGTGCCAGAGGTGAGGGAGCTCGCGGGCTCATTGAATCCGATGTGGCCATTGCTGCCGATGCCGAGCAGTTGGATGTCCACGCCACCAGCAGCCGCAATAGCGGCGTCGTAGGCTGGTCCCTCCGCGTGAATGTCTCCGGCGAGGCCGTTGGGGCTGTGCACCTGCGCGTCGTCGATGTCGATGTGGCTGGTGAACTCCTCGCGTATGAATCGGTAGTAACTCTGATCATGCTCACGCGGTAGCCCGATGTATTCGTCCAGCAAGAACGCCTGCGTGCCGGCAAAGCTGATCTGCCCGGATTCGCACCTGGAAATTAGTTCGCGATACATTTGCAGCGGAGTTGATCCGGTTGCTAAGCCGAGGACAGCCCCTGGGGTGACGTAGCTGGCCATGATGTCGGCCGCGTGTATCGCGACCTCTGCAGCGGACTGCTTAATGAGGATTTCCATGTCGGCACTTCCTGACAGTTAATTATTTGCTAAATCCAATTGCGGACTAATTTAATATATTGTCAACTGCCGGAAAGTGCTCGTTAGTAGCCCCGTTAGTGCACTATTTCTTTCGCCCAAATAGCGCATAAGCTGCTGGGCCGAAGAAGTCGATCAAGCTTAAACCGAACCACATCCACTTCGATCCCCGCGTTCGCTCTTTCGGCGTGTGGTAGATGAAGTGCCACACCACGAGTTTCTCCAGGACTTCCCAGGTGACAAGTCCGATGATCAAGCGCTTTGCTGCGGGACTCAGATCCGCCCAGCGCGGTTTCCTATGCTGCTCACTATCTTTACTCATAGCTTTAGTCTTACCACTGCTCGCAGACGCGCTAATGTTGAGAGCATGTATGCAATCATTTCCGTCGCCGGCCCCGACCATTCGGGCATTATCGCCGCCGTTGCCACTGACCTCGCGGCCATGGATGTCAATATCCACAATGTCTCCCAGACGATCATGGAGGGCTATTTCACCATGATCCTGCATGTTGCCTTCGACGAGTCCAAGTTGGATATCGTCACAGTGCAGGAACACATGACGGCCGTCGGCAAGCAACAAAACCTGGCCATCCGGGTACAGTCCGAGGCGCTTTTTAACGCCACCACTGAAATTTAACGGGCGGCCACCATGAACTTTGCACAGCGCAGCCACGCCATTTGGGACACTATTGAGATGATCCAGCAGTACCGGCTGGACATTCGTACCGTGACGATGGGCATTAGCCTCCTTGATTGCATCCGTGGCACCATGGCGGAGACCTGCGACGCCGTCTATGACCGGCTGACCACCCAGGCGCAAGATCTCGTGAGCACTTGCGAAGGCATCGAACGCGAGCTTGGCATTCCCATCGTCAACCGACGCATTTCGGTCACCCCGATCGCACTCCTCGCAGCATCTGTCGAAGGCAGCCCGGTAGAACTCGCGAAGGCGCTGGACCGTGCGGCCAATGAGACTGGCGTCAACTTTGTGGGAGGCTTTTCTGCGCTCGTGGAGAAGGGCGCTACCTCCGGTGATCGCCGCCTCATCGACGCCATCCCAGAGGCACTCACCGTCACCGAACGCGTGTGCTCTTCCGTCAACGTGGGCACCTCCCGCGCAGGACTCAACATGAACGCCGTCAAGCGCATGGGTGAAGTGGTTAAGGAGGCCGCAGAGCTGACCAAAGACCGCAGCGCCATCGCCTGTGCAAAGCTCGTCGTGTTCGCTAATTCTGTGGGCGATAATCCCTTCATGGCGGGGGCTTTCCACGGCATTGAGGAACCTGACTGCGTGGTCAGCGTTGGCGTGTCCGGGCCGGGTGTGGTCGCCCGCGCCCTCGAGCGCATGCCTGCCGACGCCTCCCTGGATCAAGTCGCAGAGGAGATCAAGAAGGCTGCTTTCAAGATCACTCGCGCGGGACAGCTCGTGGGCAACCTCGCTTCCGAGCGCCTCGGCGTCCCATTCGGCATCGTGGATCTCTCGCTGGCCCCGACCGCCGAAGTCGGCGACTCCGTGGCTAACATCCTCGAGGCGATGGGCTTGGACCAGGTAGGCACCCACGGCACCACCGCCGCGCTTGCGCTGCTTAACGACGCCGTCAAAAAAGGCGGCATGATGGCCTGTTCCCGCGTCGGTGGCCTTTCCGGTTCCTTCATCCCGGTCTCAGAGGACAAGGGCATGATCGACGCCGTCCGCGCCGGCTCCATCTCGATCGACAAGTTGGAAGCGATGACCGCGATCTGCTCCGTCGGCCTGGATATGGTCGCTATCCCAGGTGATACGAGCGCTGCACTGATCTCCGGCATGATTGCCGACGAAGCAGCCATCGGCATCATGAACCATAAGACCACCGCCGTGCGCGTCATCCCGGTGCCGGGCACGCAGCCGGGCGACGAGGTCAACTTCGGCGGTCTGCTCGGATATGCACCGGTCATACCGGTGAACACCGTGGGCAACACGCAGTTCATTCACCGTGGTGGCTATATTCCTGCGCCGGTGCACGGGTTTAGGAACTAGCTTGACCGAATTTGTGGATCGAAAACATGATTTTAAGCCCTAAACCAATGTTTTCGATCCAGTAATTCGACATTCCAGGCCAGCCTTCACGGCTGGCCATTCGCTTTTCACCATTGAGTACAACACCTGATCATCCAGTACGCCGTTCCTGAGGCGGGCGCTTGCCCGGATGATGCCATCGAGTTTGAAACCCACCTTCTCGATCGCTCGTTGAGACTGCTGGTTGCTCCACTTGGTGCGGATACCCACCGCCTCACACCCGAGTGTTTCAAAGGCATGCTCTAGGAGCAGCAGCTTCATTGCGGGATTGGTGTCTGTGCCTTGGGCATCGGCGGAGATCCACGTGTACCCGATTTCCAGGCGTGGTACTTCGGGTTGTAGGTCATAGTAGGCGGTCACGCCCAGCGCTTCGCCGGTAAATGCGGAGCGCACGGCAAAGGGGATCATGGCTCCGGTGTCGCGGCGCTGCAACTTGCCCTCGATATCGGCATGCATGCCCTCGGGAGTCGGCGTTGAAGTCCAAAACGCTTCACTGAGGTCCCCCACGGCCCGCTGCAACTCCGGCGTGTGTGCGACGCTCAGCGGCTCGAGACGGACGTGGTCATTAGCAAGGGTGAGGGTTGGGGAAATCCACATAGGTTAAGGATACTTGCCGATTCTCCGGCTCGAAGCCTGCACAAAGTGCGGGCAAAGTGCGGGCAAAGCTGCCAAATTGAGTGCGGCTTAGCGCCGTTTATGCTGGACGCCTTAAGCTAGTTCCACGATTTCCATGTACTCGTCATTCCACAGGTCCTCGGTGCCGTCGGGAAGCACGATGACGCGTTCCGGTTCCAAGGCCTTCACAGCGCCCGGGTCGTGGGTGACCAGCACGACGGCACCGGTGTAGGTGCGCAGCGCGTCAAGAACTTGCTCGCGAGACTGTGGATCGAGGTTGTTGGTCGGCTCGTCCAGCAGCAGCACGTTAGCGCGCGATGACACGAGCGATGCCAATGCAAGGCGGGTCTTCTCACCGCCGGACAGTGTGCCGGCTGGCTGGTCTAGTTGCTCGCCGGAGAACATGAAGGCACCGAGGAGAGAACGCAGGTCCTGCTCCCCCGCCTCCGGGCACGCATCGATGGTGTTTTGCCACACGGATTTCGCGGGATCAATGGTGTCGTGCTCCTGCGCGAAATAGCCGATCTTCAGACCGTGACCAGAAACGATACCGCCTTCGCCGTCAGTGCGTTCCACCCCTGCGAGCAACTTGAGCAACGTGGTCTTACCAGCACCGTTGAAGCCAAGCACGACGACTCGTGAGCCCTTATCGATGGCCAAGTCCACTCCCGCGAACACCTCGAGGGAGCCATACATTTTGGTTAGTCCCGTGGCGTTCAGCGGAGTCTTGCCACACGGCGCTGGCTCTGGGAACTGGATGTGAGCCACGCGATCTGCCTGGCGCAGATCATCGGTGGAAGAAACCATCTTCTCGGCGCGGGCGAGCATCTGTTTAGCAGCTGCGGCCTTGGTAGCCTTAGCTCCCAGCTTTGCCGCCTGAGTTTTAAGCGCAGATGCCTTCTTCTCTGCGTTGGCACGCTCCCGACGTCGTCTAGCTTCGTCGGTGGCGCGGGCATCCAGGTACTTCTTCCAACCCATGTTGTACACGTCCGCTTCACTGCGGACGGCATCGAGGAACCAGACCTTGTTACAGACCGCTTCCAGCAGCTCCACGTCGTGAGAGATCATGATAAGACCGCCCTCGTGCTTGGACAGGAATTCGCGGAGCCAAGTGATGGAGTCTGCATCGAGGTGGTTCGTAGGTTCATCGAGCAGCAGCGTCGTCTGCGAACGACCCGAACCTGCGGTGGCGGCAAACAGGATTTGCGCGAGTTCTACACGGCGACGTTGACCACCGGAAAGTGTCTTGAGCTGCTGGTCGAGGACTCTTTCAGGAAGTCCCAGGGCGTCGCAAATGCGGGCCGCTTCAGCATCCGCCTCATAACCACCGAGGGAATAGTACTGCTCCTCAAGGCGGGAGTACTTATTCACGGCCTTATCGCGCACCGCATCGGTTCCGGTTTCGATGAGCTCCTGCTGTCGCTCCATTGAGGTCTTGAGGCGATCCAAGCCGCGGGCAGATAGCACGCGATCCCGCGCAGTCTGGTCGATATTTCCTTCGCGCGAATCCTGCGGCAGGTAGCCGATCTCCCCGGAACGCACTACTTTGCCGCCATAAGGCTCCCCTTCACCAGCCAGGATGCGCATGGTCGTCGTCTTGCCTGCACCATTACGGCCGACCAAGCCGATCCGGTCGCCGGGTTGCACACGCAGGTGCTGGCCGGGGGCGTTGAGCAGGGTGCGGGCGCCGACGCGCACTTCCAAATCTTCGGTGACAATCACAGCAGGTCAGTATAGCGTGTGAAGTATGAGTTCCTACGACCTGATCATTGTTGGCCTCGGCCCCGCCGGTGCTTACCTCGGCCACCGCGCGCATGCCCGGGGCCTCAAGGTCTTAGGTGTAGACAGGAAAGACGCCTGGGATGCCACTTATGGCGGTTGGGTCGACGAGCTACCGGGCGTGCCGTTGTACAGCCGCACAAAGCCTACGGTGCGCTTCGGCGGCGTCGGTCGTGTTCTCGAGCGCGAGTACGCGATTATTGATGCCGATCGCTGGCGCAGCCAACTCCTCGACTTCCCCATCGTCATCGGCGAGGCGGAGATCAGCAACGCCAACAGCGTGCTTATCGACGGCCAGAAGCATCTCACCGACGTGGTCGTCGATGCTCGGGGCATGTCCTACGTAGCGGGCCAACCACTGCAACAGGCCCTGGGCTGGTTCATTGATTCCGCTCCTGATGCCTGGATGGATTTCCGCGAGTCCACCTTTCTCTATAGCTTCGACACCCCGCGCGGCCGGGTCGTGGAGGAAACTTATCTGGCCATTGCTGACTTCCATTCCTGGGGAGAGTTGGAAGGCGCCCTGAGCCGTCGTTTCCCGGGGAAGAAGCCACGGGAGGTGGAGCGCGTGGTGATCCCGTTGGGGCGGCCACCGGCGTCGAAAAGCGCACTGCCTTTCGGTGCCCGCGCGGGATTCATCAACCCCATCACCGGGTTTAGCCTTGCCACGGCAATCCGCATGGCAGAGCCCACGCTGGACGCGCTGTGGGGCCATGGCACACTGCCCTGGCGCACTCGGGCTTTCCGCGCTGACCGACACCTGGCCGAGCTGCTGCAACGCGCTTTGCTCAACCTCGAGCCACCACGGGTGCAGCACTTGCTGCGCGCCCTGCTGCGCTTGCCGACGCCACTGCACCGCGACTTCCTGCAGCTCGGCAATCTCCGTGGCACCCTGGTTGGCATGGCGCTGGTTTTCGCGCAGGTGCCACTATCCACCAAGCTCGCCATCGTCCGCGCGTTAGTGAAAGGTTAACTTCATGGCCGATATCGGACAGGACTACTACGTTGCGTACACGCTGAACTCGGGACAGCAAGGTCGCATCAATTTAAGGTTTATGCGCGAACCTAGTCAGCGGGATGTGGCCGCCGAGTTGGAAAAATACGGCATCGAACCGAAGGAACTGAAAGCTACTTTCCACGAGCCGGTACACCGGGTGGGCCATGCGCCAACTCCCGCAATGCAGACTGTCCAAGGGCCGATCCAACCCCAACTTGCGCAGCCGAAAAAGCAGCGCGGGTGTCTTTCCACGTTCCTGAAGATCGCCCTCGCACTGTATCTCTTCGGCATTATGGTGGAGATCCCGAATGGCTTTAGCGCCATGGAAGACGGCGAAAAGCTCGCTTCCGCGCCAGACGCACTAATGCTGTGCGGCACGGTAGCGAGCCATCGCTCAGAGGCGGACATCTGGCATCCCGCATACCTAACTCAATACGCAGGATGCATCGCCGGGGTGACCATCGGTCAGGCGAAGCAGAGCTAGACCGAAAATCCTAAGGCCCGTAGCTGATCGCGACCATCTTCGGTGATCATGTGTGGGCCCCATGGCGGCATCCATACCCAGTGCAGGGTCATTTTCTCTGCGACGCCGCCGCCCACGACAGCCTGCTCGGCCTGTTCCTCAATGACATCAGTCAACGGGCATGCCGGGGAGGTCAGCGTCATGTTGACTACTGCATGGGTGCCCTCGACCATGTAAACGTCGTACACCAAGCCGAGGTCAACCACGTTAATGCCCAACTCAGGGTCAATGACGTCGCGCAGGTATTCCTCAACGTCAGCTGCCTTAGCGAGGTCCGCTTCGGACTGCTCGGGCTTCGGTGGTACCGGAGGCTTCGTGTCCTCCGGTGCGGGGGTGTTCTCTTCGCTCACTTACTTCTTTCCTTCCAAAGCTTCAGCGGTGGCCGCTTGGAATGCTTTCCACCCCAGGAGGGCGCATTTCACGCGGGCCGGGTACTTGGACACGCCGGCGAAAGCAATGCCATCACCAATCACCTCGGCATCACCTTCGACTGTGCCGCGTGAAGTCACCATCTCTTCGAACGCGGCCAGGGTTGCCATTGCTTCTTTCACCGGCCGACCGACGATCTCCTCCGCCATCACGGAGGTCGATGCCTGGCTGATGGAGCAGCCCTCGGCCTCGTAGGAGATATCTGCCACGGTCTCCCCGTCTTCAGACAGGTGCACCCGCAGCGTCAGTTCGTCGCCACAGGAGGTGTTGACATGGTGCACCTCGGCACCGAAGGGCTCTCGCAATCCGGCGTGCTGAGGGTGCTTGTAGTGATCCAAGATCACTTCTTGGTACATCTGCTCTAGCTTCATTTACGCTACTCCAAAGAATTCCTGCGCATGCCGGACTGCTGCTACCAGCCGGTCCACCTCTTCCATCGTGTTGTAGAGGTAGAAGCTGGCGCGAGCGCTCGCTTGCACTCCCTTCGCGCGGTGGATAGGCCATGCACAGTGATGACCAACTCGAATGGACACGCCCTGATCGTCTAAGACCTGACCGAGATCGTGCGGGTGAATACCGTCAACGGCAAAGGAAATGGCACCGCCACGACTTTCCGCGGTACGGGGTCCGAAGATGTGCAGTCCATCGATCTGCTGCAGCTGCTCCAACGCATACTCGGTGAGTGCATGCTCGTGTGCTGCGATGTGCTCCATGCCGATTTCGGTCAAGAACTGCACTGCAGCACCGAGACCAACCACCTGAGAGGTCATCTGCGTCCCCGCCTCAAAACGCTGCGGCGGCGGTGCATAGGTAGAACCGTCCATACGCACTAGTTCAATCATCGAACCACCGGTGAGGAAAGGCGGCAGCTGGCGCAGCAATTCTGCGCGACCATATACCGCACCCACACCAGAGGGCCCACACATCTTATGGCCGGAGAAAGCAGCGAAATCGACGCCAAGAGCATGGAAGTCCACCGGCATGTGTGGCACTGATTGGCAGGCATCCAGTACGGTCAACGCGCCGACGGCCTGTGCACGACGCACCATCTCGGGCACGTCAGCAACCGCGCCGGTGACATTGGACTGGTGGGTGAAGGCAACAACCTTCACGGAATCATCCAATTCCAGCGAATCCAGGTCAATCCGGCCGTCGTCAGTGGTGGCGTACCACTTGAGCGTCGCGCCGGTGCGGCGGCACAGTTCCTGCCACGGCACCAGGTTGGCGTGGTGCTCCAGCTCCGTGACGACGACCGTATCACCCTCACTCACAGCCAAGTCGCCCGCCCGCTCATCGCCGAGGACATAGGCCACCAGGTTGAGCGCCTCGGTGGCATTCTTGGTGAAGGCGAGCTCTTCCGGCGCTGCGCCGACGAACGCCGCAATTGCAGCGCGCGCAGACTCATAAGCATCGGTTGCTTCTTCGGCCAGCGAATAGGCTCCCCGGTGCACCGGCGCGTTGGTGTGCAGCACAAACTGCTCTTCCACCCGCCATACCCGCTCCGGGCGCTGTGAAGTTGCACCGGAGTCGAGGTACGTCAGTGGCTGATCACCGCGTACCTTACGGCGCAGGATGGGAAATTCCGCCCGGATCGCCTGAGTGTTCAGCGATCCGTCGGAATGTGTCAGTGTGGCCATTACAGGTACTGGTCGTAGCCGTTTGCCTCAAGCTCATCAGCAAGCTCAGGGCCACCAGTGGTGATGATTTTTCCGTTGGCAAACACGTGCACGTAATCAGGCTTGACGTAGTTCAGGATGCGCTTGTAGTGCGTAATCATCAGCACGCCACCGTTCTCGCGTTCCTGGTACTTGTTGATGCCCTCGGAGACTACGCGCAGTGCGTCGACGTCGAGACCCGAATCGGTCTCATCCAGCACGGCAAACTTCGGCTTAAGCAGACCGAGCTGTAGCACCTCATGGCGCTTCTTCTCGCCACCAGAGAAGCCCTCGTTGACCGAGCGCTCGGAGAACTCCTTGGAGATAGAAAGTTCTTCCTGGGCTTCCTTAACTTCCTTCACCCAGTCGCGCAGCTTAGGGGCTTCACCGCGAACGGCAGTGGCGGCGGTACGCAGGAAGTTCGCCATGGAGACACCCGGTACCTCTACTGGGTACTGCATTGCCAAGAACAGGCCGGCGCGGGCGCGCTCATCAACCTCGAGGTCGAGGATGTTCACGCCGTCGAGTAGCACCTCGCCGCCAGTGACCTCGTAGCGAGGGTGGCCCGCCAGGGTGTAAGCGAGAGTGGACTTGCCGGAGCCGTTAGGGCCCATGATGGCATGGGTCTCACCGGAGTTGATGGTGAGGTTGACGCCGTTCAGGATCTGCTTTGGTTCAGCGTTGTCGTCGGAAGGCAGCACCTGGGCGGTCAGGTTACGGATTTCAAGAGTGCTCATATGTCGTTCCTTGTTTTAAGTTTGATTAAAGTTCGGTGCCGTCAAGTTCTTGCGCGATCTTGGCTTCCAGCAGTTCGCGGGTGGCTTCACCCGGAATGCGACCAATAACCTCGGAGAAGAAGCCGCGGACGATCAAGCGACGGGCATCATCAGCTTCGATGCCGCGAGACAGCAGGTAGAACAGCTGCTCGTCATCGAAACGACCCACGGTGGCAGCGTGACCTGCACCGGCGATTTCACCGGTTTCGATTTCCAGGTTCGGCACTGCATCAGCGCGTGCACCCTCGGTGAGGACAAGGTTACGGTTTGCCTCATAGGTGCTGGTGCCTTGAGCGTTGGCGCGGATGAGCACATCTCCCACCCATGCGGTGCGGGCCTCGGTGCGCTCGGTGCTGGGATCGCCCTGCAGAGCGCCCTTGTACAACACGTTTGACTTGCAGTTCGGGTGTGCGTGATCCACCAATAGACGCTGTTCAAAGAACTGTCCATCATCGGCGAAGTAGACACCGAGGAGTTCGGCGTCGCCACCTGGGCCTGCGAACTTCACCTGTGGCACCAGGCGCACCAAGCTGCCACCGAATACGGCAACGGCGTGACGCAGCACAGCATCCCGCCCGACGAGGGCACGCTCACCTGCGAGGTGCACCGCATCATCAGCCCAGTCTTCGTGGACGACAACGGACAAGCGCGCATTATCGCCAACGATGTACTCGTGGTTATCGGAATGCGTGCCGGAACCAACAAAGTGCAGATTGACCAGTGCTTCCGCGCCTTCTTCCACGATGATCGTAATTGCGCCGAAGGAGGTGACGTCCGCGCCGGAGCCGCTGACGGTGATGTTCACTGCATCCGCGTTCACGCTGTTCTTGGCAAAGGTAACCACGGTTGCTTCGCTCATGGCAGTCCATGCCTGAGCCGCGGTGCGATCCACTGGTGCACCCGCCTGACCGAGGCGAGGATCGTCTTTAGTCACGGTTTCAACACTGATGCCGCTTGCCGATTCCGGCAGTTCGACGGCTACCTTCGAGGCGACTGGCGTCGCGAAGCTGCCGTCGTGCAGGCCACGCAGGCGACGCATTGGGACGAAGCGCCACACTTCGTCGCGGCCGTGCGGAACCTCAAAGTCCGCGACATCAAAGGAGGAAAATAGGTCTCCCTTGGTGTCGTGGTAAGTGGCGTTTTTAACTCGTTCTACAGGGGCGGTCATTGCGCTTAGCCCACCGATCCTTCCATTTGCAGCTCGATGAGTCGGTTGAGCTCAAGGGCGTATTCCATTGGCAGTTCCTTGGCGATAGGCTCCACGAAGCCACGCACAATCATCGCCATTGCTTCATCCTCGGCCAGGCCGCGGGACATGAGGTAAAACAGCTGGTCCTCGGAAACCTGGGAGACCTTTGCCTCGTGACCGAGCGAGACGTGGTCGTTGCGGATGTCATTGTAAGGGTAGGTATCCGAACGCGAGATGTTATCCACCAACAGCGCGTCGCACTCGACGTTAGAAGTCGAATGGTGCGCGTCCTTGTTAATCTGCACCAAGCCACGGTAGGCGGCACGTCCACCGGCGCGGGCCACAGACTTAGAAACAATGTTGGAGGAGGTGTATGGCGCCATGTGCACCATCTTTGCGCCTGTGTCCTGGAACTGGCCTTCGCCAGCAAAGGCGACGGAAAGGACCTCACCCTTAGCGTGTGGGCCGGTCATCCAGACTGCCGGGTACTTCATGGTCACCTTGGAGCCGATGTTGCCGTCGACCCATTCCATGGTGGCGCCTTCTTCACACTTGGTGCGCTTGGTCACCAGGTTGTACACGTTATTCGACCAGTTCTGGATCGTGGTGTAGCGGCAGCGGCCACCCTTCTTCACGATGATTTCCACCACTGCAGAGTGCAGGGAATCAGACTTGTAGATCGGCGCAGTACAGCCCTCAACGTAGTGAACATAAGCGTCCTCGTCCACGACGATAAGGGTGCGCTCGAATTGACCCATGTTCTCGGTGTTGATGCGGAAGTAGGCCTGCAGCGGGATGTCCACGTGAACGCCCTTGGGCACGTAGATGAAGGAGCCACCCGACCACACGGCAGTGTTGAGCGCGGAGAATTTGTTATCGCCGGAAGGGATGACGGTGCCGAAGTACTCGCGGAAGATCTCTTCGTGCTCACGCAAAGCAGTATCGGTATCGACGAAGATGACGCCCTTTTCTTCCAGGTCCTCGCGGATCTGGTGGTAAACCACCTCAGATTCGTACTGCGCGGCAACGCCGGCCACTAGGCGCTGCTTTTCCGCCTCCGGGATGCCCAGCTTGTCATAAGTATTTTTGATGTCCTCGGGCAGATCCTCCCAGCTGGTGGCCTGCTTCTCTGTGGAGCGGACGAAGTATTTAATATTGTCGAAGTCGATGCCGGAAAGATCCGCACCCCACTTCGGCATTGGCTTCTTATCGAAGATCTCGAGCGACTTCAGACGGCGCTCCAGCATCCACTCTGGCTCGTTCTTAAGCCGGGAGATGTCCTTAACTACGGCCTGGTTCAGACCGCGCTTCGCTGCGGCACCAGCGGCATCTGGGTCGTGCCAACCGAATTGGTAGGCACCGATGGAGTCAATGATCTCTTCGTCGGTGAGTTGGGCATTGACATCGCGTTGGTTAATTGCCTGCGTCATCAGCCACTCCCTTCCTGTGCTGGGATGTTTCTTTGGGTGAGTTGTTAATAGGAGTCAGTGGAATGTTGGTGGTACAAATGCCGTGACCATCCACAATGGTGGCCAAGGGCTGGATATGCTGCCCGAGCAGCTCCGCGATCGCACGGTGTTCGGCCTCGCATAACTCCGGAAATTCCGAAGCTACGTGTGAGATCGGACAATGGTGCTGGCAGAGCTGCACGCCACTGCCTGCGTTGCTTGTCGACGCCGCATAACCCGACTTCACGAAGGCATCAACGATGTGCTCGGTGGTTTCCTTCACGGAGTCGGCCGATTCACCGGCCGGAGAAATCCCCGCCACGATGCTTTCGATCCGCTTGCGAGCAAATGCCCGCACTGCCGCTTCCCCACCGGTTTCCCGGAGTGCCTCCAGTGCGGAGGCCGCCAAACCGTCGTAGTCGTGTCCGAATTGGCTACGTCCCTTATCAGTAAGGACGTATTCCTTGGCTGGTCGGCCACGACCCCGAGTGCTGCCACCTCGCGTGGCGGCCACCATTGCTAACCCTTCTGCCTCGAGGTTATCGAGGTGCCGGCGCACGCCAGCAGCGGAGAATCCAAGGTGATCGCCAAGATAAGAGGCACTGCACGGCCCATGCTTGAGCAGGGTGACCAGAATGTCGCTGCGCGTGCGTCCTTCGAGTCCTTCTGTTCGAGCCAAGACCGTCACCTCCTTGTACCACTTTCCATGTCTTTATCTATTAGACAACACAAGTGTTCCGTAATTCGCCGTTAAAGTCCAGCGGTAGGACACAGACACGTCGAAACGGTCGCAGACTCGGCTCGAGTAGAATTTGGCTCCGTGATACTTTCCAGTGAAACTCGCCCCCTCGGGTGGCTCAGGAATGCCCTGCCCCGGCTGGGTAGTCCAGGTTCCCGCTCTGCTGAGCTTCACGACGACCGCGCCCTCGATGCGCGACAGCTGAACTTTACTGAGATCGAAAGATTCGCCACGCTCCGGTGGATCGGCACAGTTGGTTCGCTCATGGTCGGGATGGGCGCTTTGGGCGCTGGCGCCTTCCCGGTAGTTGACAATCCCTATCCACACTTTCCGGGCGGCGAGATCCTCGCCCGAATGCTGACTACCTCATCGATCATCACGTTGATCGGCGTCGGTTTTCTGGTCCTCGCCTGGGCGCTGATGGCTCCTTTCGTCTCCACCACGCTGGCCGCCCCTATCACGGGCACTCGCGAGAATGCTGCCAGAGTGAGCATGAAAATGCTGCGACGCACCTTCATTGCTTGGGTATTGCCAATCTCCTTGACTACCCCACTTTTTACGCAAGACATCTACTCTTATCTGGCACAAGGTGCGATCGTTGCTGCCGGAATGGATCCCTACTCTGGTGGCCCGATTGACCTGCTCAGCCCCGATAATCCCTTGGCACGCAGCGTTCCCTTCATTTGGGCACACTCGCCGTCCCCCTACGGTCCTGTAGCCCTCGCGATCGCTGCTGGAATCAGCATGATTACCAACAACAGCATCGTGCTCGGGGTGTTAGCGCATCGCTTGGTGTCGGTGCTGGGCCTAGTGGCCGCCGCCTGGGGCGTCGTCAAGCTGGCGGGGCGGTGTCGTGTGTCCAAACATGCGGCGCTGTGGCTCGGCATCCTGAACCCACTGTGCCTGTTGCACCTGATTGGCGGGATTCACAACGAGGCCATCCTGATCGGTTTCATGCTGGTCGGCCTGGAGGTCGGTCTCCGGGGCGTGGATCGCGGCCCCCGTAAGGGCGCAGTACTTCTGGTAATTGGTGCCGCTCTGATCACCTGTGCGGGGCTGGTCAAAGTCACAGGTTTCATCGCGCTTGGATTCCTGGGGATGGCCCTAGCGCGCCAACTGTTGCTGCGCGGCTTTAATAAAATTTTCGCGCTAACGGTCGCAGCGGGCAGCATGTTGGCTGTGTTGGTGGCTACCACAGGGCTGGTAACAGCGGTATCCGGGATCGGGTTGGGCTGGATCACCGGGCAAGGCGGCGCCGCCACTATCCGCAGTTGGATGTCCATCAGCACGGATGTCGGCGTCATCGCTGGCGCTTTGGGCAGCTGGCTGCAGCTCGGCGACCACACCGAGCAGATGTTGGTGTTCACCCGGGCGGTTGGCGTTTTCATCGCCGGGCTCTTTATGCTCCGCATGCTGCTGGCCACGCTCTACGGCCGGATTCACCCCGTTGGTGGCCTTGGCGTAGCGATGTTCGTCATGGTTGTCCTCTTCCCCGTCGTACACCCCTGGTACCTGCTGTGGTCGCTGGCGCCACTCGCTGCATGGGCAAACCGACCGCTATTTCGTGTCTTGGCAATGGGATATTCGGTGATTATGAGCTTTTTCGTCTTGCCTCGTGGACTACGGCTACCGCCCGTGACCGTACTCAGCATCTATTTCGGCGCTGCCGTGCTGTTCGCGCTCTTGTTGTGCGCCCTATGGTGGCTGTTAAAGCGTCGCGGCATCGTTGGCCTACACTGATTCCTTGTGAACGCTCCCGATATCGCCTTGTCTTTGCGCAACGTGCGCAAGACTTTCGGCTCTACCGTCGCCGTCGCGGACTTAAGCTTCGATGTCCCCGCTGCGTCTGTGCTGGCTCTCCTCGGCCCCAACGGCGCAGGCAAGACCACCACGATCGAAATGTGCGAGGGTTTCCAAACCCCGTCGAGCGGTGAGATCCGGGTGTTGGGGCTCAACCCAGTCACCCACACCGATGAGGTGCGACGACGCATCGGAATTATGTTGCAAGGTGGCGGAGCCTATCCCGGTATCAGGGTTGCAGAGATGATGCGGCTAGTGGCGTCGTATAGCGCTCGCCCGCTGGACCCGGATTGGTTGCTAGAGCTGGTGGGGCTGGGTGAGCACCGCCGCACCGCTTATCGACGCCTCTCGGGAGGGCAACAGCAGCGCCTGTCCCTTGCACTCGCACTGGTCGGCAGACCCGAGCTAGTTTTTCTTGATGAGCCAACCGCGGGCATGGACGCACAGTCCCGGCTCCTAGTGTGGGACCTCATCGCGCAGCTGCGTGCCGACGGCGTTGCCGTGGTTCTCACCACGCATCTCATGGATGAAGCGGAAGCACTGGCAGACCAAGTGGTGATCGTGGATCGAGGCAGCGTCGTTGCCTCCGGAAGCCCAGCTCAGTTAATGCGGGCGCGCGCCGAACAACTTTCCAGCGTGCACCTAGAGACCATGGCCAGCCTGGATGTACCAGCGATGGAGGCGGCGCTGCGAGTCGCGGGCGCCACGGGTACTCTCACTCCAATTCGTCCGCAGGCTTATCACCTGGAAATCCCTGCCACACCGGAGTTGCTCGCAGTTGTTACTGCCGAGGCGGCGCGCCAAGGAGTCCTGATCCGAAACCTGGGCGTCGATGCAACCTCCCTGGAGGAAGTCTTCCTCGATGTCACCGGCCGAGAGATGCGGAGCTAACACCATGACCCAGCAGTTTAAGTCAGGCAGCTTCACCCCTGATCCCGCGCGGGCGGGAATGGGCGCCATGATCGGCTCACAGGCTCTCATTGAAGCAAAACTCTTCTTGCGCCACGGTGAACAGCAGCTGCTTTCCCTCATCATTCCGCTCGGTCTGCTGATAGCGCTGTCCTTAACCACCCTGTTGCCAGGTGAGAAACCAGTTTTCACAGTCTTTCCCTTTACTCTTGCCGTCGCTGGCATGAGCGCAGGTTTTACCGGCCAGGCAATTGCTGTCGCCTTCGATCGCAGATACGGCGCTTTGAAACGAATCGGGGCTTCCGGAGTTCCAGCGTGGACCATCATCTTTGGCAAGGTGGTCGCGGTCCTCGGCGTGGCACTAGTACAGACGTTGATCCTGGGGAGCGTGGCCTTAGTGCTCGGCTGGCGCATGCCTTTGGGCGGGATTGTCCCCACAGTGCTGGCTATGGTGCTCGGCGTGGGCACCTTTACCGCAATCGGATTGCTGCTCGGCGGCACGCTGAGCTCAGAGGTTGTGCTGGCAGTGGCGAACACCGCGTGGTTCGTGCTTCTCGGTGCTGCGGCCTACTTCGTGCTCCGCGGTGGCGGCACTGTGCCCGGATACTCCCTGGCGATCCCTTCCGTGGCCTTTGCCGACGCCCTTCGGCAAGCCTTCCACGGCACCATCGCCTGGCTGAACTTGCTGAGTCTCGCGGTATGGGCGGCTGTGAGCTCCGCCGCCGCGATCCGGCTATTCCGGTTTAGCTAGCGGGCAGTAGCCCCACCCGACGGTGTGGCAAGACTCTCACCGTCTCCGCCGGCATCAATGCGGGCTTCCAGAGCCAACCAGATAAGATAAACAACCGTGAATACCGCTACCCCACAACGCCGAATCGCCGCACCAAAGGCGCAGCTCGGTTTGGCCCTTGCAGTCCTCATCGGTGAAATCGCCATTACATTTACCGGTGCAGTTGTTCGAGTGACCGGCTCCGGTTTGGGCTGTGATACCTGGCCGAATTGTCACGAAGGATCACTGATCCCTGTCGAAGGCGCGGCGCCCTGGATCCATCAACTGATCGAGTTCGGTAACCGCGGGCTCGCGGTTGTACTTGGCCTAGTCGTTGGTCTTTTGCTGCTCGCCGTGTATCTGGCTGGCCGGCGCAGCGTCGTGAAGGCCCATGCTTGGTACCAGCTCATTGGCGTCATCTTCCAGGCAGTGCTCGGTGGCATTTCGGTGCACCTCGATCTGAAGTGGTGGGCGGTTGCGATCCACTTCCTGCCTTCTATCATCCTCATCTGGCTCGCGGCGCTGCTCTATGAGCATGTCAAAGCCCCAGACGAGGGCCGCGACGAATGGCGCTAC
The DNA here is from genome assembly GCF_037482665.1 of Corynebacterium sp. H127. Classification (NCBI taxonomy): domain Bacteria; kingdom Bacillati; phylum Actinomycetota; class Actinomycetes; order Mycobacteriales; family Corynebacteriaceae; genus Corynebacterium; species Corynebacterium sp. H127. Next base: position 133,141 of record NZ_JBBHKY010000001.1, read on the forward strand.
CCACGTCCGCTGCGCTACCTGGCCGTCGGTTCTGCTGCGGCCCTTTCTGCTGTCCTGATCACCGGCACCATGGTCACTGGCGCAGGCGTGCACTCCGGCGATTCCACCAAGGGCATGGAAGGCCGCCTTGAAGTCGACATCGCCGGAATGGCCCATGTCCACGCCGGATTCATGTACCTCTACTTGGGGCTGACCATCGGACTGGTGGTTGCACTCATCACGGTTCGTTCCTCTCAGCGCTCCCGTAAGCTCGGCTACTTGCTGATTTTCTTCATCGTGCTACAAGCAGCTGTCGGCATGATCCAATTCTGGTTCGGTGTCCCACGGTGGACAGTGCCGTTCCACGTTGTCCTCTCGGGCGTCGTCACCGCGTACACTGCGCTGCTCTACGCAGCCGGACGCGAGCGCGTCGCTTAGCTAGCCGCGCAGCCGTTCGCGCCAACCGCGCAGCTTCAACAACAGCCATGCGGCCCCACCCAACAGCAGAATCAGCAGCACAAACACCAACGCCGGCGCAAAGAGCGCCGCGCCGGTGAGTGAGGCCGCCGCAACATTTTCAGCAGTGGAGGCTACTGGCGCACCAAAACCTAGCGTCCCCGCATTAATGGCTGGCCGCGAGGTGGACTTCATCAGATGCATAATCAACGCGATCACAAATCCCGCAGCCAAAAGACCCCAGGTCTTAGGGTTCGAGAAGGTCTCCGTGGATGAAACCGTTTGGTCCCCGAATGCGGAAGCGAACATCAAGCCGCCAGAGGTAGGTCGCACCAAAGTCTGGATCACGTCATTAACGGAGTCCACGGCCGGAATCATGTCGGCCACTAATTCGATCAGCAACAAAACGCCCACCACGGCTAACAAGATGGGGTTGCTGAGCCACACCCACCCTTCGGGGAGCGTCACGAGCTCCGTATAGCGCGCCAGAAGCCCGAAGGCCAGCAGCGGGATGTAGGCGTTGAGCCCTGCGGACGTGGCCAAACCAATGGCAGCTGATAAACCCATGTTGATAGTTAAACATAAAAGTGCCCCAGCTGATATCAATCAGCCAGGGCACAATGAGGGTCGGCTAGAACAACACGGTACGCAGCGGTTCTAGAGCCATAATCGCGTCGATAGAAAGTGCAACAAAGAGCACTGCCAAGTAGTTATTGGACAAGATGAACAACGCCAAAGGCTTAGTTTCCTCGCCCTTACACACCTTGCGGTGCAGGGAGGTCGCCATCACGATGAACCAGATGCCAGCGATTACAGCAGTCGCAGCATAGACCCAGCCAGCAGCAGGAACGAGCAACAAGGTGGTAATCACAGTTGCCCAGGTGTACCAGACCATTTGCCGGGTTACCTCGTGCGGCTCCTTAACCACGGGGAGCATGGGCACGCCAGCAGCCTTGTAATCCTCTTTGTACTTCATCGCCAGCGCCCAGGTGTGGGGTGGAGTCCAGAAGAAAATGACCATGAACAACACGACGGCTTGCCACCAGACATAGGGAGAACCAGCCGGTAGGTTGTCTTTAATCACAGCCCAGCCAACGACAACTGGCATGCAGCCAGCTGCGCCGCCCCACACGATATTCATCGGTGTGGAACGCTTCAGCCACTTGGTGTAGACGAAGATATAGAACGCGATGGTCAGCATGACAAACACCGCAGCGAGCAAGGAGTGACACAGCAACCAAAGCCAGAGGAAGCTCACGATGGTGAGCGTCCACGCGAAGATCGTCGCGGCACGATTGGAGACTGTGGCCTTTGCGAGCGGACGCTTCTGGGTGCGTCCCATCACCTTGTCGATATCAGAATCGGCGACCATATTGAAGGTGTTGGCGGCAGCTGCACCCATCCAACCACCAATGACGGTGAGCAAGACTAGACCTGCATGATGTTCGCCACGGTCCGCCTGCAGCATGGCAGGGATTGTTGCCACCAGCAGGAGCTCAATCACCCTTGGCTTCGTCAGCGCAATGTAAGCCTTGATTGTCTCCAAGGATGTCCCTCCAGCACAAATGTCAGTATTTTCGCCGCATTTCGACACCACGAGCCCGTCGTTATTCAAGGCTTCACCAACAGTAGTCGGATCTGGAGCCCAATTAGTTCCCGAGTGTGGAAATGCCAACTGAGCCATGGTATCGCCTAGCACAGCAGAATGCCGAATCGGAACCCCAGTTGGGGCTTTCCACTAAACTGGATCCTGTTTGCACCTCTGGCAAGTTCGGGGTGCCTTATAAGTTGAATACCACCTGGAAAGAAGGAACCTATCGTGGCATTGTCGCCGGATCTTCAAGCTCTTTTTAAGCGCACCTATCCAGCTGACTGGACCGAGCTAGATACTAAGGCGGTGGATACCACACGCGTTCTTGCCATCGATGCAGTCCAGAAAGTGGGCTCCGGCCACCCAGGTACCGCAATGAGTTTGGCACCCCTGGCGTACACCCTCTACCAGCGCGTCCTGCGGCATAACCCCACGGACGACCAATGGTTAGGGCGCGACCGCTTCGTTCTCTCCTGCGGGCACACCTCCCTCACCCAGTACATCCAGCTGTACTTGGCTGGATTCGGATTAGAAATGCCGGACCTACAGGCACTGCGCACCTGGGACGCATTGACCCCTGGACACCCCGAATTCGGCCACACTAAGGGTGTGGAAATTACCACCGGACCACTCGGTCAGGGTCTGGCTTCCGCCGTTGGCATGGCAATGGCTGCCCGCCGCGAGCGGGGCCTGCTCGAGCCAGAGGCGGCTCTAGGTGAGTCCATTTGGGATCACCACATTTACGTCATTGCTTCCGACGGCGACATGCAGGAAGGCGTCACCGCAGAAGCTTCCTCACTCGCCGGTACCCAGCAACTAGGCAATCTCATTGTGTTCTGGGATGACAACCGCATTTCCATCGAAGACAACACCCAGATCGCTTTCACCGAGGATGTCTGCGCCCGCTACCGTGCCTACGGTTGGCAAGTGCTCGAGATCGAAGGTGGCGAAGACGTCGCAGGGATTCTCGCAGCAGTAGCAGAAGCCAAGGCCGACACCCAGCGTCCGACGTTCATCCGGCTGCGGACGATCATTGGCTACCCCGCCCCTACCCTTATGAATACCGGCGGTATTCACGGCGCGGCACTGGGCGAAGAAGAGGTTGCTGCGACCAAGCGCGAGCTCGGTTTTGACGTCGATAAGCACTTCCACATCGACGACGACGTACTTGCCCACACCCGCAAGGCTGCCGAGCGCGGCGAAGCCATGCAGTCCGAGTGGCAGCAGCGTTTCGACGCCTGGGCCGCCCAGTACCCAGAGCGCAAGGCCTACCTCGAACGCACCCAGGCCCGGGAATTGCCTGCCGGTTGGGCCGAGGAATTGCCAACGTGGGATGCCGATCCCAAGGGCGTAGCCACTCGTAAGGCTTCGGAGGCCACCCTGCAGGCGTTGAGCAAGTCCCTGCCTGAGCTGTGGGGCGGCTCTGCCGACCTTGCCGGCTCAAACAACACCGTCATTAAGGGTGAGAAGTCCTTCGGCCCAGAGGAGATCACCACCGAGACGTGGACTACCTCCCCTTATGGCCGCAACTTGCACTTCGGTATCCGTGAGCACGCCATGGGCGCGATCCTCAACGGTATGGCGCTGCACGGCCGCAACCGGCCTTATGGCGGCACCTTCCTCATCTTCTCCGAGTACATGCGTCCGGCCGTGCGTCAGGCCGCGTTGATGGGAATTGATACCTATTACGTCTGGACGCACGATTCCATCGGTCTCGGCGAAGACGGCCCAACCCACCAGCCCATCGAGCAGCTCGCGGCGCTCCGCGCGATGCCGAACCTCAGCATTTTGCGCCCCGCTGATGCTAACGAAACCGCTGCGGCTTGGAAGTGTGCCCTCGAGGCACCTGCCGGCCCAAAGGGCCTGGCGCTCACCCGCCAGAATGTGCCGGTGCTGGAAGGCACCAAGGAGAAGGCCATGGCCGGCGTCGCAAAGGGCGCCTACACCCTGGTGGACACTGCGGGCACCCCTGACATCATCCTCATGGGCTCGGGCTCTGAAGTCCAGATTGCGGTTGAGGCAGCAGCCGAACTGGCCAAGGATGGCATCAAGGCGCGCGTAGTGTCCATGCCGTGCATGGATTGGTTCCTGCAACAAGATCAGTCCTACCGGGAGGAAGTCCTCCCAGCTGCCGTGCCAGCCCGAGTATCCGTGGAAGCCGGGATTGCGATGCCATGGCACCAATTCCTGGGTACCCAAGGTAAGGCAGTTTCCCTCGAGCACTTCGGCGCATCCGCCGATTACCAAACCCTGTACCGCGAGTTCGGTTTGACCACTGAGTCAGTTGTGTCCGCAGCTCGCGAAACGCTCGGCAACTAGCCGATGCAGAAAGAAGATACAACTATGACCCAAGTAGAGCTACTAGCAAAGCTAGGCACATCCGTCTGGCTCGATGATCTCTCCCGGGACAGCCTAGATTCCGGCACCCTCCGCGAAATCATCGACACCACCGGCATCGTGGGCGTGACCACCAATCCTGCTATCTTCGCCAGCGCGATGAGCAAGGGCAACGCCTACGACCAACAGCTTGCCGAATTGAAGGCCCAAGGCATGAACGCTGACGAGGCGGTTTATGAGATGGCCATCCAGGACGTACGCAATGCCTGCGATCAGTTCAGCGATATCTACGAAGCAAGCAACGGCCAGGATGGCCGGGTTTCCATCGAGGTAGATCCCCGCCTGTTCCAGGACAAGGATGCCACCCTCGCGCAGGCCCGCCAGCTCTACGAACGCGTCGGCCGCGAGAACGTCATGATCAAGATCCCGGCCTCATTGGAGTCGCTGCCAGCAGTCACCGAAGCACTTGCAGAGGGGATCAGCGTGAACGTCACCCTGATCTTCTCCGTAGCCCGCTACCGCGAGGTCGTCGGAGCATTTATCGACGGCATCAACCGCGCCCACGAGAAGGGCCTCGACATCTCAAAGATCCACTCCGTGGCGAGCTTCTTCGTCTCCCGCGTGGATACTGAGATTGATAAGCGCCTCGATGCCATCGGAACTCCAGAGGCATTGGATCTCAAGGGCAAAGCCGGACTAGCAAATGCTCACCTGGCATATGCTGCCTTCGAGGATCTGCTCCTCGCTGACAACGTGCTGCCAGCCGGAGCCAATGTCCAGCGTCCACTGTGGGCGTCCACCGGTGTGAAGAACCCGGATTACCCCGCAACGATGTACGTCTCCGAACTGGCAGGCCCACACACCGTGAACACCATGCCAGAGGCAACGCTGCGCGCGCTCCTGGATTCTGATGTCTTGCACGGCGATACCCTTTCCGGCCGCCAGGTAGAGTCCGAGGAGCTTTTTGCCAAGGTTCTCGCCGCCGGGGTGGACACTGAGGACGTGTTCCGAGTACTCGAACAAGAGGGCGTGGACAAGTTCATTGCTAGTTGGAGCGACCTGTTGATTTCGATCGAGGGCAAACTAGCATAAGATTTCTTTCACGTACTGTTTTAGCCGTCGGAAGGAAATCAGCGTGGCAGCAAGCACCGGACAATGGGTGAATCCATTAAAAGATCCCCAAGACAAGCGCTTGCCGCGCATTGCTGGCCCTTCCGGCATGGTCATCTTCGGTGTGACGGGTGACCTTGCCCGCAAGAAGCTGCTGCCCGCGATTTATGATCTCGCCAATCGCGGCCTGCTGCCTGCGGGCTTTTCTCTTGTCGGTTTTGGGCGCCGCGAATGGTCCAAACAAGACTTTGAGAATTATGTCTACGAGGCGGTCATCGCCGGGGCTCGCACTGAGATCCGCCAGAATGTTTGGGAACGGCTTGCGGACGGTATGCACTTTGTTAGTGGTGCCTTCAATGACGACCTCGCCTTCGACAGCCTTGCGGCACTGCTTGCCGACCTCGATTCTTCTCGCGGTACCGCCGGCAACTGGGCCTTCTATCTCTCCGTTCCCCCAGACTTCTTTGACGACGTAGTCAATCAGCTCGATCGCTCCGGAATGGCCCACGGCACTGACTCTTCCTGGCGTCGCGTCATTATTGAGAAGCCTTTCGGCCATGACCAAGACTCCGCTCGGGTCCTCAACCAGGCCGTCAACGCGGTGTTCCCAGAAGACTCGGTGTTCCGTATCGACCACTACCTGGGCAAAGAAACCGTCCAGAACATCATGGCGCTGCGCTTTGCCAACCAGCTTTTCGATCCGCTCTGGAACGCGAACTTTGTGGACCATGTCCAAATCACCATGGCAGAGGACATCGGACTGGGCGGCCGTGCCGGCTATTACGACGGCATTGGCGCTGCCCGAGACGTGATCCAAAACCACCTGCTGCAGCTGCTGGCACTCGTGGCCATGGAAGAGCCGATCACCTTTAACCCTCGTGAATTGCGGGCAGAAAAGATCAAGGTACTGCGTGCAACTGCGCCGGTGTACCCGCTGGCAAAAACTACTGCACGCGGCCAGTACACCGCAGGTTGGCAGGGCTCGGAGCGCGTCGTCGGGCTGCGCGACGAAGAGGGCTTTGACCCCGAGTCCGGCACCGAGACCTTTGCCGCATGTACGTTGCACATCAACTCGCGGCGCTGGGCGGGCGTCCCCTTCTACCTGCGCACCGGTAAGCGGCTCGGCAGGCGCGTGACTGAGATTGCCGTCGTGTTCAAGCAGGCACCACACCTGACTTTCGATGAATCGACCACCGCGTCCCAGGGGCCGAATGCACTGGTCATTCGCGTGCAGCCCGACGAGGGCGTGCTGATGCGCTTTGGCTCCAAGGTTCCCGGCTCGACCATGGAGGTTCGTGACGTCAACATGGATTTCGCCTATTCTGAGGCCTTTACCGAGGAATCTCCCGAGGCCTATGAGCGCCTCATCCTCGACGCGCTGTTGGACGAGAACTCCCTGTTCCCGACCAACGAGGAAGTCGAGTTGAGCTGGGCTATCCTCGATCCGATTCTGGAGTATTGGGCCGGGCGTGGCAAGCCGGAGGACTATCCCGCCGGTACGTGGGGCCCTGAGAGTGCTGACCGAATGATGGCCCGTGAAGGCCGCACGTGGCGACGGCCATAGCAGAAGGATTCTGGACATGATTTTTGAACTTGCAGACACCAGCACCCGGGACATCGCGAAGCAACTCGTCACGATTCGCGAAATGGGCAACCAGGTCACCACTGGCCGCGTCCTGACCCTGATCGTGGTTACAGACACCAGCAGTCCCATCGATGACATCCTGCACTCCATCAATGACTCCTCGGGCGAGCATCCCTCCCGCGTGCTGGTCCTGATCCGCGGCGATGTCACCGCCACCACGCGCCTCGACGCCGAGATCCGCATCGGCGGCGACGCCGGTGCCTCCGAGATCATTATTATGCGGGTGAGTGGCGAGATCACCGAACACTTGGCCGCGATCGTCACTCCCCTGCTGCTTCCCGATACCCCTATCGTCGCGTGGTGGCCCACGAGCGCCCCGAAGCAATTGGCTCATGATCCTATTGGCCAGATCGCCCAGCGGCGCATCACGGATGTGGCCTACGATCCAGACCCCACCGCCGCGCTGTCCCGCCGCAACCACTACACCCCTGGGGATTCGGATCTCTCCTGGTCACGACTAACCCCGTGGCGCGGTGTCTTGGCCTCCGCATTGGATCAGCCACCCCACGAACAGGTAACCTCCGTGGACATTCATGGGCCCAACGACCCGGCCGTTAATGTGGCCGCTGGCTGGCTCGCCGATCGCCTCGCAGTGCCAATCCGACTGCACCGCACTACCCACGATTGCGAGTACCGCGACCAGAGTGGCGAATGCTGCCACCCGATCTCAAAGATCGAACTACACCGCAGCTCCGGCACGGTCATCGTCGCGGTCAGCGACGCCCACACCATGTCTGTCCAGTTGCCGGGTTGTCCACCTTCCCTCGTCGCGGTTGGGCGCCGCGCCAACTCTGACTGCCTGGCTGAGGAATTGCGCCACCTCGATCCCGATAACGCTTACGCCAAGGCGCTGCGTGGTCTCTACCGAGTACAGGAGGTCTAAGAATGGACGTCATTAATGTTTCTGACCTCGATGCCCTCATCCAGCGCGCCGCCAGCGACACCATCGCAAAAATCGCTGCTGTTCAGGCCGGAGGCGGCGTGCATGGCGACGGCATCGCCCGCGTGGTGCTCACCGGCGGCGGTGCTGGCATCGGTGTCCTGCGCACTCTCGCTGAGTTCGACGCCGCAGCCACTGCGCAGGCGGAAACGTTCCCGGCACTGCGTATCGATTGGTCACGGGTGCACGTGTTCTTCGGTGACGAGCGCGCCGTTCCTGTGGCGCACCCTGACTCCAATGAAGGCCAGGCACGGGAAGCGCTACTAAACCACGTTCCCGTCAATCCGGACTGGGTACATTCCTACCGGCTCGGTGAGATGTCCCTAGAGGAATCAACTGCTTGGTACGAACAAGAGCTGGCCACCTGGGCTCCGAAAGGCTTCGACCTGCACTTGCTCGGCATGGGCGGCGAAGGCCACATCAACTCCCTCTTCCCGCATACAGCTGCCGTGCGAGAAGACAGCAAACTCGTGGTGGCGGTGCAGGATTCTCCTAAGCCACCGGCTACCCGCGTGTCGCTCACCTTACCTGCTGTCCGCAGCGCGGATGCGGTGTGGTTGTTGGTCGCGGGTGCAGAGAAAGCTGTGGCTGCCGGTCATGTGATCGCTGGATCGAGCCATGTGGATTGGCCCGCTGCAGGGGCGCAGGGCCGGAAAGACTCTCGCCTATACCTCGCGCAGGATGCTAGTCTTCACTAACCTCGCACAGCGAAGGAGCCCCTCTCCCTTAATGGGATGAGGGGCTCCTTAGTGCTTAAGGGCTTAGCTGTAGGCCTGCAGCAGGTTCAGACCGATGATGCACGCGATCCAAATCACGGCAGTGATGATCGTGAAGCGGTCGAGGTTCTTTTCCACCACGGTAGATCCCGCCAGGTTCGACTGCATGCCACCACCGAACAAGCTCGACAGGCCGCCGCCCTTACCCTTGTGCAGCAGGACCAGAATGGTCATGATGACGCTGGCTGCGACAAGGATGATCTGTAGTGCGAGAGCCATGTTTCAATGATCCTTCATAAGTGAAAAGCGATTAACTTCAGCCATTGTACACGTGGCACATCAGCTGAAGTTAAACGACTCGCATAGCGAATTAGACTGCGGCTGCTGCTGCAGCGCAGAGCTTGGCAAAGTCCTCGCCGTCGAGCGAGGCACCACCGACGAGGCCACCATCAACATCCGGCTGGGAGACGATCTCGCCCACTGAATCCGTCTTCACGGAGCCACCATAGAGGATCCGCATACCGTCTGCGACGGCGTCGCCAGCCAGCTCACGCACGGCAACGCGGATCGCAGCGCACACTTCCTGGGCGTCCGCTGCTGAGGCAACCTTGCCGGTGCCGATCGCCCACACTGGTTCGTAGGCAATGACGGTAGTAGCGAGTTCCTCGGCGCTGAGCCCTGCCAGGGACTGCTTAGTCTGCTCGACGACGAACGCAACGTGCTCCCCTGCTTCGCGTACATCCAGCTTTTCGCCGACGCAGACGATTGGAGAAATTCCGTGTGTCAGCGCGACCTTCGCCTTAGCAGCCACAATCTCGTTAGTTTCAGCGTGGTACTCACGGCGCTCTGAGTGGCCGACGACCACCCAGGTGCAACCAAGTGCCTTGAGCATTTCAGCGGAGACCTCACCGGTGTAGGCGCCGGACTCATGCTGGGAGATGTCCTGCGCACCATAGGTGAACTCTAACTTGTCGCCGTCGACAAGCGTCTGCACGGAGCGGATGTCGGTGAACGGCACCATCAGGGCAACGTCCACCTTCTCGTAGCGGTCCTTAGGCAGGGAGAAGGCCAGCTTCTGTGCGGAACCGACCGCCTGCAGGTGGGTCAGGTTCATTTTCCAGTTGCCGGCAATAAGTGGCTTACGGGTCATGTTTCTACTACCTTTCTATGCCAGCGCTGCGACGCCGGGAAGTTCTTTACCCTCGAGGTATTCGAGGGAAGCGCCACCACCGGTGGAAATGTGAGAGAAGCCGTCTTCATTCAGGCCGAGTACGCGGACGGAAGCAGCGGAATCGCCACCGCCGACCACAGAGAAGGCGCCAGCAGCGGTTGCATCGATGATTGCCTGTGCAACGCCGCGGGTGCCATCGGAGAACTTCTCGAACTCGAAGACGCCCATCGGGCCATTCCAGAAAATGGTCTTGGCGGTGCTGAGCACCGCAGCGAACTTCTTGACGGACTCCGGTCCGATGTCCAAAGAAAGCTGACCTGCTGGGGTGTCTTCCAAGCCGGTAATGGTCTTCTCGGCAGATTCCGCGAACTCTGGTGCCCATGCGAGGTCCACCGGCAGGTTGATCTTGTCGCCGTAGCGCTCGAGCAGGTCCTTACAGGTATCGATCATCTCTTCCTGCAGCATGGACTTTTGTACGTTGTAACCCTGTGCAGCGAGGAAGGTGTAGCACATGCCACCACCGATGATGAGCGCGTCCGTCTTCGGAGCCAGTGCCTCGATCACACCGAGCTTGTCGGAAACCTTTGAACCACCGAGTACGACAACATAAGGCTGTGCAGGCTCATCGGCGATCTTCTTAAGAACCTCAATTTCCTTCTGCACCAGGCCGCCAGCGTAGTGTGGCAGGCGCTGCGCGACGTCATAAACGGAAGCCTGGGCACGGTGGACCACGCCAAAGCCGTCGGATACGAAGGCACCATTGTCGCCGGTCAATGCGACCAGCTGATCCGCGAATGCCCCGCGTTCGGACTCGTCCTTGGAGGTCTCGCGCGCGTCAAAACGGACGTTTTCCAGCAGGAGGACGTCGCCATCGTTCAGGCCGTTGGCCCGCTCATGGGCGTCCTCGCCAACGACGTCAGCAGCCAGCGGAACGTACTGACCGAGTGCCTCAGACAGTGCCTCAGCGACCGGCGCCAGGGAGTACTTAGGATTGACTTCGCCCTTAGGTCGGCCAAGGTGCGCCATGAGGATGACGCGGGCTTCGGCTTCTACCAGTGCTTTAATCGTTGGCAGCGAAGCGTTGATGCGGCCAGCATCGGTGATATCGCCTTCGTCGTTGAGCGGGACGTTAAAGTCCGAACGTACGAGCACGTTGCGGCCTGCGACGCCTTCGGTGAGCAGGTCGTTGAGGTTCTTCATTAGTCACAGTCTCCTGAATTGTTGCTGCGAGTAAAAAATGTGGTCCAGATAGGCAGCTGGCCCGCAGCCTCTTACAGGCGCGGGCCACTGCTTAAAGTCTAGCGAGGATTAGATGCGCTCGCCGACGTATTCGGTCATCTTCACGAGCTGGTTAGTGTAACCCCACTCGTTGTCGTACCAAGAGACAACCTTGACCTGGTTGCCCATAACCTTGGTGAGGCCGGAGTCGAAGATGGAAGCGTGTGGATCGGTGACGATGTCGGAGGAAACCAGTGGGTCCTCGGAGTACATCAGGGTGCCCTTGAGTGGGCCGTTTTCTGCGGCTTCCTTCATGGCAGCGTTGATTTCTTCGACGGTTACTTCACGAGAAGCCTCGAAAGTCAGGTCGGTAGCAGAACCGGTGATCACTGGGACACGCATTGCGAAGCCGTCCAGCTTGCCCTCGAGCTCTGGGAGAACCAGGGAAACTGCCTTAGCTGCACCGGTGGAGGTAGGAACGATGTTCACTGCAGCGGCGCGGGAACGACGCAGATCCTTGTGCGGAGCGTCGTGCAGGCGCTGGTCGCCGGTGTAAGCGTGGATGGTGGTCATCAGGCCCTTGACGATGCCGAACTTGTCGTTGAGCACCTTTGCCATTGGAGCCAGGCAGTTGGTGGTGCACGATGCGTTGGAGATGATGGTCATCGTCTCTGGGTCGTAATCAGTGTGGTTCACACCGACAACGAAGGTGCCGTCAACACCGGAACCGGGTGCGGAAATGACGACCTTCTTGGCACCAGCGTCGATGTGGGCCTGTGCGTCTTCCTTCTTGGTGAAGAAGCCGGTGGACTCGACGACTACGTCTACGCCCCACTCGCCCCACTTCAGGTTCTTTGGATCGCGCTCGGCGGTGACGATGATCTTCTTGCCATCGACGGTGATGGATTCATCATCGAATTCAACGGTCTTGCCCAGGCGACCCAAGATGGAGTCGTACTTCAGCAGGTTTGCCAGGGTCTTGTTGTCGGTCAGATCGTTAACTGCGATGATCTCGATGTCCGAGCCAGTCTCCAGGACAGCGCGGAAGAAGTTACGTCCGATTCGGCCAAAGCCGTTAATTCCCACACGAATGGTCACAATGTTCTCCTTTAGTTAGGGTGCTGTGCCACGAGAATGCCGACCGACTTTCGGGCCGCTGCATCCGCGTCTGCCCCAAGCGTACCTACGCAATCACTGACGTGCAGCGAGAAAAGCCCATTGCAGCCCTGCCCGGTTTGGCCCACCCCCACAAAAGACCACATATTCGGGCATATTCTCACATAACTTAGTTCGGGCTTGTGGTGTGCCCGGAGTCGCCTGCCGTGTGGCCAGGGAAATAAGCCCTTAGCTGCGAAGAACCGCCACCGAAAGGTACCCTAATCTGGACAGTAAGCTATGTATCTTTTGAAATGTTGTGTGACTCTAGACACAGGCTAGAGATCTTCGAGCAACTCTTCCGTAACAGCCGAGTTTGTATCCGGCAGCCCCATCTCCTCGGCACGCTTATCAGCCATCGACAACAGTCGACGGATACGGCCGGCAACAGCGTCTTTGGTCATCTGCGGGTCAGCCAGTCGGCCCAATTCTTCCAGCGAAGCCTGGCGGTGAAGCACCCGCAACTGGCCGGCTTCGGCAAGGTGCTGCGGGATGTCATCGCCCAGAATCTCGAGGGCTCGCTCAACCCGTGCCGCGGCAGCGACAGCGGCCCGCGCGGAACGTCGCAGGTTGGCATCATCAAAGTTTGCCAGGCGATGCCCGCCGCTTTGCTGCTGCTTGCGTTCGCGATGCTTCTCCCACTCCAAACGAGTGCTCATAGCGCCAATACGCGTGAGAAGCGCGCCAATGGCTTCCCCGTCACGGACGAATACTTTCTCACTGCCCCGGGTTTCCTTGGTCTTAGTGCTGATGCCAAGGCGGCGAGCACACCCCACCAACGCCAAGGCTGCTTCCTGCCCTGGGCATTCGATCTCCAAAGAGCAGGTACGCCCCGGTTCCGTCAACGTACCCGCGGCTAGAAAGGCACCCCGCCACGCTGCCTCGGCATCCGAAACGGTGCCGGAAACCACCTGCGGCGGCAATCCGCGCACCGGATGGCCGGATCGAGTAATCAGTCCGAGCCTGCGAATAACCTCATCCACGCCATCGCTTATGCGCAACACATAGCGGGTGGATTTACTCATCCCGCCCGGGCCGATCGTGTGGATCTGCACCTGCTTGTGATACAGCTCGGAAAGGGTTTCCTGCACCCGACGAGCGGCCCCAGAATTGTCGAGCTCAATCTCCAAAATGTTGTGGCCCGCAACCGTCTCCACGGACCCCGCGAAGCGTACTATCGCAGCCACCTCCGCCACTCGTGCGGACGCCCTGCTTACAGATACAACTGCCAACTCGTCTTTGACCTGCGCGGTGAGCGTCACGAAGCTTCTCTCCTGGTTTTCACATAGATGGTTGCGGGATGAATAAACACTCTAGTCTGCAGGCATGAGGCGCAGCAGTGATCGGGCTAGCTTTTCCGGCGCATGACGATCAGTGACCTCGCCGTTGTCCCGGAATTTGCGCACGTCATCAACCTGCACCACTGCGCCCATAGCCGCAGCAGCACGCTCCAGGTGACTTAATGCAGTGGAATCGATCGGCATCGCCCGATCCAGTAGGAAGCGGTCAACTCGCAGTTCCGGCGCGTGCTGGCGAAGCATATGCACATGACGTTCGATGGAGAAGCCGGTAGTTTCCAGCTGCGTGTTGGAGAGATTCAGGATCACCACGCGCAGCGCCTGCGACTCGTTAATGGCCGCCACGATGTCCGGCACCAGGATGTGCGGAATCACGCTGGTGAACCACGACCCCGGACCGATGGTGAGCAAGTCAGCATCCTGAATGGCCGCCAACGCCTCCAGAGAAGCTGGCGGGCGATCCGGCAACAGTCGCACCCGGCGCACCTCGCCGGGGGTGGTTGCCACCGCGACTTGGCCCCGCAGGTTGCGGATTAGCCTCGGGTCGTCGGAAAGCCCAGCGACTTCAGCCTCAATCTCCAGCGGCTGTGCGCACATCGGTAGCACCCGCCCATAAGAGCGCGTGAGCTTTGCGACGACATCCAGCGCCGCTGTCTCATTGCCGAGCACATCTGTCAGGCCTGCGATCAGCAGATTGCCCACGGCATGTCCGGCTAGCGCCCCGGTGCCTGCGAATCGATGCTGCAGCAGCTGCTCCCACATCATCCCTTCCGCGTCGTCCCGGGCGAGCGCGGACAGCGCCATCCGGAGATCTCCGGGCGGGATCTGTCCGAGTTCCCGCCGGATGCGTCCTGATGAGCCACCGTCATCGGCAACCGTGACGATCGCCTGAATATTCGGGACTTGTAGGATCCGCGCTGCTCGCAGGGTCTGGAATAGTCCGTGTCCGCCGCCTAAACACACCATTGAGCGTAAGTGTTCAGGTAAGGAGACGTCCTCGGAAGGCATGATAAACCTCGTTAGTATCAGTGGCTAGTGATGAATAATTAGCTAAGTTTAATGTCGCGATGGATAACAGCCACTTCAAGTTCGTTGTTTTGTGACAAAATTCGCCCGATCTCCTCTGCCATTGCAACGGAGCGGTGGTGTCCGCCGGTGCAGCCGATGCTGACGGTAACAAAGCGCTTCCCCTCCCGGCGGTAGCCGCGCACCATGGTGTTAAACATGCTCACAAAGTTGTCAATGAACTCGCGGGCGCCCTTTTGTGCCAGCACATATTCGGAGACAGGTGCGTCTGTACCGCGGAACTTGCGCAAGTCCCCCACCCAATAGGGATTCGGCAGAAAACGAACATCCAAAATCAAGTCGGTGTCATGCGGGGCACCGCGTTTGAAACCGAAAGACTGCAGAGTCACATGCTCCTTGTTGGAGGTAACACTGTAGAAACTGGATTCAATCGCACGCCGCAAGTCATGAACGGACAAGTCCGAAGTATCGATGACGATGTCCGCAATTTCCTTCACCTCGAACATGGCCTGGCGCTCGCGGGAAATCCCGTGCTGCAAGGTATCTGGACCTTGCATCGGGTGGGTGCGGCGCACGGAGTCGAAGCGGCGCACGAGAATGTCATCGCGGGCTTCCATATACAAAATAATTGGGCGTTGACCCCGGGCGTCTAGCTCGTCGATAACCTGAATGAGGTTGCCGCTGAACGGTCGGGATCGCACATCCGAGACCAGTGCCAGCCGCTCCACCGGCGAGTCCTCGGCCAAGCACATCTGCACCATGTCCAAGATGAGGGCGGACGGTAGGTTCTGCGCAACATACCAGCCCATGTCTTCCAGGACCCGGGCAGCAGAATTCAAGCCAGCGCCAGACATACCGGTGATAAGCACCGGCATTTTAGTACCGTTTTCTTCCTTTTCGGCATGTTTGAGTACCGCGCCACGGGTGCGCTCGTCGTCGGCTTCCGGTGTTACTACGATGTCCGCGGAAGTCGGAAGTCCATTGGTCACAGGTTCCCCACTGCGATCGGCTTGTGTCATGCTCACAGTGTAGCCCGGGAAAATGCATCTGCGTAGCGCTCAGGTAGCGCTCTGTTGTAACTTTTCCACAACCTTCGCCGCTAGGTTCGGCCCGAAGCCCTTGACTTGTTCGATCTCCTCCTGGGTGGCGGAGCGCAGCTTCTTCACCGATCCGAAATGCTTCACCAACTCTGCCTTGCGTTGCTGCCCCAATCCGGGGATGTCGTCCAGCTCGGAAACCCGCAGCCGTTGGGAGCGCTGCTGCCGATGAAATGTGATCGCGAAGCGGTGCGCCTCATCACGAATGTGCTGCAAGAGATACAGCGCCTGAGAGTTTCGTGGCAGGATGAGCGGGTCTTCCTCTCCTGGCAACCACACTTCCTCGAGGCGTTTCGCCAGTCCGATGAGCATGACGTCGTGTACACCAAGCTCCTCAAAGACCTCCTGGGCGGCATTGACTTGCGGCAGGCCGCCGTCAACGATGTAAAGCTGCGGCGGATATGCGAATCTCTTGCCGCTGACGGAATATTCCGTGACCTGTTCGTCGGCAAAGCGTGTGCCGTCAAATTCCTCGGCATCAGGCACCGCAGTTCGGTCCTGGTTGTGGCGCAGGAAGCGGCGCCTAGTCACCTCCGCGATGGAAGCGACATCGTTGGAGTGCCCATCGCCGGCAGCCTCTTTGATCTTGTAGCGCCGGTAATCGGACTTCTTGGGCAAACCGTCCTCAAAGACCACCAGGGATGCGACGACATCGGTGCCCTGAATATGTGAAATATCGGTGCATTCGATACGCAGCGGGGCTTCTGACATCAGCAGAGCTTCTTGCAGTTGCTGCAGCGCAGCTGAGCGGGTAGTTAGGTCACCTTGCCGCTTCAGTTTGTGCTGTTTGAGCGCCTCCACCGCATTCTTTTGCACCGTCTCTATGAGCTCATGCTTATCGCCGCGCTGCGGGACCCGCAGATGCACTGGGCCACCCCGCAGCTCAGCTAACAAGTGTTCCAGTTCTGCGCTATCAGCGGGGGCAGCGTGGGTGTAGATCTCCCGCGGGATCTCTGCGCCGAGGCGCTCGCTGTCAGCCTCCTGCGCCAGTCGATCCGCAATCTCGTTGTAGAACTGCAGCAAGAAGTTGCCCAAGAGTTCTGCGTCGGGGCTATCGCCCGCCTCTGCCACCTGCGCTGGCTTCTCGACGACCCAGCCACGCTGTCCGCGCACGCGACCGCCCCGGATATGGAACACCTGGATGGCTGCCTCTAACTCATCTGACACAGCGGCGATCACGTCAGCGTCGGTGCCGTCGCTCAACACTATGGACTGGCGCTCCATCACCTTGGCGATCGCCCCCAGGTCATCCCGCAGTCGCGCTGCACGTTCAAAGTCGAGCTGCTCTGCGGCAGCCGTCATCTGCTGTTCCAACTGCTTAGTCACGCCCGCAGTATGGCCGGAGAGGAAAGAGATGAGACCCCGCACGATCTCCATGTGCTCCGGAGCAGTGACCTTATCAACGCATGGCCCCGCGCACTTATCGATGTAACCGAGCAAACACGGCCGCCCGAGCTGAGCATGCCGATTAAACACGCCTTTAGAACAGGTGCGCATCGGGAAAACCCGGGTCAGCAGATCGAGAGTTTCTCGGATTGCCCAAGCGTGTGAGTAGGGCCCGAAGTAGCGCACCCCTTTGCGCATGGGACCGCGATAGACATAAGCCCGCGGGAAGGGCTCATTCAGCGTGATCGCCAACATGGGATAGGACTTATCGTCGCGGTACTTAACGTTGAAGCGGGGATCGTACTTCTTGATCCAGGTGTATTCCAGCTGCAGCGCCTCGACTTCACTGCCAACTACCGTCCATTCCACACCAGTGGCGGTCTGCACCATTTGGCGGGTGCGCGGATGCAGTTGAGTGAGGTCTTGGAAATAGTTGGATAGCCGAGCACGTAGGTTCTTGGCCTTACCCACGTACACCACACGGCCAGCGCCGTCCCGGAAGCGATAAACACCCGGCTGCGTGGGGATTGATCCAGCGGCCGGGCGGTAGTCGAGCGGGTCTGCCATAGGCTTAGTCTTCCGGCATGTACTTATCTTCGAGGCCGCGGAAAGCTGCTACGGCCTTCACCACGCGCGCATTATCCCCAGCCTGAAAAGCCCACATCGGGACGTATTCAAATTCGGGCAATTCCAGGCGGGCCATACGGTCGCCCTTCGGGAACGCCAGCCCGTACACCACGGACCATGGATAAAACCGGGTGCCAATGAAGTTACGGACTTCCACCCCATCGGCGTTGGCCCGTACCCGCGGACGACGCAGATGATAGGCGAAGAAGGAAATGACCAGGCCGATACCGACGAAGGCGAACTTGTCCACGAAGGTGACGGCAGCACCGGTGTAATCCATTCCAACCACCACAGCCATGAAAATGTGCACCGCCATGATGATGGCGATGACGATCCACGACATCCGAGCCAAGTACTGTGAGCGCAGCTCAAATTCCCACGGCTTCAGTGTTGTTGTGACCGAGTCGAGCGCTGCCAGCCGCTCGCGCTCCTTTTCCAGTTCCGACACAGGTTCCATCCTTCTAGCCCAGTTGTGTATCAGTCAAGCTTAGCCGTTGGCCTTGCGAATCTGGGAAAGCACCAGTGCGGTATGCAGCGCAGCCACCATAGATTCGCCACCTTTATCCTCCATCGCACCGGCCACGCCGCTCCGATCCACCGCCTGTTCATGCGTCAGCGTAGTCAGCACACCGTTTCCGATCGGCGTCGCAGTGTCCAATGCAATCTGGGTGAGTGCCGCAGTGACGGATTCGCACACGTACTCAAAGTGCGGGGTGCCGCCCTTGATCACGCAACCAAGCGCGACCACGGCGTCATAACGCTGGGCCAGCTCTTGTACTACTACGCCGAGCTCCAGTGCGCCTACAACGCGGTACTCGCTTACCTCCGCGCCGCATTGCATGCCGACGGCCACCGCGCGGGCATGTAGCTGATCGCAGATCTCGGCATTCCAGGAGGCAGATACCACTGCGACGCGCAGGCCGGTGGCGTCGACAAGCTGCAGTTCTGGGCGTCCCTCTCCACTCATGGCTGCTCCTGCAACGCGTCTTCCAGTCCCGGAATGGCGTGCCCCATGCGGTCTCGCTTTGTCTTTAAGTACGTGATGTTGTCCTGGTGAATATCCACCGGGATCTCGGTCCGACCACTAATGCTGATGTCGTGGCCGGTTAGCCCAGCACGCTTGTCTGGGTTGTTCGAGATCAGGTTCATCGTCTTGATGCCCAAATCGTGCAGGATCTGGGCGCCGGTACCAAATTCCCGTGCGTCTGCCGGGAGCCCCAGCTGGAGGTTCGCGTCGATGGTGTCGGCCCCGGAATCTTGCAAGTGATACGCCTGCAGTTTAGCCAGCAGTCCGATACCGCGGCCTTCATGCCCACGCATGTAAAGGATCACGCCGCGCCCGGCATCTTGGATCATCTTCATGGAGGCGTGGAGTTGCTGGCCGCAGTCGCAGCGCCGCGAGCCAAACACGTCACCCGTCAGGCACTCGGAGTGGACACGAACGAGGACGTCCTGTCCCCCGTCGCTTTCTGGATTTCCTACCACCAGCGCCACATGCTCCATCTGGTTAATGGTGCTCTGGTACCCGATGGCGCGGAATTCGCCGAAGTCAGTGGGCAGGCGGGTTTCCACTACGCGCCGAATCTGGACCTCGTTGAGTCGTCGCCACGCAATCAGCTGCTCGATGGAGATCATCTTCAGGCCGTGCTTGTCACAGAACTTTCGCAGTTCTGGCCCACGCGCCATGTCCGTCGGGTCATCCTCGCTGACTACCTCGCACAGCACGCCGGCTGGGCGCAGGCCCGCCATCCGCGCCAGGTCCACTGCGGCTTCAGTGTGTCCGGCTCGGATCAGCACGCCACCTTCGCGGGCGCGGAGCGGCACCACGTGTCCGGGCCGCGTGAAGTCGCTAGGGCCGAAGGCCGGGTCGGCCAGCCGACGCAGCGTCTCGGCCCGCGCGGTAGCGGAAATGCCGGTGCTACCAGTATTGGCATCCACAGTGACGGTGTAGGCCGTACCACGCGCGTCCTGGTTGTGAGCGATCATCGGGGGAAGCTGCAAACGATCCGCGTCCTCTTCCGTAAGGGAGGAGCAAATATACCCGGAGGAGTAGCGCACCATAAACGCCACTAGCTCGGGCGTTGCCTTTTCGGCTGCGAAGATGAGGTCCCCCTCGTTCTCGCGGTCCTCATCATCAACCACCACGACGGCTTTGCCGGCGGCGATGGCGGCGATTGCATCTTCTACGGAGTCCAACTGGACCTGCTTGTTAGTTTCTTCGGTACTTAACGTAGCCACGCTGTCCTAGCCTAATCTCAAGTGAAACCTTAACGGTCAGTTGCCCTTACTTAGCTCTGCTTGGTGCCGAGCATTCTTTCCACGTATTTAGCGATGACGTCTACCTCCAGATTGACCACCGCCCCAATTTCCAGCTTCCCGAATACAGTCTCTGCAAGCGTCACCGGGATGAGGGACACTTCAAAAAAGTCGGCGCCAAGGGTTGAAATAGTCAGTGACGTTCCGTTGATGGCGATGGAGCCTTTTTCCACAACGTAGCGGCTGAGCTGCTCCGGGAGGGCAAAGCGTAGTACATCCCAATGCTCCGAATGCTTGCGACTCAGTAGCGTGGTAGTGGCATCGACATGGCCTTGCACAATGTGGCCGTCGAGACGCGCGTTCACTGACGCTGCACGCTCGAGGTTGACGCGATCTCCCACCCGCAGGGTGCCCAGGCTGGAACGGTTGAGCGTCTCCAGCATGCAGTCCGCGGAAAACTGGGTGTCACTGAGTTCTGCGATGGTCAGACACACGCCGTTCACGGCGATCGAGGCACCCAATTGCGCATCACTAAGTACCGTGCGTGCGCTGAGGGTTAAGCGAATAGAATCACCCAAATCGTTGATCTCGGCTACGGTGCCCAGTTCTTCAATGATGCCCGTGAACATGTCTATTGCCCTCTACTTCCCTGCGACGTCGGCCACAATGAGCACGTCGTTTCCTAATTGTTCAACCTTAGCCAATTTAAGCCGAATCAGGTCTGAAATGCCTGTCTCGCCCGTCAGGCTCAGCACCATCGGCGCGAGTCCCGCCCCCAAAAGTGCTGGGCTGATGTAAGCGTGTAGCTGGTTCACGAGCCCCTGTTGGAGCGCGCCACCAACTAGCGTCGGTCCCCCCTCGATCAAGATGTCACGCGCACCGGCTTCCCAGAGCGCATTCAGCGCCTGCGCCAAAGTGTCAAAGCGCGCTACGTCAGCGGCCACCAAGTGCGCATCGGCAGGCAACGCCCGCTTGCCGACGACCACCCGCCGGGGCTGCTTCGGATAGAGATTCCCGGTTTCCTCCCGCGCGCTCAGTCGCGGATTGTCGGCGAGTACGGTTCCTGTCCCAACGATGATCGCGTCTCTGAGCGAGCGGTCTCGGTGGGCGTGAGCGCGAGCCTGCTCGCCCGTGATCCATTGGGAGCTGCCGTCCTGCGCGGCTGAATAGCCGTCTAGGGTGCTCGCGGTCTTCACCGTCACGTGTGGGCGTCCGGTTCGGACCGAATGCAACCACGGCTGGAGCGCAGCTACCTCGATGTCGAGGAAGGTCGTCGCAACGCCGCAGTTACGCAGGTATTCCGCACCGCCGGCTGCCAGCGGGTTCGGATCTGCTGTGGCGTAGTACACCTCGGAGACACCGGCGGCCACCAACGCATGCGAGCAGGGCCCTGTCCGCCCGGTATGGTTGCAGGGCTCCAGCGTGACCACGGCACTGGCGCCACGCGCACGCGCACCCGCGTTCCGGAGTGCTACAACCTCAGCGTGTTCTCCCCTGCCCTGCCCTGGTGGTTGCGTCGATCCAGTGCCCAGCAGCTCACCCTCGGGGCTGATGATCGCGCAGCCCACCGGCGGGTTTGGCGAGGTTGTGCCCCGCACATGATCCCCCGCCGCCAGCGCCGCGCTGAGGGCTAAATCAACTGCTGTTGCGTCCACGCTATGACGCCAGTGCGCGCAGTTCTTCGATGGCCGCAGCCGGATCGGCAGCGCCATATACTGCAGATCCCGCGACGAAAGCGTCGCAGCCAGCTGCTGCAGCTTGGGCGATGGTGTCCTTGTTGATGCCGCCGTCGATTTCAATCAGGGTGCTCAGGCCCTGGCCGTCGATTAGTTCCCGCAGCGCTCGGACTTTATCCAGTTGCTCCGGCATGAAGCTCTGGCCACCAAAACCGGGTTCAACGCTCATGACCAGCACAAGATCGAACTCGGCGATGATGTCGAAGTAGTCCTCGATGGGAGTTCCCGGACGTAGGGAAAAACCGGCCCGAACCCCTAGCTCCTTCAGTCGGCGCGCGAGTGCAACCGGCTCCGAAGTGGCCTCTACATGGAAGATCACACAGGAGGCTCCCGCGGCGACGTAGTCCGCCACCCACTGCTCTGGATTCTCAATCATCAGGTGCACATCAAGTGGCTTATCGGTGCAGCGGTGTACTGCCTTGGTGACGTCCGCGCCGAAGGAGAGATTCGGCACGAAATGCCCATCCATCACATCCACGTGGATCCAATCCGCGTTGTCGGTGGCGCGGAGCTGCTCACCAAGGGCGGAGAAATCCGCCGCCAGGATGGAGGGAGCGATGATGGGGCGAACGAAGTTATCTACAGGCATGTTCTCCATCATATCTAGCTTGGGCGCTGCAAGATGGCGAAAAACATCGCATCCGTCCCATGACGGTGGGGCCACATCTGCACCGACTTCTCAAATCCCGCATCCGTCATGCCACAGGCAAGCTCGTGAGCATCCAGCTCCACTACCCCTAGTTCAGCAGTTGCCCGCTCCACCACCTCACGCGTCTCCCGAATGTCCGGCGAGCATGTGGAGTACACGACCACGCCGCCTGGCCGAACGAGGTTAATGGCCGAGCTGAGCAATTCGAATTGGAGGGTGCTCAACTCAGCGATATCGCCTGGCTTCTTCCGCCAGCGTGCTTCCGGGCGTCGGCGCAAAGCGCCAAGACCGGAGCAGGGGGCGTCGACAAGCACGCGGTCATAGCCCGGGCTCAAACCCGGGTCACGGCCGTCCGCGACGTGAACCTTGACCGGTAGTTCCCGGACGATGTTCTCTATCAGGCGGGCGCGATGCGGTGCGACTTCCACAGCGTCCACCTGGGCACCGTCAATGCGGGCCAGCGCCCCAATCAGCGCGGCCTTACCGCCCGGCCCGGCACAGAGGTCGAGCCAGCGGCCCTGATCTGGGCCGATCACGGGCGCCTCCGCGAGTGCGCGCGCAATGATCTGACTGCCCTCGTCTTGGACGCCCGCCAGCCCTTGGCGCACCGCTTCTACCTGGCTCGGGTCCCCGCCGTCCAAATACACGGCATAGGGAGAGTATTTTCCCTCGGTTCCGCCCGACATCAGGGCAAGCTCCTCTGCGGAAATCTCGCCCGGGCGCGCCACCAAGTGCACGACGGGACGCTCGGAGTCTCCGACCAAGGCTGATTCGAGCTCTCCTTCGCTAAGCATCTTGGCAAAGCTCTCCACAATCCACTGCGGGTGCGCGGTACGAAACGCAAGTGCCGCGGTCGGATCACTGGGGGTGAGGTCCGCCAGCCACTGCTCCGGAGTTTTGCGGGTGATGCCACGCAGGATCGCGTTGGCAAAGCCTTTGGCGCGCTCATGGCCGGTACCTTCGACCATGCGGACGGTCGTATCTACCGCAGCATGCGGCTCAACCCTGGTGTACAACACCTGGTATGCGCCGAGACGCAGCGCATCCGCGATCTCCGGCTCGATTTCGCGGAGTGGCCGGGAGCTGGCGGCGTCGATTACCGTGTCAAGCACCCCTTGAACGCGCAGGCTGCCGTAGGTAAGTTCGGTGGCAAAAGCAGCATCGCGCCCCGAAAGCTGCTGCCCCCGCAAGGCCTTAGGCAACAACAGGTTGGCGTAGGCTTCGTCGGCACGCACCGCCCGGAGCACCTGGAAGGCCACAGCGCGGGGCTTATCGACGCCGGCAGCAACAAGCCGCGACACCAAATCGTCCTTGTTACGCTGCCGTGTGGTTCCCGTAGCCCGGGACTTAGGGCGCTGCTGAGACTTGTTCGACTTCGACTGCGTGGATTTTGCACTTGCAGGCTGAGGCTGGCCACCTTGCTTTGTGCGGGCTCGGAAACCCCCGGGATTATTAAGACTCATGCGTAAACACCGTATCCTCACCTAGCTGTGCACCGCGTGCCCAATCGGCCGCGCGCATCATCTTCTTTCCTGGCGGCTGGATTGCCTCAATAACCAGGTCATTCGTTCCGGTACCTACGCGTACCTCAGTCTTGGACACCTGTAGCTGCCCTGGCCGGAGCGTGTCTTCCTCGGTGCGCAGGACTGTCCCCACCTTGTAGCGCTGCCCTTCCAGGGCGGTCCACGGGCCGGGTGCGGGCGTAAATGCGCGGATCATTCGATCGATAGCAAAATCTGGGGTGTGCCAATCGATCTGGGCATCGTCCTTGGTGATCTTTGCGGCGTAGCTCGCTTCACCGGCCTGTGGGACGGCGGAGAGCTGGCCGGCCGCTAACCCATCCATGGTCGCCACGAGCAGGTCACCACCGACGTCGGAAAGCCGGGTGAGCAGGTCCTCAGAAGTATCGCTCGGTTTAATGGCCTCAGTGACTGTGCCGAAGACTGGCCCGGTATCCAGGCCTTCCTCGATACGGAAGGTCGAGGCACCGGTGACATCGTCACCGGCTTGAATGGCTGCCTGGACCGGAGCTGCGCCACGCCAGGCCGGCAGCAGGGAGAAGTGCAAGTTCACCCAGCCGTGCGGGGCGATATCAAGCAGATCCTTGGTCACCAAGTTGCCGTAGGCCACCACGGGAATGCAATCGGGTTGCAACTCATGCAAACGGGTACGGATTGCTTGTCCATCCGCAGTATCAGCCTTCAACGAGGTCGGTTTGAGCACCTCGATGCCGTGCTCAGCAGCAAGTTCTGCCACTGGAGAGGGATGAAGCGTGCGTCCCCGCCCCTTCTTCGCATCCGGTCGGGTCAGAACCGCCACTACCTCATGCTCGGAAGCAAGCAGCTTCCGTAGGGCCGCGACCGCGGGTTCTGGTGTGCCAGCAAAAATCAGACGCATATGTTCCTACTTAAACCACTCGGAGTTTCGGATTTCAGCCATTGCTTCTTTACGCAGCTCTGGGGTCAGTCGCTTGAGAAACAGCACCCCATCCAGGTGATCCGTTTCGTGCTGCACGCATCGGGCCAGCAGGCCCTCGGCCTCAAAGCTCACCGCTTCCCCATGCTTATCCACGCCACTAACTGCAACGCGCTCATAGCGCTCCGTATCCTTAGAGATGTCCGGGATGGACAGGCAGCCCTCAATCCCAAGCTGCATCTCCTCGCCAATCGGCTCCCATACTGGATTGACCACATGTCCCCGCGCCCCTGGCGTCTCGTGGGAACAGTCGTAGACAAACACTCGTCGAGTAACCCCGATTTGGTTCGCGGCCAAGCCGACGCCCTGGTAATGATCCATGGTCTCGAGCATGTCCTCGATGAGTGTAGCGAGAGAATCGTCGAACACGGTGACCTCATCGGCCTGCGTGCGCAGCACCGGGTCACCGAACATGCGGATGTCACGGATTGTCATTGGGGGTAGCCATCTCCTTGTCATGAGCCTTTGGTTGTCCGATTCATCTTAACCCGCGCAGGCAGCCACCCCGGCTAACCGATATTGATCGGGTCAACCTGCACCCGCAACGGAGTCTGATCCTTCAGCGCTGCACGCGCCACCAGCCCGGCCCGCAAGGCCTCACCTAACTCGTTGCGGGGCCCGAGCGGTACCCGCACGAGATAACGCTGTGGCGGGCCAAAAGTGTCCTCATCGTAGGTACCCGGCAGCGTGACTCCTACCGGAAGATCGACCGGTCCGAGGACCTCCGCCGCGTCCGGCAACTCCAGCAGTTCAAGATAGGCCTCCACCGAACGAGTAGGGCCGTCCACCACTGCCATATGGACCGTCGGCGGCAGCGAAACCTCCTTGCGCTGATAGAGCTCTCCACGGGCAGCCCACACTGGGTCCCAACGCACCAAGGCCTGAACAACCTGTAAAGCGCTATCGGCAACCACGACGACTTCCCCGCCCTTGGTGTGTGACTGCACCAGTGCCGCAGCACCCAGCCACTTTGCCAAGGCATCTTCATTGGCACGCAAATCTTCCCGCCCCAACAGCGCCCAGGGATCCAGCAACAAGGCCGCCCCATAGCCACCTGGGACGGGCGGCTCCGCGCCGGGCGTAGCGACGACAATGGCAGGCCCCGCGGGTACTTCTTCCAGAATTCGGGAGCCCCCGGAGGCCAACACTTTGACTCCGGAGAATGCGCGACCTAGCTCTTCCGCAGTCCGCTCATTGCCAAGCACTACTGCACGAATTTTCCCAGAACCGCAGTTGCCGCAGCGAAATCTCAGTTCGGGGCGGCCGCACCAGCGGCAGGTGATCACCCCTGGCGAATCGCCCGTTGCTGTTGGTACGCCGATCGGGCCGTTGCAGTGCCGGCAGCGCGCTGGGGCTCGACAAGTGCCGCAGCTCAGCGTGGGCATATACCCCTTCCGCGGAGTTTGCACGAGCGCCGGCAACCCGCGCTCCAGGGCGGCACGTACCGCCTCGTAGCCGATCCGCGGGATACGGGAAGACCTAGCTCTAGGGTCGCGCTCGAGTTCCGCATCGCTATCTCCCACCGCACGGATGCGCGGCATATGCCTGCGTGCCGTATCCCGCGCTGCGACTACGTCGTGTGCCCACCCGGTTTCCACCAGCAGTTGGGTTTCGGCACTGCGGGAATATCCGCCCAACAACAGCGCGCAGGCCGATAGCTGACTCTGCGTAGTCAACACCTCTCGGGCGTGCGGATAGGGAGCACGGGGATCAACCAAGTTCTCATCGTGATCGAACATCAGCGCCGCCAGCCGTAGATTCTGCACCGGGGCAAAGGCAGCACTCCGGGTGCCAATGACGATGCGGGCCTGACCATGCAGAATTGCTAAAAATCTGCGATAGCGGGCCTGCGGGCCCAGCGCCGCAGTCAATACCGTAATCTGCTTGGCACTAACATGCTCACGGAGGGCCTGCTCAAGCCTGTCGACATCACGTTGATCAGGAAGAACAATGAGTACCCCACCGCCGTCGATAGCAGTCTTTGCCGCCAGTGCGGCTAAGGAGCGCTCCCACGGTATCCCCGGGCACACCTGCCAGGCTGCGCGTGCCGTCGCTCCGGCGAGCACTGCATCGACAAAGGAAGGCCCATGGACGTAGCTGGCCCAATCGGACATGTCAGGTTCCTGCGTCGCACCAAGTTCCGGCCAGGGCGCGGTCGTATCTGCGCTTTCTGCGCCCGTGTGGCGGGCAGGTATCGCCGAGCGGATGACATCGGAACGCGTGCCGGCATAGCGCGCACACAACGCCTCTACGAGTGCTGCCGTCTGTGGCGGGTAGACAATGTCCGGGGAGATGACGCGCTCCAACCAAGCCAGTTGTCCCTCATGATCGGACTCTGCGAGTCTTTCGAGCAAGATGGCGTCGACAAGCCTGCCCGCGAAGCGGATCCGCAGTCGGACACCGGGGCGCGCAACTTCATCCAGCTCGGTGTCCACCCGGTAGTCGAAGGTGCGATCTAGATGGGCAAGCCCCAATAACGGCAAAACCCGCGCCACAGGCAAGTGCGCGGCTGCGGTGCGGGTCTTGGGCATAGCCATGGATTTTACATTAGATGCCAGCGGCGGTGCGGAGTTGCTCGACGCGGTTCGTCTGCTCCCACGGTAGGTCGAGGTCGGTGCGACCAAAGTGTCCATAGGCGGCGGTCTGCGCATAGATCGGACGCAACAGATCTAGCTCACGGATGATGGCGGCCGGGCGCAGGTCGAATACCTCGGTGACGGCTGCCTGAATGTTCTCATCACTAAGGCCTGCACATGCGGTGCCGAAGGTCTCCACATACAGTCCGACTGGCTTGGCACGGCCGATAGCATAGGCCACCTGGACTTCTGCGCGCTTGGCGAGCCCTGCTGCAACGATGTTCTTAGCCACCCAACGCATCGCGTAGGCTGCCGAACGATCCACCTTGCTCGGGTCCTTGCCGGAAAAGGCACCGCCACCATGGCGCGCCATGCCTCCGTAGGTATCCACGATGATCTTGCGGCCTGTCAATCCCGCATCGCCCATCGGACCACCGGTAATGAAAGAGCCCGAAGGGTTGACCAGCAAGTTCAGGTCATCGGAAACATAGTCTGCTAGGCCTGCATCCGCAATGACCCAGTCCACCACGTGTTCCTGGAGCTGCTCCCGCAACCACTCTTGGGTGCAATCTGGGTCATGCTGCGTGGAAATGACGACGGTATCCAAATGCCTCGGCTGGTCATCTTGGTCATAAGCGAAGGTGACCTGAGTCTTTCCGTCCGGACGCAGCTTTGGCACGATGCCCGTTTTACGAACCTGCGTCAATCGACGCGCTAGGCGGTGCGCCAGCGCGATCGGCAGCGGCATGTATTCCGGGGTCTCATCAGTGGCGTAGCCGAACATCAAGCCTTGGTCGCCGGCACCGGCACGGTCATCGTCTTCGATGTCGTCGCCGCCATTGCGGGCCTCCTGAGAGTTATCCACGCCAGCGCCAATTTCTTGGGACTGCTCACCAATGGCTACGGTGACACCGCAGGTGGTGCCGTCGAAGCCGACTTCCGAGCTAGTGAAACCGATTTCGCGAAGTTTGGTGCGCACTAGCGTCGGGATCTCTACATAGCCGGAGGTGCGTACCTCGCCCACAATGTGAACCAGGCCCGTGGTGACAACGGTTTCCACTGCAACGCGAGCTTGTGGGTCGACGCTGAGTAGTGCGTCCAGGATCGTGTCCGAGATGGCATCGCAGATCTTGTCCGGGTGGCCTTCGGTGACAGATTCACTGGTGAACAGCCGGACTGCCGAATGTGCGTTAGTCAAGGTGCTTCTTTCAAGAGTAGTGTAATCAACTGCACCCCACAGTAGACCAAGCTGTCTAAGAAGGCAAAATTTTCACTATCTCATCGATGATTGCGTCAGCGACCTCGAACTTCGTCCCATTCGGCACTTCGACCGGGTCCTTCGCGGGTGCCAACAACCATCCTGCATTGTCCAGCTGACCGAACACTTTGCCGAGTCCGACCTGATTGCACATCAGCAAGTCGCAGCCCTTGCGAAGCAGCTTTGCCTGGGCCAACTCCAGTGGCTCATGATCAGCCGAGCCCGTCTCCGCGGCGAAACCGACGATCACGCTCTCCCCCAGCTCCCCGGCCGTGCGCCGACGCACAGTGCTCGCCAAAATATCTGGGTTTTCCACGAGTTCAAGTCGCATAAGGGCATCATCATCCTGCCCCTTCTTCATCTTCGCATCCGCCTCCGCGGCCGGCCGGAAGTCCGCCACCGCCGCCGCCATGATCATGATGTCCGACGTAGCAGCACGCTTCTCGACGGCAGCAGCCATCTCCCGCGCCGACACCACCCGCACTACGTCCACCCCAAGCGGAGTATGCAACTGTTCCGTATGCCCCGCAATGACTGTGACAGCTGCCCCGCGTTGCGCCGCGATCTCGGCCAAAGCGAACCCTTGGCGACCAGAAGATCGATTGCCCAAAAAGCGCACCGGATCCAGGTTCTCCTGGGTACCACCGGCGGTGATTAACACCGAGCGCCCGGCTAGGTCGCGCTGCAGCGGACCCCGTGCGGACACGGTCAGTGCGAGATTGGCTATTTGCTCTGGCGCTGGCAGCCGCCCCGGACCGGAATCCTTACCTGTCAGTCGCCCGTGCGCTGGGTCTAAGACAGTGATGCCACGAGAGCGCAGCACTTCGACGTTATGAACGGTGGCGGGATTGCACCACATCTCGGTGTGCATTGCTGGGGCGATCACCACCGGACAGGTAGCCACTAAGCAGGTGGCGGTGAGCAGATCGTCGGCACGACCAGCAGCCAAACGTGCCATGAGATCAGCGGTCGCCGGGGCAATGACAACAAGGTCCGCTTCCTGGCCTACACGGACATGCTGCACTTCCGAGACGGCATCGAACACGGTTGTCGAGACGCGGTTGCCCGACAGTGCCTCGAACGTGGCCGCGCCGACAAAATTCAGCGCTGCAGGGGTGGGCACCACGGTGACATCGTGGCCCGCTTCCTTAAAAAGGCGCACGAGCACACAGGCCTTGTACGCGGCGATACCGCCGGCTACTCCAACAACGATCTTCATCTGTTTAGACACGACCACTAGCCTACCGGCTCTAGAAACACGAAAGGCGCCCTTTCGGGCGCCTCTTAGGCTTTAGCCTTCTTCGTGGTCCAACATGCCACGGTTAATTTCTCGCAGCGCGATGGACAGCGGCTTCTCCTGTGGTTCTGGAGTAACCAGTGGGCCGACGAATTCAAAGACTCCTTCGTCCGCCTGCTGGTAGTAGCTATTGATCTGGCGAGCGCGCTTGGCGGCGAAAATCACCAGAGCGTACTTGGAAGAAACCTTATCCAGCAGCTCGTCGATCGGTGGATCCGTAATACCCACTGGCTGGTCAAATACTGCAGCAGTGGTGGCGTTTTCGTTGCTCACTTGGGTCACAAACACCTTTTCAAAGGTTGAAAGATATGGGTATAAATAATGCGGGCTTCTATCTTAGTCAGCCCGCATCTCATTTCGCTAATCCTGCTGTTAGCTGGGACTTCCTAGCAAAATGTTGCTTATCGCTGCCACGGCCTCGTCCACGTTGTCATTAACCACAACGTGATCGAATTCTTCTTGAGATGCGAGCTCAAGCCGGGCCGTTTCAAGGCGACGAGCGATAACGTCTTCAGCTTCAGTTCCCCGACCCGTCAAGCGTTCCACCAGCACTTCCCAAGAAGGAGGCGCGAGGAACACAGTCTGAGTCTCGGGCAGTGCCTGCACCACGTTGCGCGCACCTGCAAGGTCTACCTCTACGAGCACGGGACGCCCCGCCTCGAGAGCCTCGAGCACGGGACCCGCTGGGGTACCGGAGCGCTGCAAACCGCCGTGAATATCTGCCCATTCGAGCATTTCACCACGGTCGATGTGTGTCTGAAACTCTGCTGGGGAGACATAGAAGTAGTCCACCCCATGTACTTCTCCGGGCCGTGGCGCACGAGTCGTCATGGATACGGAAAAGTACAGACCGGGAACTTCGTCACGAAGGCGATGAACAACCGTCGACTTTCCGACGGCGGAGGGACCTGCAAGTACTACCAGGTTGCCCCGAGTGTTATCGCCGGTCATGTGGATTAATCGTCCTCGGAGAAGCCGAAACGCTCAAGCAGTGCACGGCGCTGACGGTCACCCAGGCCACGCAGACGGCGGGTCTGAGCGATCTCGAGCTCTTCCATGATCTCCTTAGCCTTGACCTTGCCTACCTTTGGCATAGCCTCGAGCAGTGCGGAAACCTTGGTCTTGCCAATGATCTCGTTGTCCTGAGCCTGGTCAAGAACTTCCTTCAGGTTGGTACCACCGCGCTTGAGCTTTTCTTTCAGCTCAGCACGTGCCTTGCGGGCCTCAGCGGCCTTGGCGAGGGCTTCTTTACGCTGCTCGTCAGTCAACTTTGGAAGGGCCACGGGTTCCTCCGATTCAAATAAATTTACAGTTTCTGGGCACCAGGATGGTGCGGTTTTCTTGCCACTGAAAACCACGGCAAAGATAGTGTTATTGCCAGTTTTCAGATTAGCTTCGATCAGTCTAGCACTACTTGGGCAAAACCCGTGGTGACACGGGAATAACTGCATGTCGTTAAGCGCCAACATAAGAAAATAGACCCGGGATTTTCCCAGGTCAACTATCGGTTTGTTAGTTCGTTATGGCAGGAAAATCCCTGGCGGCGCGCAGCGCAGCCGCACGCAACTTCTCCACATCCGGCCCAGCTTTGAGTACCGCACGCGAGATATTTGGGATCGCCATGGCCTCCACGCCGCGCGCCAGGCGCGCCACGTCCTCTGGGCCACCACCCTGCACGCCTACGCCCGGCATGAGCACAGAGCCACCTAGACGAGACAGGTCGGGGGCCTTCGCCAGCGTTGCACCGACAACGACGCCTACATTTCCCGGGTTGCTGCGGCCACAGTGCAGCGCATTGATCGCGCCTACTTCATCGACGATCTGTTGCGACAGCGTTAATCCAGCTGCATTCCGGTTGTCCTGAACCTGCTTGCCCTCCGGGTTCGAGGTCGCTGCAAGGACATACACGCCCTTTCCATGCGAGTTTGCCAGCTCGAAAGCGGGTTGCAGCGCGCCCACGCCCAGGTAAGGCGATACGGTCACTGCGTCGCAGACCAAGGCAGATTCCGGGTGCAGCCAGGCCATCGCATAGGCGGCCATCGTGGACCCGATATCGCCACGTTTGGCGTCGGCAAGCACCAGCGTGCCCTTTTCGCGCAGCCCAGCGATGGTGTCCTCAAGGATCTCATACCCCTTGGCGCCGTAGGCCTCGTAGAACGCGATCTGTGGCTTCACCATGGTCACGGTGTCTCCGAAGGCCTCCACACAGATCCGGGAAAACCGGGCCACCCCTTCGGCGGATACCGGAAGTTGCCAGGAATCCAAGAGTGAAGGGTGCGGATCAATTCCCACGCAGAGGCGGCCACGCTGGGCAGCTACCTCCAATAGTCTGCTACCAAAGGTTCGTTGCATACTATTTTCCGCCTACCGAATGATCGAGTTCTTGCAAGGCGCGCACACCAAGTTCACCAGCGCGCAGCGCCTCAATTCCCTGCACTGCGGCAGTGACCCCCTGAACGGTGGTGACCAGTGGCACGCCCGCGTTGACCGCGGCCGCACGAATGTCATAGCCATCGTGACGGGCACCAGCGGAGCCTGCCGGGGTGTTCAGGATGAGATTGATCTCACCCGAGTTGATCTTGTCCACGATGGACTTAGCACCCGGGTTCTCCCGCGCCTCACCCTGCTTCAGGACGGTCTCACATGGCACGCCATTGCGACGCAACATCCCGGCGGTACCGGAGGTAGCCAGGATCTGGAAGCCCAAAGACGCCAGGCGCTGAATCGGGAAGATCAAGGTGCGCTTATCGCGGTTAGCTACCGAAACAAAGACAGTGCCCTCGGTGGGCAGCTCGCCGAAAGCTGCAGCCTCGGCCTTGTTGTAGGCCGCACCGAAGTTATCAGCCAGGCCCATGACTTCGCCGGTGGATTTCATCTCAGGGCTGAGCAGAGAGTCAAGCATCGTACCGTCTGGGCGGCGGAAACGATTGAATGGCAGCACAGCTTCCTTGACAGCGATGGGTGCGTCCAGTGGCAAAGAACCACCGTCATGATCGCTTGGAATCATGCCTTCGGCGCGTAGTTCGGCAAGCGTTGCCCCCAGAGAGATCCGGGAGGCTGCCTTAGCTAGTGGCACGCCGGTCGCTTTGGACACGAACGGTACGGTGCGCGAGGCGCGCGGATTCGCCTCGATGACGTAGAGGATGTCGTCCTTGAGGGCGAACTGCACGTTCATTAGGCCCTTCACACCGATGCCGTGCGCGAGCGCCTTAGTGGATTCCCGCACCTTGTTGATGTCCTCGATACCAAGCGTCATCGGAGGCAAGGCGCAGGCCGAGTCACCGGAGTGAATACCGGCTTCCTCGATGTGCTCCATCACGCCAGCAAGGTAGACCTCTTCCCCATCGCACAGTGCGTCAACGTCAATCTCGATCGCATTATCCAGGAAGCGGTCCACGAGGACCGGGTGGTCCGAGGTGATCTCGGTGGCACGCAGAATGTAGTCCTGCAGCGAGGCTTCGTCGTAGACGATCTCCATACCGCGGCCACCCAACACGTAGGAAGGACGGACGAGCACTGGGTAGCCAATCTCGTCAGCCACGTCACGAGCTTGTTCGAAGGAAGTAGCGGTGCCAAACGCAGGAGCAGGCAAGCAGGCCTTGCGCAGTACTTCGCCGAACTCGCCACGATCCTCGGCTAGGTTGATGGACTCCGGGCTAGTGCCGACGACCGGAACCCCAGCGTCACGGAGCTTTTCAGCCAACCCGAGCGGGGTCTGTCCGCCCAGCTGCACAATGACGCCCGCCACAGTGCCGGACTGGCATTCTGCGTGGTAGACCTCCATGACGTCTTCAAAAGTCAGTGGCTCGAAGTAGAGTCGGTCCGCGGTGTCGTAGTCGGTGGAGACGGTCTCTGGGTTGCAGTTGACCATGACGGTCTCGTATCCGACGCGGGAGAGCTCCAGCGCTGCGTGCACACAGGAGTAATCGAACTCGATGCCCTGGCCAATGCGGTTCGGGCCGGAACCCAAGATGATGACCTTTTCCTTCTCCGTCTGTGGCGCAACCTCAGACTCAGCTGCCGGGTCCATCTCATAGGCCGAGTAGTGGTACGGGGTCTTCGCCTCGAACTCGGCGGCGCAGGTGTCCACTGTCTTGTACACCGGCCGAATTCCCAACGACCAGCGCAAGCGGCGAATGCCGTCCTCACCGGCGAACTCGGGGCGTAACGCCGCAATTTGACGGTCGGACAGGCCAAGGAACTTGGCCCGCCGCATCAGCTGCTCGTCGAGCACGGGGGCGTCGATAAGCTGTTGGCGAAAGTCAACCAATGCCTTCAGCTCGCCGAGGAACCATGGGTCGATCCCCGAGGCCTGGTATACCTCGTCGATGCTTGCGCCGAGACGGAGTGCCAGTTCAGCATCGTAAAGTCGGCCTTCGGTCGGACGCTTGAGGTCCTCCAGGATGGCAGCAACGTCAGTGGCGCGCTCACCGGCGAAGCTTTCGTCGGAAACGGTCCAGAAGCCGGCCTGCTTGTTCTCTAGGGAACGCATGACCTTGCCCAGGGCGGCGATGTAGTTGCGCCCCAGCGACATGGCCTCGCCCACGGACTTCATCGTGGTGGTGAGGGTGTCATCGGCGCCGACGAACTTCTCGAAGGCAAAGCGTGGTGCTTTAACGACGACATAGTCTAGGGTCGGCTCAAAAGCCGCTGGCGTGACGCCGGTGATGTCATTGGTGATCTCGTCCAGCGTGTAGCCGATGGCCAGCTTCGCTGCGATCTTTGCGATTGGGAAGCCAGTGGCCTTCGATGCCAGCGCGGAGGAACGAGACACGCGCGGGTTCATCTCGATGGTGATGATGCGACCATCATTCGGGTTGATGGCGAACTGGATGTTGCAGCCGCCAGTGTCCACACCCACTTCCCGGATGATGGCAATGCCCTGGTCACGCATCAGCTGGAACTCGCGGTCGGTCAGCGTCATCGACGGTGCTACGGTGACCGAGTCGCCGGTGTGAACACCAAGCGCATCAACGTTCTCGATGGAACAGACCACAACCACGTTGTCGCTGCCATCGCGCATCAGCTCGAGCTCGAATTCCTTCCAACCGAGGATAGATTCCTCGATGAGGACGTTGGCTTCCGGGGAGGCTGACAACCCGCCACCGGCAATGCGCTCCAAGTCTTCGTCGTTGTACGCAAGACCGGAACCCAGCCCGCCCATGGTGAAGGATGGACGTACCACCACTGGCAGTCCGAGCTCTGCGACAGCCTCGTGTACTTCATCCATGTTGTGGCAGACGCGGGAGCGCGCGGACTCGCCGCCGATTTTGGCCACGATGTCCTTGAACATCTGGCGGTCCTCACCACGTTGAATTGCCGGGATGTCGGCGCCGATGAGTTCTGCGTTGTACTTCTCCAGCGATCCGCGGCGGTCCAGTTGGATCGCGGCGTTCAACGCAGTTTGACCACCCAGGGTCGCCAACACGGCATCGATGGGATGGCCCTGCTCGATTTCCTTCTCAAAGATCTTCTCGATGTACTCCGGCTGAATTGGCTCGACGTAGGTGTGGTCGGCGAATTCCGGGTCCGTCATGATGGTGGCCGGGTTGGAGTTGATCAGTGTTACCCGCAGGCCCTCCGCCTTCAGGACGCGGCAAGCTTGGGTACCGGAGTAGTCGAATTCACAGGCCTGGCCGATGACGATCGGGCCGGAACCGATGACCAGGACGTGCTTAATATCAGTGCGCTTTGGCATGGTTTACCTTTCGTGGTCTATCGGTTTACTTAGAGCCCAGGAGCTCAAGGAACTGGTCAAACAGCGGGTTGGCATCGTGCGGGCCAGCGGCTGATTCTGGGTGGTACTGGACGGAGAATGCGCGGCCGCTCTTGAGCGCGACGCCTTCAACGGTGCCGTCGTTCAGGCAGGTGTGCGTGACGTGGGCCGGGCCGAAAGGCGACTCAAACTCCTGACCTGCCTCCCCCTCCAGCGCGAAACCGTGGTTTTGGGAGGTGATATAGATCTTGTTAGTCAGGTGATCAAGCACCGGAATATTCACACCCCGGTGGCCAAACTTCATCTTGAAGGTGCGCAATCCGAGCGCACGACCCAAGATCTGATTGCCGAAGCAGATACCGAACAGCGGCAGGTCTGCTTTGATGATCTCGGAGACGATAGCAACCATGCTGTCCGCAGTAGCCGGGTCGCCCGGGCCATTGGAGATGAACACGCCATCCGGGTTGTATTGCTTGATGTCCTCGAATGGGGTGTTCGCCGGGACAACGACGGTGCGAATGCCGCGCGCAGCAAAGTTACGCGGAGTCTGGGACTTAATACCCATGTCATACGCGACGACGGTAAACGCGGTCTCCCCGTCGGGTTCTAGTACATATGGCTCTTTGGTGGACACCTCAGCTGCTAAATCAGCACCAGCCATCGAGGGTTGGGACTGCACGATCGCCAGCAGTTCAGTCTCCGGCCGCAACGCGTCATCACCGCTGAAGATGCCGGCCGGGAGGGAGCCATGGTTTCGTAGGTGCCGCACCAGTGCGCGCGTGTCTACGCCAGCAATGCCGATCGTGCCCTGCTTCAGCATCTCCTCCGGCAGGGATCGCTTCGCGCGCCAATTGGACACCTGATGGGCCAAGTCGCGAATTACCAGGCCGGCGACCCAGATCTGGTTGTCATGAGACTCGTTGTCTTCATCGTTCCAGCCGGTGTTGCCGATCTGTGGGGCGGCGGCGACCACAATTTGGCGATGAAACGATGGATCCGTCATGGATTCCTGGTAACCGGTCATCGCCGTGGTAAACACTGCCTCGCCGAGAGTGGTGCCGGTTGCACCGAAGCCGGTGCCGCGGAAAGTACGGCCGTCGGCAAGCACCAAGATTGCAGGAACGTCCGTTGCGGATGCGTTGTGCACTTTTTCGCCTTTCGTGGTTTGGGGAAACCAAAGTGTGAGTGTGTTGCTAAGTGTAAGTCTGCTAGTTAGCCGAGTGCGCGCGGTAGCGTGGTGGCACCCTCGTCACAGGTGACGTGACCTCGAAGTATCGTCGTGGTGACCCTGGTATGAAACTCCATACCCTCATAAGGAGTGTTCTCGCATTTGGAATCCATGTCCGCACCACGAGCAATCCAGGAGGTATCCGGATCAACGAGGGTAAGGTTGGCCGGCTCTCCGACGGCGATTGGGCGGCCATGCCCGGGCAGCCGAACGATCTCTGCCGGACGCTCTGACATGACCTTGGCTACCCAGCGCCAGTCGGCTTGTCCGGTACGGACGAAGGTGTCCGCAATAATAGCAAGCGAGGTTTCCAGCCCCAGCATTCCGGGGCGAGCGTGCTCGAACTCAACACACTTTTCTTCCGAGCCATGCGGAGCGTGGTCCGTGGCAACGCAATCGATGGTGCCGTCGAGCAGCGCTGCTTGCAGTGCCTCGGTGTCGTGTTGCTCGCGCAGCGGCGGGTTCACTCGGTTGACACCGTCATAGGTCTCCAGGCGCGCATCGGTCAACGTCAGGTGGTGCGGGGTCACTTCGGCGGTGATGGGGATCCCCTGCGCTTTTGCCCATTTGACTAGCTCCACAGAGCCCGTGGTGGAGAGGTGACAAATGTGCATCCGCGTGCCGTAGTCGCGGGTAAGCAGCGCATCCCGGGCGACCACGGATTCTTCGGCGGCGCGGGGCCAGCCGCGCAACCCCAGGCGGGCCGCAACTTCGCCCTCGTGGGCTGGCGCGCCGTCCGTGAGGCGAATGTCCTCGCAGTGTTGTGCCAGCAGAACGTCCTGGCCCTTGGCGTACTCAATCGCACGACGCATGATCAAGGGGTTATCCACGCACTTGCCGTCGTCCGAGAACATGCGCACTTTAGCCACGCTACGAGCCATCATGCCGTATTCGGTGAGTTCCTTACCTGCGAGCCCCTTGGTGATGGATCCGATGGGATGCACGTCGCACAGCCCGATGGCCTGGGATTTCAGCCAGACGGACTCAGCGATGGTTGGTTGATCCATTACCGGCATGGTGTTGGCCATGGTGAATACTGCGGTAAAACCGCCCTTCGCTGCAGCCGCGGAGCCGGACGCTAAAGTTTCGGTGTCTTCGCGGCCTGGTTCCCGCAGGTGCACATGGATATCCACCAGCCCGGGCAGCAGCACCTGGCCGTGGCCGTCGATAGTGCGGTCAGCCGCGCAGTCCAGGTGGGCACCGATCTCGGCAATATCGCCACCCTCGATGAACACGTCTACTGGCTCGCCCTCACCGTAAGGGCGCACGTTGCGCAGCAGGAGTGTCTTATCGGTGATGGGGGCAAGTTGGCCGGTGGCTGGAAAATTTGTGTTCGTCATTGCGGGTTAGCCTTCCGTACCGATGAGGGTGGTGAACAGTACGGCCATCCGCACGTGGACACCGTTGGATACCTGTTGGAGCACCGCGGTTTGCGGGGCATCTGCAACGTGGTAGTTCATTTCCATGCCACGCAGCATCGGCCCAGGGTGCATCACGATTGCGTGCTTCGGCATGCTTGCTGCGCGCGCCTTGGACATGCCGTAGAGCGTCGCGTACTCGCGGTGGGAGGGGAAGAAGCCGCCGTGCATGCGTTCCTGTTGCACACGCAGCATCATCACAACGTCCGCGTCTTTGATTTCCTCGTCCATGTCATAGCCGAAGCGCACCGGCCAGGTCTCTACCCCGGTTGGGAGCAGCGTTGGCGGGGCGATCAGGACCACTTCGTTTCCGAGGGCGGCGTGCAGATCCACGTTGGAGCGGACTACTCGCGAATGCAGGCAGTCACCCACGATGACCACTTTGAGGCCGGTAATACGCCCCAGTCGCTGCCGCATTGTCACGGCGTCGAGTAGCGCCTGCGTCGGGTGCTGGTGCGCGCCGTCACCGGCATTGATTATCGACGGCCCTTGCGTCCCCTCCGGGCAGAGCCACTGCGCAACCTGCTGCGCTGCGCCAGAGGCAGGATGACGCATGATGATGGCATCCGCGCCTATCGCCGCAAGGGTGGACGCGGTGTCTTTGAGGGATTCCCCCTTCTTCACGGAGGAACTGGCGGCGGAGACGTTGATAACGTCGGCGCTCATCCACTTGCCAGCAGTCTCGAAAGAGGAGCGGGTGCGGGTGGAATTTTCGTAGAACATGGTGAAGATGGTGCGCCCGCGGAGCGTCGGCAGCTTCTTCACCTCACGCCCTTCGAGTGCTTCCCGGAATTTGTCGGCCTCATCCAGCAGGCCAATGATCTCCTCGTTGCTGAGATCGGAAATGCTCAGGAGGTGCTTCATGCCTTAGCTTTCTCGCGTAATGGTGACCGCGTCGCGGCCGTCGATTTCCTGCAGCCACACAGTGACGTCCTCGCCCTTCGCCGTGGGCAAGTTCTTGCCCACATAGTCGGCGCGGATTGGTAGCTGCCGGTGTCCGCGATCCACCAGGACCGCGAGTTGGATCATGGCCGGGCGGCCTTCATCGCGCAGCGCGTCCAACGCCGCGCGAATGGTACGGCCGGAAAACAATACATCGTCGACCAAGATGACGGTGGCTTCGTCGATGCCGTCTTCCGGCATGAACGTGGGTAGTAATGCGCGATGCGGTGTCGATCGCAAGTCATCACGATACAAGGTGATGTCTAAGGATCCGGTGGCAACGCGGACGCCGGAAAACTCTTCGATCTTTGTGGCCAGGCGCTGTGCTAGCGGCACTCCGCCTGAAGGAATTCCGAGCAGGATCACTCGTGGGCTCCCTGGCGCGTCCAGGGCTGTTTTCTCAATAATCTGGTGCGCGATTCGCGCGACGATTCGGCTGACATCTGCTGCAGACAGCAGTTCAGTTCCATCGTTGTCGCTCATCGTGACCTCCTTCCCCGCCTCTCTGTGCGGACCATTAAAGGATGTCTCTATGCTTAAAGGACAAGGCTCATGGTAGCACCACTATCCGAGCTCCACTACCATTCCTTCGAAAGGCATGAAAGATGAGCTTCACCACCACGCAGTTCGTGCCCTTTGACCGCAGTGAGGTGTGGCAGTGGCACACCCGATCGGGTGCCATTGCCCGTTTGACTCCCCCGTTTTTACCCATGACGCCGATCCGCCAGGCCGCTAGTTTGGCCGATGGCACCACAGTTTTCGCCTTCCCGGCTGGCTTGAAATGGGTCGCCCGCCACGAGGTAAGTTCCTACCGCCGCGAACGGCAATTTGTTGATGAGTGCGTTTCAGCCCCAATCCGCAAGTTCGCTCATTGGCGGCACGAACATATTTTTGCTGATGCGGACGGCGGAATGACGCTGTGCGACCGTGTCGAAACACGAGTGCCTGCCGCTACGCTGCGCGCTGCCTTCGCCTATCGCCAGCACCAGCTCCTCGCCGACCTCACTGCGGGCGCGCGCCTGCGCTCTCTCGGCGACGCCCCCGTCCGCGTAGCGATGACGGGATCCCGTGGCCTCGTGGGCCGAGCCCTCACCGCCTTCTTGACCACCATGGGGATCGAGGTAATCCAATTGGTTCGCTCCGGGGCAAAGGAGGGCCAACGCCTGTGGGATCCGCCCTCCCCTGCGCCGGATCTCTTGACGGGTGCTACCGCAGTGGTCCATCTTGCCGGCGAAGCGATCGGAGGCCGGTTTAGCGACTCTCATAAGCAGAACCTGCGCACGTCCCGTATTGAACCGACTGAAAAACTAGCCCAGCTTGCCTCAGCTACTCCCAGCGTGAATACCTTCGTTTCCGCTTCAGCCATCGGCATTTACGGTCCCAGCTGTGGCGCAGACGGCCCGGTTGACATCACGGACCCGCCCGGGGAAGGCTTTCTTGCGCAGCTATGCACCGACTGGGAGGCCGCCGCAGCAAGCTGCACAAAGAGAACTGTGCTCATGCGCACCGGACTCGTACTTTCGGGTCGCGGCGGCCTGTTACCTGTGTTCAAAGCACTGTTTTCCGCGGGACTTGGGGGTCGACTCGGCGACGGCAACCAGTGGATGTCCTGGATCAGTATTGAGGACTTGGTTTACGCCTACGCCGCCGCAGTATTGGATCCCACCTGCACAGGCGCAATCAATGCGGTATCTCCCCAGCCAGTAACTAATGCTGAGTTCACAGCGCAGCTGGCGACGGCCTTAAAGCGCCCGAAGCTGCTGAGCATGCCGAGCATCGGCCCGAAACTACTCCTGGGCAACGAAGGCGCCATGGAACTGGCACTCGCTGACCAACAGGTGGCATCCTCGTTGGAACACCTCTCCTATCCGACACTGGAACACTGCCTGCGTCACGAGCTAGGCGGAGAAAGGCTCGCTGATGAGCACTAGCGTCACCCTCGAGCGCGTCGCGGCATTCTTCACCGCTGAAGGTTTGGGATACATCCCGGATCCGGAACAGGACGCAGTACTAAGCGGCTTCGATGACGTCGCAATCGCCGTGTATGTCCGGGAGATACTCTTAGTCAGTGCGCAATGGCGCGCACAGGCCACACCGGCGGAGGCTAGCGCACTGTTGGAGGCAGCAAATGAGTGGAACGCCGGGCATCCCGCCCCGATCGTGTTCCTGGCTGAGGAGGACGGGGTACGCGTCCAGTTCAAACGCGGGATTTCTCTCCTCGACTTAGATGAGGAGCAGCTGAGCTATTTTCTTGCCAGCTCCATCAGCGCAATTGCTGCCGCCTGCCAGTGGTTCGCCCAGAAATTCCCCGCACTAGTTACTTGGGAGAGCCATGAATGACGTGACACTGCCCCGCTTGCTCGAGACAATGACCAACCTCAATGTCCAGCTCGCTCCCACAAAAACACCGGGGTTGTGGGCAGCTAATCTCAACGGCCAACTATTCCAGTTTGCGCTCATGCCGTCCCAAGCGATCGTTCGCGCAGATCTGCCCGGTGCCGTGAGTCTCTTGCGTTGCAATGAGATCAACGCCAGTGGTTTGCTGGTCTCCGCGGCGGTAGTAGCGGACATGGTCCGTATCGAGCACACCTTCCCCACCGCGGCCGGGCTAGCCGACGCCCAGCTGAAGACCTTGCTCAGCCAGGCCATCGATCACATATTTGCGGCGATTAGGACGCTGCAACCCTAGCCTTTTCTGTCGCAATATCGAAGTT
Source organism: Corynebacterium sp. H127 (assembly GCF_037482665.1). Taxonomy (NCBI): domain Bacteria; kingdom Bacillati; phylum Actinomycetota; class Actinomycetes; order Mycobacteriales; family Corynebacteriaceae; genus Corynebacterium; species Corynebacterium sp. H127. The sequence continues at coordinate 175,158 of NZ_JBBHKY010000001.1, forward strand.
CGCTGCAGGCCATTCGAGGTTCATGTCTCGCAGCGCACCCAGTAGCAAGAAGCGCACCACCATACGGGCATATGGTTTATTGTCGCTCGGCACCACGTACCACGGGGCAAGCTCAGTGCTGGTGCGCTCAAAAGCGATGCGATATGCCTCCTGGTATTCCTGCCAGTGGCCACGCTCATCAACGTCACCCGGGTTATACTTCCAGTACTTCGCTGGGTTTTCCAGGCGCTCAATCAGGTTCTCTTTTTGGAACTCTGGGGAGATGTGAAGGAACACTTTGATGATGCGAGTGCCCTGCTTGATCAGTGCTTCTTCGAAGTCGTTGATCGCGCCGTAGCGGCGTTCGATTTCCTCGGGGCTCGAGAGTTCGTGCACGCGATGCACGAGGACATCCTCGTAGTGTGAACGATCGAAAATTCCCACCTTTCCCTGGGCTGGCAGCTCCTTTTCGATGCGCCACAGGAAGTCATGCGCCAGCTCCTCCGCGGTGGGCTTGCCAAAGCCGGCAATGTGGACGCCCTGTGGATCGAGCGGATCGAGCACATGCTTGACCACGCCGCCCTTGCCGGAGGTATCCATTCCCTGCAGAACGATCAGAACACTACCGGGGTTGTTCCCCGCCCGAGCGTTCGCGTATAGCTTCTCCTGCAGTTCGCGCAGTTCTGACTCGATCGCCGCAGTCTGCTTCTCGACGTCCTTTTTGTCCCCCTTGAACCCCGGGGTACTCCCTGGTTCAATGCTGATGTCGGTGGCGCGGAGGGCGCGGGCTTCTTCTACCGTGAACTTACTCATGTCACGAGGTTACCGGAATCATCGCAACCCCCGAACCCCTTTTGCCGAGGTTCCCTGGATATCGAAATATTCGGAAAGCTATTACCAGGAAAGTTCGGCAAAAGGGGTTCCCCCAGAACGCGAAAACCCCGCCGTAGCGGGGTCATCATGGAAAGCAGACTAACTTAGTCTTCTGGTTGCCCAGAGTCTGCTACCGGAGCTGTGGCTTCGGCAGTCAACTCCGTGGCGTGGCTGAGGACGTCGTCAAGCACAGCGTTGATGTACGGTGGCGCGACATCAGTGGAGTACTCGGCGGCAAGCTCAATGCCTTCCACCACGGCGGTCTTGCGGGGCACGTCCGGGTTAAAGAGCAATTCCCAGGTGGACATGCGCAGAATCGCGCGGTCGACGGCTGGGATGCGTTCGAGCGTCCAATCCTCGGCGAGGAAGCGGGCGATGGCGGAATCGATCCGGTCGAGTTCTTCCGCTACGCCAACAACGATCTGACGCGTGTAGCTAGCAACTGGCGCAACCGGTGGTTCCGGCAAACGGGCTAGCTCGACGCGATCGTCGACGATGGCCACGGGATCCACGTCGCGGGCTTCCGCCTCGAACAGGATGTCAACTGCGCGGCGACGCGCCTTGTAGCGCGCGCCGTGACGCTTGTAATCGCTCATTAGTTGTTGACGCGGGAGAGGTAAGAACCGTCACGAGTGTCAACCTTGACCACGTTGCCGGTCTCGAGGAACAGCGGCACCTGGATCTCAGCGCCGGTTTCGAGGGTAGCCGGCTTGGTGCCACCAGTGGAGCGGTCGCCCTGCAGGCCTGGATCGGTGTGTTCGATCTTCAGGTCCACGGAAATCGGAAGCTCAGCGAACAGTGCTTCGCCCTCGTGGAAGGACACCTGGACGATCATGTTCTCGAGCAAGAACTTTGCGCCTTCACCCATGAGGTGTGGAGCAAGCTCAATCTGATCGTAGGTCTTGGAGTCCATCAGGACGTAGGAAGAGCCGTCGAAGTACAGGTAGGTCATGTCACGGCGGTCAACGTTTGCGGTCTCTACTTTAACGCCGGCGTTGAAGGTCTTGTCGATGATCTTGCCGGAGACCACGTCCTTGAGCTTAGTGCGCACGAAGGCTGGGCCCTTGCCTGGCTTGACGTGCTGGAACTCGATGATCTGGTTCAGCTTGCCTTCCATCTTGAGCACAAGGCCGTTCTTAAAGTCAGCGGTAGTCGCCACGAATTTCTCCCTCTATAGGTATTAACCCGAACATTCTACAACACAGTGAGTTCTTTAGACATCACGGTGATAATCTCTGGCGCGCCGGAGCTAATGATGAGCGTGTCTTCGATGCGGACACCACCCAGCCCCGGTACATAAATTCCCGGTTCGATGGTCAGCGTCATCCCCGCCTCCAGCACTCCTTCTCCACTCTGCGCGGCATAAGGCGCCTCATGGACATCAAGGCCCACCCCATGGCCCGTCGAATGCACAAAGTACGCGCCGTAGCCGGCCGCAGCGATCACCTCTCGGCAGGCTTTATCGACGTCCACCAATTCCGTACCCGGCGTCGCGGCCGCAATTCCTGCCTCCTGTGCGGCGAGCACCGTCTGATAGATCTTGCGCATTTCAGCGTCCGGCTCGCCCACTACGAAGGTACGGGTCATGTCGGAATTGAATCCGCGGTCGTGCGCGCCGAAGTCAATGGTGAGAAAGTCACCGTCCTGGATGACGCGGTCCTCAGCACCGTGATGCGGCTTTGCGCTATTGCTACCGGAGGCCACGATGGTGTCAAAGCTGGGACGCTCGGCCCCGGCGGCGCGCATCAGATACTCCAACTCTGCGGCAATGTCCCGCTCGCTACGACCACGCAGCTCACCTTCCAGCAGCTTTTCCAAGCTCGCGGTGGCTAGGGCAGCAACTTCCCGCAGCCGGTCCAAGGAAAGTTCGTCCTTGACCAAGCGCAGTTCTTCGATCACCCCGGTAACAGGAACGAGCACAACATCCTCGCCTGCTGCTTCTTTGAGCCGCTCTAGCTCGGCGACGGACACATAGTCCGCTTCGAAACCTACGCGACGTGGCCCCTGTACCTCAGACAACAGCACCTTCGCACTATTACGCTCGATGAGCGCCTCAAGGTCCGGAACCTCCGCGGCGATCTGCAGGGTATAACGGCCGTCGGTGCAGATGCGTGCGGACAAATCCTTGTTGACGAGCAGCGCCGCGTTAGAACCTGAGAAATTGGACAGGAAGCGTACATGGGTCAGGTGGGTTACCAACATGGAGTCGATGCGTTGGCCTGCAAGTTTGGCGGCGAGGGCGCGACGACGGTTGGAAAAACGGGTATCGGCGAAACTCAGCATGTGGTTTATCGTACTTCTTCCGCCATGCCACGTAGGGCTAATTCATAGCCTTTTGTGCCCAGTCCCGCGATAACCCCCTTTGCGATTGGGGAAAGGAAGCTGTGCTGCCGGAAGGGTTCCCGAGCGTGCACGTTGGAAATATGAACCTCGATGAACTCGACTTCCACCAGCGCGTCGCGCAGCGCCACTGAGGTATGGGTGTAACCGCCGGGGTTGATGATCACCTGCCAGCCCTTTTCGGCTGCCTCATGCACCCAGTCGATCAACACGCCTTCGTGATTGGATTGTCGGCACTCTACCTCCAGCGCCAGCTCGGCTGCTACTGCGCTGATGCGCTTTTCGACGTCGATAAGCGTGGTCGCGCCGTAGATCTCCGGCTGCCGCTTGCCCAAGCGGTCCAGGTTCGGCCCATTCAAAACTAGGATCATGCGTTCATCGCCTTAAATGCGTTGCGGAGTTCTTCCTTGCTCACGTCGCTGAGACGGGTGGTTTTGCCAACCTCGGTGATCGCGACGAAACGAATGTTGCCATCACGGTTCTTCTTATCCCGCATCATCGCTGTATACAGTTCCTCGAAGTCGCCGTCGTAGCGCACCGGTAGCCCGGCCGCAGAAATGATATCCAGGTGGCGCTGTAGCAGCTCTGGACCAAACAGTCCCCGTTGCTGCGATAAGTGCGCGATAAAGCTCATACCCACGGCGACCGCGTTCCCGTGCCGCCAGCGGTAGTTTTCCTGCAGTTCCACGGCATGGCCGAAGGTGTGCCCGTAGTTGAGGATTTCGCGCAGCGAGCTCTCCTTCAGGTCGGCCGAGACCACGCGGGCCTTCACTGCGATGGCGCGCTCGATGAGTTCCTGCAGCTGGTTGCTCGCTCCGGCTTCGTAGATCCGCAAGATCTCCTCGTCCGCAATGAAGCCAGTCTTGATGATCTCGGCGGAACCCGAAACGAGCTCTTCCTGCGGCAGCGTGTCCAGGAAATTGAGGTCCACGAACACCGCGCTTGGCTCGTGGAATGCGCCCACGAGGTTCTTCCCTGCCGCCGTGTTGATGCCGGTCTTGCCACCTACGGCTGCGTCCACCATCGCCAGGAGCGTGGTGGGCACCTGGACAACGCGAATGCCTCGCATCCAGGCCGCAGCGATGAATCCTGCGACATCAGTGGTAGCACCGCCGCCAAGCCCGAGAACTAGATCGCTTCTTCCAAAGCCTTTGTCACCGAGAAAATCCCAAGCACGCTCGCACACGGCGAGAGTTTTACCGTCCTCAGCGTCCGGGATTTCAAATAGATGGGCCTCGGCATTCCATGACTGGGCGAGCTGTGTGGCCTGCGCACGCATGACCGGTTGATGCACGATGAGCACCTTGGCCGCCGGCACCTGCGCGACCTGTTCGAGTACGCCACGTCCGATGGTGACGCGATAAGGCGCGGCGCCGTTGACCTCGATGATGCTCATTGATTCTCCAGGTAGGACAGAATTTCAGTGACTATCTTCTGTGGGGTGGAATCGCTGGTGCGCGCCTTGAAGGTTGCAACCTCTTGATAAAGCGGGCGGCGGGAATCCAGGATCTCGCGATAACGAGCCTCCCGGTCCGCGGCATGGAGCACCGGCCGGGTAGCTTCCCCACTCGTGCGTTTGAGGCCTTCGGCTACTGAAACATCCAGCCAAATCACCTCGCATTCGGCCAGCAGGTCCCGCGTCTGTTGGCTCAGCACCGCGCCACCGCCGAGGCTAATCACGGCGTTATGCTGCAGCGCCGCCGCGACGACGCTTTCCTCCACGCGCCGAAATTCCGCTTCGCCGAGCTCGGTGAAGATCTCGCCGCAAGACTTGCCCAGTTGCTGCTCAATGAGCGCATCCGTGTCAACGAGCTCCACATTGAGGGCGCGCGCTAATCGACGCCCAATGGTGGACTTCCCCGCCCCCGGCGGGCCTACAAGCACCAAACTAGTCATGTGCTGCTCCTGTACCGAAAGCCAAACGCTGCGCGAGGTAATCCCGGTAGGAATCAATATTGCGTTTGGTCTCCACCAGGCTGTCTCCACCGAACTTCTCAATCACCGCCCGTGCTAGTACCAAGGCCACCATGGCCTCGGCCACCACGCCGGCTGCCGGGACAGCGCAGACATCGGAGCGTTGATGGATCGCACTGGCGGCGTCACCACTACTCATATCCACCGTCTTCAGCGCGCGGGGCACCGTGGAGATCGGTTTCATCGCTGCACGTACTACCAGGGTTTCCCCGTTGGTCATGCCGCCCTCGAGACCGCCCGCGCGGTTGCTCTCCCGCTGCACTCCGTCTTCGGAACGCACAATTTGGTCGTGGGCTTGGCTCCCGCGGCTGCGGGCTTGCTCAAAACCGTCGCCGATCTCCACGCCCTTGATCGCCTGAATGCTCATGAGGGCAGCCGCAAGCTGCGCGTCGAGACGCGATTCGCCCGAAGTGTGCGACCCAAGTCCGATAGGCAGTCCCTTGACCACCACCTCAACAACACCGCCTAGCGTGTCCCCGGCTTTCTTAGCTGCCTCGATCTCCGCGATCATCTCGGACTCAGCGTCTTTATCTAGCGCACGCACCGGGGATTCGTCTATCAGGCCTTGTTGCTCGACGTCCGGCAGTGCGCCGCTGTAGCGGAATCCGCCGATGCCGACGACATGGGAGATTACCTCCACGCCCAGTGCTTCCCGCAGAAAGTTGCGGGCCACGGTGGCGGCTGCCACGCGGGCCGCGGTTTCACGCGCCGATGCGCGTTCCAGCACGTTTCGGGCATCCGCGAAGTTGTACTTGAGCATCCCGGAGAAGTCCGCGTGTCCAGGACGCGGGCGGGTAAGCTGCGCGCCTCTACCGGAAGCAAAGGCTTCCTGAACTTCTGCGCTGTCCAGGTCCACAGGATCGGCGGACATGATGGTGGTCCACTTTGGCCACTCCGTATTGCCGATCATGATGGCCAGCGGGCTGCCTAGGGTCTGCCCCAGGCGAACGCCGGTCAGTAGCGTGACCTCATCGGCTTCGAACTTCATTCGCGCGCCGCGACCATATCCAAGGCGACGCCGCGCCAGTTGCTGGGAGACCTCTTCTGAGCTCAGTGGAACGCCAGCCGGCATTCCCTCGAGCATCGCGATGAGGGCCTGGCCGTGCGATTCCCCTGCAGTAGTCCATCGAAGCATGCCCATCATTCTTTCACGCTTGTGCATACCTTTCAAATATCCGCCACCAACAAAAAGGTGGCTGCCAGCATAGACGGGCCATGCGGCACTGATCGAGTTCTGAAAACCACACATGCCATCAGACTCAGCACTGAAGCGAGCAGGATCACTAGTAGCAATTGCACTACCCCTTCCCGGGCTGCAACCACGCCAAGGCTAATGGCCAGCTTGGCGTCACCGCCGCCAATGCCACGCCCGAGATACAACAACGCCCAGCTGGCTCCCCACCAACTACCAGGAAAGACCACGAGCGCCACCAGGGCCGCCGGAAGCGTCAGCAGATTAGGCAGCCTACGGAAACAGATGTCCCAGCCACACAATGCGGTGGCCCACAGGAATACCCCCAACCCCATGGGTTTAGCTTAGGCCGAGGTGCCCCTCCAGCGCAGCACGCATACGTTCTTGTGGTGCTGGTTCCCCAGTGAACAGCTCGAACTGTGCATAGGCTTGATAAGCCAACATGACATGCCCGGCGACTGCTGGGAGCTTCTTCTCCCTGGCCTTTTTGATCAGTGGCGGTGGCCAAGGACTGTAGGAGACGTCGAAAAGCGGGGCCGAAACGTCGAGCGCAGCTGCCGCGCTTCCCGGCAGGGTGGAGATCACGATGTCGCTAGCAGGCACCTCGCCTAGCGGGACCCAAGGCACGCCGAGTTCCGCACCGCGGTCGCTCCGGTTCATCAGCGTGATGTCGTCACAACCTAAGCTCCGTAGCGCCCAAAGCACCGCACGAGCGGTACCACCACCGCCGATGAGCACCGCCGTTTTGGGGCTAACACCGAGCTCCGCGATGGCACCGAGCACGCCGTCAACATCCGTGTTGTCCGCGTGCCACCCGTGTCGAGTCCGCACCAAGGTATTGGCGGATCCGATCTCGCGGGCACGATCAGTGGCGGTGTCCGCCACTTCAAGGGCCGCAAACTTGCAGGGCATAGTGACCGAATAGCCCCTAAAATCACGGTCGAGCACAGCGGGCAACTGCTCAGCAGTGCATTCCTTCTTCACGTAGTGCCAGTGCATGCCCAGCGCGGCGTAGCCGGCGTTGTGCAACACCGGAGAAAGCGAATGCTCAATCGGGCTTCCGAGGACCGCAGCGAGTTCCATTAGCGGTGGCTATCCAACACGCCGTTGTCAATGGATTTTTGGGTATCGCGTTGATGGTCTTCGAAGGAGCGGTTGAAAACGGTGGTACCGTCGCGGTTGATCGTGACGAAGAAGAGCCAGTCTCCCTCAGCCGGGTGCTCCATCGCTTCGATGGCTTCCATGGAGGCGGCGGAAATCGGGGTTTCCGGTAGCCCTTCCTTGGCGTAGGTGTTCCACGGGGTCTCCCGCTTACGATCCTCGTCCCTGGTAGCCACTTCGACGTCCTTCAGGCCATAATTGACCGTCGAGTCGAACTCTAGGCGCATAGGCTCCTTGAGGCGGTTCAAAATAACTCGCGCTACCTTGTCAAAATCGCCCTTTGGCGCCTCGCGTTCTACCAAGGAAGCGGCAGTGAGCAACTCGTATGGGGATAGGCCAATCGCCTGGGAGCGGCTCACGATTCCGGAATCCTCGTACTGCTTGGCGGAGCGGGTAATCAGGTCGGTAAGGATCGCAGTGGCATCATGCTCAGGATTGATTACGTACTGGCCAGGAATGATCAGGCCTTCCAGACGCTTGGGGTCCGCGCCACGCTTCTTCACCGGCTCCAACGCCCACTGTGGCACGCCGAGTTGTTCCGGCGCAGTATTGGCGGCAACCTGCTCCAGATCCGCAACCTTGACGCATTTTTCGTGTGCACACGTGACAGATTCAATGCTGGAATAGATGCCCTGGCGTTTCTGGCCGCCTACTACCTGCACGTCGCTCAGGGTTTGGCCACCAGGGATCTGCAACAGCTCTACTTTGTTCTGTGGGTCGACGAGAGCTGCCACCGCGTCTTCGGCGGACATTTGCTTCTGCACCCGGTAGAAACCGGGAGTGACGTTCGCAGCGTCGGAGTTTTTGCTTGCGGCGCCCTGGAAAGCACCATTGGACTTCACCACGCCGAGATTGACGAGCTCCGGACCGAGTTCCGAGATGCTCTTGCCTTCTCCGATTTCTACCAGCACGGTTTCTCCATTTCCGCTGCCCGCAAAATCGCGGGTGCTCGGCGGGTTGGTACGCAGGTAGCCGACGTACACGATGGTGCCGATGAGTAGCAGCAAACAGGCGACGAGTACTGCCAAGCCCCGCTCGCGGCGCTTTCGATACTTCGGTTCCATTCTCATAATCTCTCCAAATATCGATGTCGGGCATCCAACCAGGACTGCAAGATCTCCACCGCTGCGACCTGATCGATCACAGCTCGGGTTTCCTTCTCACTACGACCTGCGGCGTGGATGGCGTTCAGCGCGGCAACGGTGGTGAGCCTTTCGTCCCCGAGTTTGACGGGAATGTCCTTGCGCCGCTTGATGCGGAAGGCGATGTCCTTGGCGTGCCGGACACTCTTCGAACCTTGCCCACTGAGGTTGCGAGGCAACCCCACGACAACCTCGACGATATCGTGCTCGGCGATGATGTCGAGCAAACGATCAATGTCACCGGCGTCGCGATCCTTGAGCCCAGTTTCACGCGGGACTGTCTCCAGCGGCATGGCAAGGGTCGCCTCACGATTGGAGTAGGCGACCCCGATCCGGACGGTACCGACGTCGATGCCTAATCGACGTCCTGCCCCGGGGTCGTTTTCCCCAGGAATATCCGGCTGCACTGTTGACATGAAACTCAACTTATCGTGTTCGGGCGCTCGTGTGGGCGCTAACGAGGCGTGTCTTCCAACTCCTTCTGCACCGCAGCGACGGCGCTCTGGAAGCCAGCCGCCTTGTTACCGGCGCCTTGGGCCATGTCTGGCTTGCCGCCACCGCGACCATCAACATACTGTCCGATGAGTTTCACCAGGTCTCCGCTCTTGATTCCGCGGGCGATGGCGGACTTAGTTGCTGCAACGATGTAAGGCAGCTTCTCCCCTGCTGCGACGCTGAGCACGATCACGGCGTCACGATCAGCAACCCGGTTCTTCAGGTCCGTCGCGATGCCCCGCAGGTCGCCAGCCTCGACACCGGCAGGTAGCTGAGCTGCGACCAGCGCGAAGCCGTTGATATCCTGCGCCTGGTTGGCATATTCGGCAGTCTTAGCCATCAGCTGGGCGCGACGCATCCGCTCGACTTCCTTCTCGGCCGCCTTCAGCTTCTCCGTGAGCTGGGCGATACGCTCTGGAAGCTCCTCGGAAGGCGCCTTGAGCGAACTTGCCAGTCCGGCTGCCAGCGCCCGCTCCTTGGAAAGGTAGCTGAAGCTGTCCAAACCGGAGTAGGCCTCGATACGGCGAACACCAGAGCCGACGGAGCTTTCACCCAGCACCGCTACCGGACCAACCTGCGAAGAGTGCGTGACATGGGTGCCACCGCACAGCTCCATCGAGAATGGCCCACCGATTTCCACCAGGCGTACTTCGCTGCCATAGTTCTCGCCGAACAGCGCCATAGCGCCCATGGCCTTAGCCTCGTCGAGGGAGGTCTCAATGGTGTTAACCTGCCAGTCAGTGTCCACGGCCTGGTTAGTGATCTGTTCGATCTGGTGCAACTGCTCTGGGGTGAGCGCATCGGTGTAGTTGAAGTCGAAGCGCAGGTAACCCGGCTTGTTCATAGAACCTGCCTGAACGGCAGTTGGGCCGAGCACCTGGCGCAATGCGGCGTGAATCAGGTGGGTTGCGGTGTGCGCCTGGCGCGCGGCATGACGCCACTGCTTATCGACGGCGGCGGTAACCCGCTCCAGCCCCAATTCGCCTTCCTCAACCACTGCGCGGTGTACCCACAGCTTCTTGCCGATCTTCTGTACGTCGCCAACCCGCAGCACAGCGCTACCGGCCTTGATCAGGCCGCGGTCTCCCAGCTGGCCACCTGCTTCGGCGTACATCGGGGTGACGTCAAGGATGACTTCAACTTCTTGCCCAGCGCCGGCCGCACTTATCTTCTTGCCGCCAGATATCAGGCCGAGCACCTGGGCCTCGGCTTCGAGATTCTCAAAGCCCACGAATTCCGTTGGGTGCTGATCAACCCACTCGCGGTAAACAGAAAGATCCACGTGACCATGCTTTTTAGCCTGGGAATCTGCCTTCGCGCGGGCCTTCTGCTCAGCCATTAGGCCATGGAAGCCTGCCTCGTCGACGGTGAGGCCAGCCTCGGAAGCCATCTCCAAGGTGAGGTCGATTGGGAATCCATAGGTGTCGTGGAGGGTGAACGCTTCGGCACCGGCGATGGTGTTGTGACCGGAAGCCTTGACCTCGGCTGCCGCCTCTTCAAAGAGCTTGGTGCCGGATTCCAGCGTGTTGAGGAAGGCCTTTTCCTCGTTCACAGCTACCGCGAGGATACGCTCGCGGGAGCCCTCGATCTCCGGGTAGGACGGGGTCATAGTGTCCATGATCGTGTTCATGAACTCTGCCATTGTTGGGCCGGTAGCACCGAGGAGTCGCGCGGAACGGATGATGCGGCGCAACAGGCGACGCAGGATGTAGCCGCGCCCCTCGTTACCTGGGGTGACACCATCGAGGATGAGCATCATGCCCGTGCGGGAGTGGTCCGCGATGACTCGGAAGCGAATGTTGTCCTGGTTGTCCTTGCCGTAGGCCGCTCCGGTGAGCTTCTCGGCGGCGTCGATGACCGGGCGCAGCAGGTCAGTCTCGTAGACATTGTCGACGCCCTGTAGCAGGCAGGCGATGCGTTCTACACCCATGCCGGTATCGATGTTTTTCTTTGGCAGCGGACCAAGGATCTCAAAATTATCCTTGCCGATGCCCTCGCCCCGCTCGTTTTGCATGAAAACGAGGTTCCAGATCTCCAGGTAGCGGGAGTCATCCGCTTCTGGGCCGCCATCCTTGCCGTACTCCGGGCCACGGTCATAGTAGATCTCCGAACACGGGCCACAGGGCCCTGGTACGCCCATGGACCAGTAGTTATCGGCCATTCCTAGGCGCTGGATGCGCTCGGTAGGGATACCTACCTGCTTGTGCCAGATATCGGCGGCTTCGTCATCATCCAGGTACACCGTGACCCAGAGTTTCTCGGGGTCGAAGCCGTACCCACCCTCAGAGACGGGATTCGTCAGCAGCGCCCACGCATGCTTGATGGCGCCTTCTTTGAAGTAGTTGCCGAAGGAAAAGTTGCCGGCCATCTGGAAGAAGGTGTTGTGACGCGTGGTGATACCCACTTCTTCAATGTCCAGCGTGCGCACGCACTTCTGGATGCTGGTGGCGGTTTCAAACGGCGGGGTCTGCTGGCCCAAGAAATAAGGCTTGAAGGGCACCATGCCAGCGTTGACGAAGAGGAGGTTAGGGTCGTCCAGAATCAGGGACGCGCTGGGCACCGCGGTGTGTCCGGCGTTGACAAAATGCTGGGTGAATCGTTCCCGGATTTCGTGGGTCTGCACGACGTATTTCCTCGCTTTGTGGGTCGATAAAGTTACGGGTTACTACATTACCCGCTGTTGCGCTACGCCCTGCAACACCCTTTAGTTCCCGCCGCGCACAATCCGCCGCAATCGGCCGATAAACTCCGAGAGGCGCTTTTCTGCTCCATGCGTGGTGGGCTCGTAGTACACCGCAGCGCGCAGTTCCTCCGGCAGGTACTGCTGGGTGACGATTCCCCGTGGATCATCGTGCGGGTACTGATACCCGACCGCATTGCCGAGCTTTTCCGCGCCCGCGTAGTGTCCATCCCGCAAATGCGGTGGCACCACTCCGACTACGCCCCTGCGGACGTCGCCAAGCGCGCGGTCAATGGCCACATATACCGCGTTGGACTTCGGCGCCGTCGCCAGATGAACCGTGGCGTGGGCAAGGGTGATCCGCGCCTCCGGCATCCCGATGAAGGACACGGCCTGGTATGCGGCGATGGCGGTTTGCAACGCCGTCGGATCGGCCATCCCAATGTCCTCGCTGGCATGAATCACTAGGCGCCGGGCGATAAAGCGTGGGTCCTCTCCAGCATCGATCATGCGGGCCAGGTAGTGCAGCGCCGCATCAACATCTGAACCTCTGATGGACTTGATGAAGGCGGAGGTGATGTCATAGTGCTGGTCGCCGTCACGGTCATAACGAGCCACAGCCCGGTTGATGTTCTCGCCGACAATCTCAGGGGTCAATTCCCCGCCGTCTGGGACAGCTTCCGCTGCTGCTTCCAAATAGGTCAGTGACCTGCGGGCATCGCCGCCAGCCAGCTGTACGAGCATCTCGATCGCGGTGTCAGAGGCGGTGATGCGACCAGCTAGGCCACGGGCGTCGCTCAGCGCGCGACGCAACACCTGCTCAACTGCTTCCGGTGCCAGCGAGTGCAACTGGATCAGCAACGAGCGAGATAGCAACGGAGCCACAATAGAAAAAGACGGGTTTTCCGTGGTGGCGGCAACAAGCAGCACGGTGCGGTTTTCCACGGCAGCGAGCAGCGCGTCCTGTTGGGTCTTGGAGAAGCGGTGGACCTCGTCAATGAACAGGACGGTGCGCTGGCCGTGGATGAGATCGCGGCGCGCCTGGTCGATCACTGCGCGCACTTCCTTTACCCCCGAGTTCAGCGCAGACAGTCCAACGAAATTATCTCCGGTGGCCTCGCTGATAAGGGAAGCAATGGTGGTCTTTCCCGTCCCGGGCGGACCGTAGAGAATCACGGAGGCTTCCCCGGAGCCTTCGATGATTCTTCGCAGTGGGCGACCGGGGCCAAGTACGTGCTCCTGCCCCATCACTTCATCCAGGCTGCGCGGTCGCATCCGGACCGCAAGCGGCGCATCGTGATCAGGATGGAAGTATTGCTCCGCCGCGCGGTTCGGCTCGTCCGGAAACAATGAGGATTGGCTCACGGGGCTACCCGTCGGAATCGCTCAGGCGCTCGGCGATGGTGGCGGCGAAATGCTGAATAGCGGCGAATCGACCGTCTTCCCACCTAGCAGCGAACCTGCTCAACGCCTCAAAGGTCTCAAAAAGGTCCTTGCGGGCCATGCGACCATGGTCAGTGCCTTCGGAAATGAAGTCCGCGGTGAACAAGTTGAACTCAGCGTCAATGTCCGCGGAGATCATCGCCTCAAGCTCCGGCGATACCTCAGCACCTAGTTCGCTGGGCTGGGCAGTGCCTACCAAAGACACCGCCTGGTTCATGGAGCCGTGGTAGAGGTAGGCCACGCTGGCGAGCGCCCAACCCACCATGGCCGTCACGATCCGGGCACCACGCCTATCGACGTCAGCAGCGCTCGGCCACAATTCCCTGGTCTCCCGAGCCCAGGCTTCAACAAAGGCGTCTACTTCCTCATCTGTGATGATCCGCGCGGATACGAACTGTGGGAAGCCTGCGATCACGCAAGCAACGTCGAAAGTGAAGTCCCGGAAGCCGGCCCACTCATAGTCCAGAAAGTAGGTGTGTCCGGATTCGATGATGTTATCCGGGGAAAGATCAAAGGGAGTGAAAGCGCGGTGCTGACCGGACATCAAGCGTCGCTTCGCCTCACGAGCAGCGTTGTGCACCTCGGGGGTCACCTCAACGCCGGACTGTGCGATCAGTTCTAAGCCGTTGTCTATAGAGGCCAACAGCGACATCTCGCGCAGGTTCTGCAGGTAGGACGTGTCCGGATGTGCTTTGAGCATTCGGCCCAACAAGACCTCAAAATCTGCTTCCCGCAGCGCGGTGCCCACCTGCAGTTTGCCCAGGGCACGCCCTAGGTTGCGCAAGGATTGCTTCCGGACCGACGCATCGCCGCTAGAGAGCAAGTCTGCGTAGGTTTCACCGTCGCCGATATCGGTGATCACCAGGATGCGGTGGTCTACGTCGTGTGCAAGCAACAGTGGCCCGGGTCGCACATCCGCACTGAGGGAATTGGTGAATTGGTAGGCAACAATTTCCCGAACCAAGGCGGCATCATCAATGGCGTCTTCCGACGCTGGCACGAACTTGACCACTACGGTGCGCTCTTCGAGGAATGGCGAGGTACCTACGCGTACCCGAATGACGCGCGCGGAACCGGAACCACTCAGCACCTCCGGGTCCGTCAAGACCTGGGTGCCGCCGAATCGACGCGAAAGCAGCTCGGCTGCAAGCTCGATAATCTGCGAATCCGTAGGCATCGCCACGTCCTCCTTGAAGGCCTATAAGAGAATAGCTGTTATTCTCCCTGATTGATTGTGCCCTAGTCTTTAGGCAGAAAGAAAGTGGTATCGCTCATGGCGAACACCACTTTCCCTTGCGGGAACTGTGATTACCAGGCTGGGATACCCGCATTACCCGCCTCGTTGGTGCCGTGACTTTTAGCCTTCGGCAGGCTCTGCAGCCTTCTTCGGCTTGGCGTCAATTCCCGCTTCTTTGCGCTGTTGCGGGGTGATTGGGGCCGGAGCATCGGTCAGTGGGTCCACGCCGCCGCCCGACTTCGGGAAGGCGATGACGTCGCGAATCGAGTCATAGCCACCGAGCAGCGAGACGATACGGTCCCAACCGAAAGCGATGCCGCCGTGTGGTGGAGCGCCGTAGGAGAAGGCCTCCAGCAGGAAGCCGAACTTCTCACTGGCTTCTTCCTCAGTAATTCCCATGACGGCGAAGACACGCTCTTGGATATCCTTGCGGTGAATACGGATCGAGCCGCCGCCGATTTCATTGCCGTTGCAAACGATGTCATAGGCGTAGGCGGTCGCTTCGCCTGGGTTCTCATCAAAGTTATCCAGCCACTCTGGCTTCGGAGAGGTGAAAGCGTGGTGAACCGCGGTCCACTTCGAGTGTCCGAGTGCCACGTCGCCGGAAGCGGTAGCGTCTGCAGATGGTTCGAAGAGCGGCGCATCAACGACCCAGGTGAAGGCCCAGTCGCCGTCCTTGATCAGATCCAGCTTCTTGGCGATCTCACCGCGGGCTGCGCCGAGCAGTGCGCGGGAGCTCTTGGCGTCGCCCGCCGCGAAGAAGATGCAGTCGCCGGGCTGTGCGCCAACGTGAGCTGCGATGCCTGCGCGCTCTTCGTCGGTGATGTTCTTGGCAACTGGGCCGCCCAACTCGCCATCTTCGCCGACCAGGATGTAGGCCAGGCCCTTAGCGCCACGCTGCTTGGCCCACTCCTGCCAAGCGTCGAGCTGACGACGTGGCTGCGAAGCGCCGCCTTGCATAACGACGGCACCAACATAGTCATTCTTGAACACGCGGAAGCTGGTGTTCTCGAAGAACTCGGTGCACTCCACGATTTTGATGTCAAAGCGCAGATCAGGCTTATCTGAGCCGTAGTACTTCATGGCATCTGCGTAGGTCATACGTGGGATCGGTGTGGTGACCTCGTAGCCGATGGTCTTCCAGACTTCGGTGATGACCTGTTCTGCCAACGCAATGACATCGTCCTGGTCGACGAAGGACATCTCAACATCCAACTGGGTGAACTCCGGCTGGCGGTCCGCACGGAAGTCTTCGTCGCGGTAGCAACGAGCGATCTGGTAGTAGCGCTCCATGCCGGCAACCATGAGCAGCTGCTTGAACAGCTGTGGGGACTGTGGCAGGGCGTACCAAGAGCCCGGCTTCAGGCGTGCAGGAACGAGGAAGTCACGCGCACCTTCTGGGGTGGAACGGGTAAGCGTTGGGGTTTCAATCTCAGTAAAGTCATTTGCGTCGAGCACGCGACGAGCCGCCTTATTAACCTCAGAACGCAGGCGCAGCGCACTCCCCTGGGATTCGCGGCGGAGATCCAGGTAGCGGTACTTCAGGCGGGTTTCTTCGCCGACCTCGCCGGAATTGGACTGGTCATCGATCTGGAATGGCAGCGCTGCAGCCTCATTGAGGATCTCCAGCTCGGTGACATTGATTTCAATATCGCCGGAAGCGAGATTTGGATTCTCGGATCCTGCTGGGCGAGCTTCAACAACGCCGGTGACGCGGAGACAGAACTCAGAGCGCAGGTGGTGAGCGCGCTCAGCGACCTCACTCTCACGGAACACGACCTGGGCTAGGCCCGAGCGATCGCGCAGGTCAATGAAGATCACGCCTCCATGATCTCGACGGCGGGCTACCCAACCGGTCAGGGTGACGGTTTGCCCAACAGTATCTTTACGGAGATCCCCCGCGAGGTGCGTACGCAGCACTTAAGATCGTGTCCTTCCAGCGAAAGCTTCAGTCGTTAGTTTTACTCGGGTTAGTCTACCCGCGTCAGTGTAACAATTGAGTGATCGGCCTTGGGTTTTGAAGAATTGTTGCGCCGACTGCACACTCGATATGGAAAGATTGCATTATGACTTTCCGTGAAGACTTCCAAAAGGACGGTAACCGCGCCCGACGCGGCGGTAGCGGAGGCGGACGACTCGCAGCCGGCGGTGGCATCGGCACTTTGCTGATGGTGGGCCTGTTTCTACTCCTCGGTGGCAACCCAGCAGACATCGGCCAGGTCCTAGGCCAAGACCAGCAACAGTTGCCTGCTGGACAAGAGCAGTCCGATGGTTTTGATAACTGCCAGACTGGCAAGGACGCGAATGAGAACGTGGATTGCCGCGTCGAATTAACCGGCCAATCTATCGACAAGGTTTGGGAGCGGGTCTTGCCAGAACAGGCCAACATCCAGTACACCAAGCCGGGACTCGTGAATTTCAGGAACACGACGATGACTGGCTGTGGTCAAGCTAGCGCCAACACCGGCCCGTTTTACTGCCCCGGAGACCAAACTGCATACTTCGATATCTCTTTCTTTGACACGATGACCCAGTTTGGCGGCGAGAACGCCCCATTGGCTCAGGAGTACATTATGGCCCATGAGTTCGGCCATCACATCCAAAATTTGGAAGAGACCCTCGGCCTGTCAAACTACAACGATCCAGGTGCAGACTCTAACGCTGTCAAGATCGAAACACAGGCAGACTGCTACGCAGGAATCTGGGCGCACTACGCTGACGACGATCCTGAGTTCGGACTCGAGACCATCACCGACGCCCAAGTTGAAGATGCAGTTCGCACCGCCGCCGCTGTTGGCGACGACAACATCCAAAAGCGGTCTGGTGGCCAAGTCCGTCCCGACCAGTGGACGCACGGTTCTTCCGAGGAGCGTGCCAACGCCTTCCTTACCGGATACCGGACGGGCTCGATGAAGTCCTGTGACACCTTGGGGCGTGGCGTTTACAAGTAATACTCCAGCCGTTCAACAGCTAAAAAGGGGCGCAACCACGTGTGGTTGCGCCCCTTTTACACTGGAAACACCAGGAGCTTGGAAGGTTAGATGTTGAGCTCTGGGTGCAGCTTTTCTTGACTGATCATCCGATCACGCCACGCCGACAGGCTCGTCAAGGCGAGCGAAACGGCAAAGACGCACAGCAGGATCATGAGCGACTGCTCGAAGCGACCATCCCAGTGTGAATGTCCACCGACGATCATTTGCCGGAATAGGTTCACCGAGTAGGTAATCGGATCATAAGTGTGGAACCAGCGCAGGAATGCCGGCTGGGTCTCAGGTGGGTAGAGACCGCCAGAGGAAACCAGTTGCAGGGCCATCAGCATGATGCAGAGCAAGCGGCCCGCCGAGGTGCCGAGGATCGCATTGATCGCCTGCGTCACGGCCACGAAGGTCATCGATACGCCAACAAGCGCGAGCCAGAATCCGAGGGGGTGAACAGCGTTGATCCCCAGCAACACGTCGAGGACAAACCAGACTGCGCTGGCCTGCAGCGTGCCGACGACCATTCCCGGCAGCCAAGAGGACAGCGCCACTCGGAACGGATGCATCCCAGAATCGATCGCACGCCGCTTCAGCGGACGCAGCACCATGAACATCATCGTGCCACCGAGGAACATCGCCAAGGAGGCGAAGAACGGGACCAGACCGGGGCCGAACTTGGTGAATTCTTGTCCAGCATTATGGGTTTGCACCATTTGTCCGAGAGTCGTTGAGGCCGCGTCGCGCTTTTCTTCCCCGAATTGCGGAACCTGGTCTGCGCCCTCGCGCAGCTTCAGACTGAGGGAGTCAGAACCCTCATCTAGTTGGACCAGCCCGTCTCTTAGCGCTGAGGCGCCCACGGAAAGCTGGGTGGTGCCGTCGACAAGCCGGCTAGTGCCGTCGGATAGTGTTTGCGTGCCGACGAGCAGTGCCCCAGATCCGTCCGAGAGCTTCGCCAACCCGGAGGCCAACTCCTGCGATCCGGATTGCGCGCGCGTCATGCCAGAGCGGTAGTCCGAGTTTGGATCGCCCAGCTGATAGGCCAGCGTCTGCGCGCCACTTTGCAGTCGGTGCAGGTCCGAGGAGATCGGTGATGCGGGTCCCACACCTTGAGCGTTGATCGTGTTGACGGTGGCATCGAATTGATTTGCCAAGTCCATCGCGGCCGGGATACCCAACGCGCGCAATTGCGCGGAAGCGTTGATCAACGGGGCCACAATCTGCTCTTGGGTCGCAGTCGCTGTGTCTGCCTTGGCAACGATTTGGTCTACGCCCGCGGAGATTTGGCTGGCGCCGTCGCCAAGCTGAGTCGTCGCGCCAGACAAGGTGTCCATGCCAGTCGATAGCGTGGTTGCACCTGCTGCGGCCTGCTTGATCCCGCCGTCGAGTTGACCGGCACCATCGACGAGTTTTTTGGCGCCCTCGTCGAGCTGCGCGGATTTGGAGGTCAGTTCGCTAGTGCCATCGGCCAACTTGTCCGAGCCTTCGCGCGCCGATCCGACTCCTTCTGCCAGCTGGGCGGAGCCATCGGCAGCCTGGTTCATGCCGGCACCGATGGTATTGAAGCCAACCAGCAGCTGGTCGGTAGCCTTCTTGCCTAATTCGGCGTCAATGGTAGCGATGACCTGATTGGTGACCTGATTGCCGAGCATGGTGGCGATGAAGCCGTTCGCATTGTTGTACACAGTAGCGATTTGCGCCGCATGCGGTTGGTCGGTATCCACGCTAACTACTGAGGCAGAAAAGTCTTTCGGCAGCTCCAGCGCAAAGTAATAGGTACCGTCAGCAACGCCCTGCGCAGCTTCTTCCGCCGTAGCGGCGGTGAAACCAACTCTGTCATTTTCGATCAGCTTCTGTTGTACTTGTTCACCTGCGTTGATTCGCTGACCGCGCGCCTCGGCGCCCTCGTCGGAGTTCACTACGGCGACCGGGAGATCTTTGAGTCCGGTGATCGGGTCCCAATACGCCCAAGGAAAGAGCCCACCAAAAATCAAGGGTAAGAGGGTGAGTACGACGAACGCCGCCCGGGGCAGCTTACCGGTGGCAAAGCGCCGAATTTCCGATCCAAAATGGAAGAGGTTCATGTCTTAGGCCTCCGTCCCCATCAACGAAATGACAGTGTCGAATTGCGCTTGGTTATCCTGGTTGGTGGATGCCACCAGGACTGGAGCCACCTGCGCCAAGGCGCGGAGTTGCTCGATGAGTTCACTGCGAATCTCCAGGCTGCGAACCTGGTCGATATCGTCGATTACAACTAGCGCGGGTGCCGGACGAGCTAGCACTGCCAATGCAACTCGCAGGACGAAGCGGTGGGTCGGGTTTAGCTTGCCTACGTGCTGCGCCGGGTCGAGGTCTAGGTCGAAGAGTTCACAGATGTGGGCCCATTCAGGAATATTGGCTATGTCGCGCGGCGTGCTGCGGTACCAGGGTTTAGTCCATGCGGAAACTTCACGCACGTAGGAAGCCACGCTGACGTTGCGATCAAGGCCATCGATATCGGTCACACCGGCCAAAGCGGTACGACGCGCGATATCACGCGGGCGAGAGTATTCCTCGCCATCGGCAACCAAACTCACCGTTCCCGCTTTGGGTTTCATGCGGCCAGCAATGGTCAGCATCGTCGTGGTCGCGGAGGCTTCCCTACCCGTGTAGAGCAGGTTGAGGGGTGTAGCGAGGTCAAAGTCAGGTACTGCCATTCCCGTGGAAACGGTCAGCCCGGAAACTCGGAGAAATTCGCTCTGTTCGGAACTGGTCATATACAGCTTTCCAGCAATTTAAGTGGAGGGTGGACTATCAGTTATGCTCGAACCATCTTGCACCTACCCAGGCTGCAAAAGCAAGCCGCGAAAGGATCACCATGCGCTCTGATGCTCTGCGACGTAGAGAAGCCATCGTTGCCGCCGCCCAGACGGTATTCGCTCACGGGGCAAACTCCGGAACTCTCGAGGATGTCGCGAAAGTAGCAAAGGTCGGCATCGCAACGGTCTATCGAAACTTCAAGGACAAAGATTCCCTGCTCATCGCCTCGCTCGGCGAGCTGCTGGGTCGCATTATCGATGTCCAAACTGCTACCCTCGCGTCTTTCCAACAGCACCCCGACACCGCGCTGCGACGCTACGCACATGACCTTTACAACTTAGGCCTAGCGCCACTGATCGTGAATGTATCCGAGGAATCTGTACACGAACTGCTCCCACACTTCGCAGACACTCGCGCCAAGCTGATCAAAAACAACCGCGCCATCGTCGGCCTAGCCCGTGACAAGCAGCTCATCCGGCCTGAGATTTCCTCCCGATTCTTCATTGCGGGCCTCATTCAGGCGGCGCGCCCACCCGCGCAATCGCTCCTGTTTCCTGTTGAAAACCTCGAGCGACAGCTGATCGACACTTTCTTGGCCGGGCTACACCCTGGGACTTGCCATAGCATTGAGGAATGACGTCTCGTGCAACCACATTCCTGGCTTTCTTCAATGACATTGAAGCCCACTTACGCACCACCCTCAAAGCTAAAAACTCAGACGGGTTTGCGTGGATGGTTCGCCTTGCCGCACGCAAACAGCTCGTTACAGAGCAACAATCCAACATCCTGCAAGAGTGTGCCGAGCTCCGCAACGCCATTGTGCACGGCAGTTTCGTCGACGGTGAGCCGATCGCAGATCCCCGCGAGGATGCGATCAGCACCCTGAGCGCCATTAGAGATGCACTCGTCGCACCAGTTACCGCGCTCCAAATCCTCGGCCCCAAGCCAGTGCAACATCTCTCTCCCACTGACAGCATCCTGGAAGCCTTGCGCTTGATTCAGCAGAGCAACATTTCCCAGTTTCCGCTTTACCACGACGGAAAATTCGCAGGGCTGCTCACCACCAATACGATCGCGCGCTGGGTGGCAAATGACCTTGACGACGACAATCGCCTGGATGCAAAAACTGTTGCCGATGCACTGAAATATGCGGAACACAGCGAACACGTGGAGTTCTTCAGCAGGGATACATCCGCGACCAGTGCGGTAGCCAAGCTCATGCACCCGGATAGCGCACAATTTGGACTCATCACCGAAACCGGGCGTCCGCATGAAACTCCGCTGCGCGCCATCGGCCGATCAGATTTATCACTCCTCCACGCGGCGCTGTACAACGAACAACCTGGTGGACAAGATTCCCACTAACACTTATTGTTGACGCTACAACAATAAGTGAAATGAGGAAGCATGCAGTTCGGAATTTTTAGCATCGGTGACGTCACCACCGATCCCACCACCGGGGAAACCCCCACCGAAGCCGAGCGCATTCAAGCGATGACGGCTATCGCACTGAAAGCAGAAGAAGTTGGGCTTGATGTATTCGCCACCGGTGAACACCATAATCCGCCTTTCGTTCCTTCTTCCCCCACCACACATCTCGGGTTTATAGCAGCGAAGACCGAAAATCTGATCCTTTCCACTGCAACCACGCTGATCACTACGAATGATCCGCTGAAAATTGCGGAAGACTTTGCATTCCTGCAGCACCTCGCTGGTGGCAGAGTTGACTTGATGATGGGGCGTGGCAATACTGGTCCGGTCTATCCCTGGTTCGGGAAGGACATCCGCAAGGGCATCCCCCTAGCCATTGAGAACTACCACCTATTGCGCCGTCTGTGGCGCGAAGAAATAGTCAACTGGCAGGGCGAGTTTCGCACCCCGCTACAGGGCTATACCAGCACGCCCGCCCCACTCGACGGCGTTCCGCCTTTTGTCTGGCACGGGTCCATTCGATCTCTTGAAATCGCGGAGCAGGCAGCCTTCTACGGCGACGGCTTCTTCCACAACAACATCTTCTGGAATAAGGAACACACGGCCAAGATGGTGCACTCCTACCGACGTCGCTTTGAAAAGTACGGGCACGGCCGCGCCGACCAGGCAATCGTTGGACTCGGCGGCCAGATCTTTGTCGGCGAGTCCGAAGCTGCCGCAAAGCAGACCTTCCGCCCCTACTTTGATAATGCCCCCGTGTACGGCCACGGCCCATCACTTGAGGAATTCACCGAGGTCACTCCGCTGACCGTCGGCACGGCAGAGCAGGTCATCGAACGCACCATGCAGTTCGCTGATTGGGTTGGGGACTATCAGCGGCAACTTTTCTTGATCGACCACGCGGGGCTGCCACTAGAGACGGTCCTGGAGCAGATCGAAATCCTAGGCCGCGACATCGTTCCGGAACTCCGCCGCCGCATGGAAGCTCGACGGCCCGAGCACGTGCCATCTGATCCGCCGACCCACGCAACACTCCGCGCGCATCCAGATTCCCCGCACTTTAGTGTGATGCCTGGAAAGGAAAACTAATGCACAAATTGGTCGTCTTGAGCGCGGGTCTGTCTTCTCCTTCCGCGACCCGAAACCTTGCCGAGCAAATATCCGGTGCGGTCACCACGGCAATATCCGCCCGCGGCGAAAGCGCAGCACTCCAACACATTGAGCTCCGCGACCTCGCAGTAGAGCTGGCGCAGTCACTGACTTCCCCCGGTTTTACCCCCACTCAGCTCCTTGCCGCCCAGGAAAGCGTCGCGGATTCCGATGCGCTGATAGCAGTCACCCCAATCTTCAGCGCCAGCTATTCCGGGCTATTCAAGACGTTCTTTGACCTCCTAGACAAGGATGCTCTGCAGCACAAACCCGTACTCCTCGCCGCAACAGCTGGCACCCCACGCCATTCGCTAGCGCTCGAGCACGCCATGCGACCACTGTTTAGTTACCTACGCGCCCGCACCATGCCGACGGCAATTTTTGCAGCGACGGAGGATTTCGGCGGTAGTGAACACCTTGGTAGTCGTATCGCTCAAGGAGCCCGGGAACTGGCAGACACCGTGGTGTTAACTAGTGGGTCCGTTGGCGGGCTCGGCGGACCTTCGTCCGTGGCTGGTAATGCCAGCGACATCCCAGCTGGGTCTTTTGCTGATTTCCTCAGCCGCTACAACTAGAATTCCGGCTATGACTATCAGCGCGATTGATTTGTTCAGCGTCGGCATCGGGCCGTCCTCCTCGCACACTGTTGGACCTATGCGGGCAGCAGCCAGGTTTATACAGCTCTTGGAGGATGCTGGGGAACCTGCCACGCACATTGTCGTCGAGCTGCGTGGCTCTCTTGCCGCAACTGGCAAGGGCCATGGCACCGATCGCGCCGTCTTAATGGGGCTGATGGGCTACAGCCCAGAATCAATTCCTGTCGATGCCTCTCCTGCCTATGGCGACATCATCCCCACGACCGGTACTTTACCCAACGGGGCCAGCTACGAAATCAGCTTTGAGATCGAACCACTGGCAGAACACCCCAATGCGCTTGTCTTCCACTGCGGCAACAGCAGCGAGACCTACTTCTCCGTTGGGGGTGGTTTTATCCTGTCCAGTAAGGAGTACCGCGCCCAACACGGACCGGCCGGTCTCGGAGCCGGTGTTGCTACTACCAATCGCGCCTCCACGATTCCCTACTACTTCACTTCCGGGGCGCGCTTGCTCCAACTGTGTCATCGCTCCGGCAAAAGCATCGCCGAGATCATGGCCGCTAACGAGGCAGAACTCCACGGCGCCGAGAAAGTCGCGGAGCACCTCGACCGCGTGTGGGACACCATGCGCGCCTGTGTCAGCGCTGGCATCTCTACCACCGGTATTTTGCCGGGTGGCCTTGAAGTAGAGCGCCGTGCACCTGGCATCTACCAGCATTTGTTGCGCACCAACTCCAATGCCACCCCGGATGCATTCGGGGCAATGGAATGGGTCAATCTCTATGCGCTTGCCGTTAATGAGGAAAATGCTGCCGGGGGACGCGTCGTCACCGCGCCTACCAACGGCGCAGCCGGCATCATCCCGGCAGTGATGCATTATGCGCGGGATTTCCTGCCAGAATTTACCAGGTCCCGGGCCCGAGAATTCCTGCTCACCGCCGGCGCTATCGGCGTCATTATTAAAGAAAACGCCTCTATTTCCGGCGCGGAGGTTGGCTGCCAAGGCGAGGTCGGCTCCGCCGCGGCAATGGCCGCAGCGGCCCTCACAGAGCTCTTGGGTGGCACCCCGGAACAAGCCATCAACGCTGCTGAAATCGCCCTCGAACACAACCTAGGACTGACATGCGATCCCGTCGGTGGACTGGTGCAAATTCCATGCATTGAACGCAACGCCATCGCCGCGGTCCAAGCGATTAACGCAGCACGACTGGCCAACTTGGGCACCGGCGTGCATCACGTCTCCTTGGACGACTGCATCCGAGTCATGGCAGACACAGGTCGAGACATGATGAGCAAGTACAAGGAGACCTCCCTGGGAGGCCTCGCAATCCAGATCGGGATGCCGGTGAACCTGACATCCTGCTAACTAGCCAAGCAGGGCGCGCAGCTTATCGACGACACCGTCCACAGCGATATCCTCTTGGCTGTGCTCGGCCAAATCCTTCAGGGCGATAGTGCCGGCCGCCAGTTCGCGGTCACCGAGCACGAGCGCATAAGCTGCGCCAGCCCGATCCGCGCCCTTCATAGCGCCCTTCAGTCCACGATCGCCGTAGGACATGTCCGCAGAAATACCCGCGACGCGGAGTTCATTGATGAGCTGCACCATGCGTCGCTTGGCATCGGCACCCATGGCGACACCATAAACCGATACCCGGGAACCCGAAGCAGCCTGCTTTTCCTCTGCCTTTAGAGCAAGCAGCGCCCGGTCGACGCCGAGTCCGAAACCGACGCCAGAGAGTTTTTGGCCACCAAGCTGGGCCATCAGGCCGTCGTAACGCCCGCCGCCGCCGATGCCGGACTGGGCGCCGAGGCCATCGTGGACGAACTCGAAGGTGGTCTTGTTGTAGTAGTCCAAACCGCGCACCATGCGTGGATTGATCTGATACGGCACCGCCATGTCATCCAGCATGCCCAGCACGGTTTCGAAGTGTGCCCGCGCATCGGCCGAGAGGTGATCCAGCATCAGCGGTGCCTCGGCCAGCATTTCCTTCATCTCTGGGCGTTTATCATCCAGCACGCGCAAAGGATTAATGTCAGCGCGACGACGAGTTTCCTCATCCAGCGGGAGCCGGAACAGGAATTCCTGGAGCTTCTCACGATATGCGGGACGGCAGGTATCGTCGCCCAGGCTGGTGAGCTCCAGGCGGAAGCCACTGAGACCGATGGAACGGAAACAGCGATCAGCCAAGGCGATTACTTCGGCGTCCAGGGCGGGATCATCCACGCCAATGGCTTCCACACCAACCTGCTGCAGCTGGCGATAGCGTCCGGCCTGCGGGCGCTCATAGCGGAAGAACGGCCCGGCATAAGTCAACTTGACCGGCAGCGCGCCACGATCCAGTCCGTGTTCGATCACTGCGCGCATCACGCCCGCGGTGCCCTCGGGACGCAGCGTTACCGAGCGGTCGCCACGATCGGCAAAGGTGTACATCTCTTTGGACACTACGTCGGTAGATTCACCGACGCCGCGCGCAAACAGACCCGTCTCCTCAAAGATCGGGAGTTCAATGTGCTCGTAACCAGCCAACTGCGCCTGATGGGCGAAACCATTCCGAACGGCTAGGAACTCCGGGGATACCGGTGGCACGTAGTCCGGCACGCCCTTCGGCGCAGAAAATGGTTGGAATTTCTTTGCATCACTCACGAGTGAAAACTTTACCCTGTGCTACCGCAGTTGTAGCAGGAAGGGGTTGTTAGTGCGCTCAGCACGAATTGTGGTGGCTGGGCCATGGCCAGGCAGTACATGCAACTGGTCATCGAGGGTGAGCACTTGCTCCCGCAGGCTGGTGAGCATGTCACTATGCTTTGAAAATTCCAGATCAGTTCTTCCGATTGAGCCCTTAAATAGCACATCTCCGGCAAAACACACATGCGAAGGAGTGTTCACCAGCAACACGCAGCCTGGGGAATGCCCTGGTGCATGGCGGACCTCAAAGTCCACCCCTGCCATCGAAACGGTGTCTGCGTGATTGAGCGACCGCAGGTCGGCGATAGGGGTCATGTTCTCGGCGTCGAAAAGCTGGCGTGTTTCCGCGCTGACTCCGGCCCCCTTGTCCAACATGAATTCATCGTCCGGATGAATATAGACGGGCACGTTGTACCTAGCAGCCAGTGATCCGGCATCACGAGTGTGATCGATATGGCCATGTGTGAGGAGGATGGCTTCGACATCCCACCCGCCTTCGTCGATCGTTTC
Source organism: Corynebacterium sp. H127 (assembly GCF_037482665.1). Lineage (NCBI taxonomy): Bacteria > Bacillati > Actinomycetota > Actinomycetes > Mycobacteriales > Corynebacteriaceae > Corynebacterium > Corynebacterium sp. H127. Next base: position 201,820 of record NZ_JBBHKY010000001.1, read on the forward strand.
TACTACGCGCTCATGCGCGTGCATACCTGGATCAACGATCACGCATCGACCTTCGTTCGACCAGATATAACAGTTCGTCTGGAACGGACCAGCGGCAAATCCCATGATTTCCATGCCCCCTACCCTAACCAACTTCACCGCTCCGCATGCTTTTCGACGTCAATCGGCAGCGCGCCTACCCGCAAGCACGGGTATCCAGTGCAGTAGAATCAATACGCATTTGACCGAGTAACCAACGGAAAGCAAAGGCACAAGTGACTTCTAACAAGGAGCGTCGCGTCGAAGCGATGCAGAACCTCGACCGCGAGCTGAAGCGCCGAGAGCGCGCCGAAAAGACCAAACCACTGGGAGTGATTGTGATGGCTGCGGCAGTGATCCTGGCACTGGTCGGCGGTATTTGGTTTGCCGCTACGCGTGGCACGGAGCAGAAAGAAACCAGTGCGCAGGAGTCCACCTCGCAGACACCGGAGGTTAAGCCACTGGCGATGCAGCGTGCCACTGCGCTGCCAGAGACGGTTGATTGCACTTACACGCCACAGGGCACGCCTGCTAAAGAAGTTGCCCTGCCGACGAATACCACTGGGGTCAAAACCACCGGCAAGGTGAACCTCACCCTGGAGACCTCCGCCGGCCCGATCGGCATGGAACTCGATCGCGCTGCTTCTCCTTGTACCGTGAACGCTATCGAACATCTTGCATATAATGGCTTCTACGATGACACCATTTGCCACCGCATCACTACTAGCGGCTTGTTCGTTCTGCAGTGTGGTGATCCTTCCGGAACTGGTGCCGGTGGTCCTGGCTTCCAATTCGCCAATGAATACCCGACTGACGAAATGCCCGAGGCACCACAGGTGCTCTACCCACGCGGCTCCATTGCGATGGCAAACTCTGGCGTTGACACCAATGGCTCCCAGTTCTTCCTCAACTACCAAGATTCCCCGTTGCCTGCCAACTACACCTACTTTGGACAGATCTCGGATGCGGGCCTGAGCACCCTGGATCAGATTGGGGCCAAGGGCACTGCAGATGGTGCTACGGATGGCGCTCCGGCAGCGGAAGTACGCATCACCAAGGCAGCACTCGGGTAACATTAGTCACATGCTTACCAAGGCCTATTAACGACTTGGTAACGATAGCCTGGCTGGGAGGATCCATCTTTCCGGCCACCCGGCTAGGCTCAGCAATATTCTCACAGGTGAGCTGGTCTCCGCCTGTTACAGCACTCCCCTAGCCGCGCTCAACTTGAGAGCTGATGGGGCTGAAAAACTACAGGCAACCTGTTGCGCGAAACCGCAGGCCAGATTACGCTGTTTAAAGGTTCACCGCTTCTTTAGACGTAAAGGAAAACTCATGAAGCTTATCTCCCGCAAGGCCATCACTGCGACGATCGCCGCAGCTGCAATCTCCACCGCTTCCCTCACTGCCCCAGCAATGGCAGAAGAGACCCCAGCTCCAGCCGCTCCTACCGCGGATTCCAGCACCAACTCCGGTTCTTCCGACACCGACTTTGCAGGCCTTTCTTCTGATTTCTTCATCAAGAAGGACGAAGATGGCAAGCCACAGGAGATGACCGGCGCTGAGAAGTTCAAGGAAATCATCACCATCGTCACCGGTGTTGGCGCCCTCTTCGGTGCCCTCGTTACCATCAACAACAACATCGGTCGCCTGATGAAGAGCTTCCAGATGTAAGTTTTCCGCTATTCGGCCCGCAGAGAAGAACATTCTCCGCGGGCCGTTGTGCTGTGTGCCTGCTGTATCTTGCGCAGCTAGCCGCCGGAGGTAAGGCGGTAGACATCGAACACGCCCTCCAGGTTGCGCATTCTTCCCATCACCGAGCCGAGCTGTTTGGTGTCGGAGACCTCAAAAGTGAAGCGTGCGACGGCGACGCGGTCATCGGAAGTGTGAATATTCATTGCCGTGGTGGTGAGGCGTTCTTCGTTAATCACACGGGTAATATCTACGAGCAGTCCGCTCCTATCGAGGGCTTCTAGCTGCAAGTTTGCGGAGAATACGCTCTTGTTTTCCGTGCTCCAGGAAACGCTGACTACGCGCTCCTTTTCCTCGAATAGGTTGGTGGCGTTGGTGCAATCAGTACGGTGCACCGACACTCCGCCGCCGCGGGTGATGAAGCCGAAGATCTCATCACCCGGCACCGGCATGCAACACTTTGCGAGCTTGGCGGCCACGTCCGGGCTACCTTCAACGAGGATGCCGGAACCAACTGCACCGGCGTTATCACGCGCCGCGTTCTTTGCGCCCACCAACTCATTAAAGGGAGTCCGAGCAACGAGGACATCCTCAGCGTCTTCATCATCACCGAAGTAAGCGGTGAGCTGCTCAATGACGCTCTTGGCCGAAACGCGACCATCGCCAATCGCCGTGTAAAGCTCGTCTACATCCTGATAGTTCAGGACAGCGGCGACTTCCTTCATGGAGTGAGCATTAAACAAGCGATGCCGTGGCATTCCGCCCCGCTGGATCTCCACCGCCAAGGCATCCCTACCGGCCTCCAGAGAGACTTCACGACGCTCCTTGGCAAACCACTGCCGAATCTTAGCCTTGGCGCGCGGAGACACCACGAACTTCTGCCAATCCCGGCTCGGCCCGGCCGCAGGGTCCTTGGAAGTGAAAATTTCCACCCTGTCCCCCGATTTGAGGGCGGATTCCAGCGCCACCAGCTTCCCGTTTACCTTGGCGCCGATACAGCGGTGCCCAACCTCGGTGTGTACGGCATAGGCGAAATCCACCGGGGTGGAGTTCACCGGCAGGTTCACCACGTCGCCCTTAGGGGTAAAGGCAAAGATCTGCTTGGTGCTCAGGTCATAACGCAGAGAATCGAGGAACTCGTTAGGATCGGCGGCTTCCTTCTGCCAATCCAGCAACTGGCGCATCCAGGCGATCTGTTCGACCTCGTTTTGTTCCCCGCTGTGGCTGCCCTTAGTTTCCTTGTAGCGCCAGTGGGCCGCAATACCGAACTCGGCGTTGTAGTGCATCTCATGGGTGCGCACCTGCACCTCGAGCGGTTTACCCCCGGGGCCGATCACGGTGGTGTGCAAGGACTGGTAGACCCCGAAACGCGGTGCAGAAATATAGTCCTTAAAACGGCCCGGCATTGCCGAGTAAAGCGCATGAACGGCGCCGATAGCAGCGTAACAATCATGGATATTGTCCACCAGGATACGAATGCCCACGAGATCGAAGATTTCATCAAAATCACGACCCCGCACGATCATCTTCTGGTAGATCGACCAGTAGTGCTTCGGCCGTCCGGCCACCTCCGAGTCGATGTGGTTGTCTTTCAAAGTGCCGGAGACAGAATCGATAATCTCGGAGAGGTAGCGGTCACGTGAGGGCGCTCGATCTGCGACCAAGCGGACAATCTCGTCGTACTTCTTCGGATAGAGGATCGCAAAGGAGAGGTCTTCTAGCTCCCACTTCACTGAGGCCATACCCAAACGGTGTGCTAGCGGCGCAATTACCTCCAGCGTTTGTCGGGCCTTCTTCGCCTGCTTCTCCGGAGGCAGAAAGCGCATTGTGCGCATATTGTGTAGCCGGTCAGCAACCTTGATCACCAAGACACGGGGATCCTGGCTCATGGCCACGATCATCTTCCGGATCGTCTCCGCTTCCGCGGAGGCCCCGAGGGCGACCCGGTCGAGTTTGGTCACGCCGTCGACAAGCCGCGCGACCTCTTCGCCGTACTCAGCGGTGAGGTCTGCAATGGAGTAGTCGGTGTCCTCGACAGTATCGTGCAACAATGCCGCCACCAGCGTCGTGGTGTCCATGCCGATCTCAGCGGCGATTGTCGCCACAGCCAGCGGGTGCGTCACATAAGGGTCGCCAGATTTACGGAACACCCCCTCGTGGAGAAGCTCAGCGGTGTTATAGGCCCGCTGCAATAGCGCCGCATCAGCTTTGGGATGGAACTGCCGGTGAATGCTCAGCAGGGGCTCCAAAATCGGATCAACTTTTGCGCGACCACCCGTGAGACTGCGCGCCAATCGGGCAGACATGCTCCGCATGTTCACTTGCTGCTTTTGTTGCTTACGCTCAGCCATGTCCTGCCCCTTCGTGCTTGTCCTTCTATGCTACCCATCACAACCGGTGGGCTTTGCCAAAAGGGCTATTCTTCACCCAGCACCACGACGGGGGTATCACCAAGGCGTTCCCTTCCGCCCAAACCAGGTACTTCCAGCACGACAACGTATCCGATGACTTCCGCGCCACATTCTTCCAGCAGATCGCGCGCGGCCACCAAGGTACCGCCGGTGGCGAGAACGTCGTCGACAAGCACCACCTTCTTGCCTGCAATTTCGATGCCGCTGGCAGGGATCTCCAGCGCTGCGGTGCCATATTCCAAGCTGTACTCACGGCGGTGTACCGGTGGCGGCAGCTTGCCTTGTTTGCGGATCGCAAGAATGCCCTGCTTGAGCTTATAGGCAACAGCCGAGCCGAGCAGAAAACCGCGAGCATCCAAACCACCAATCAACTCAGCGCCCATGTCTTCCGCTGCCGCAGCTAGCTCGTCGACAATCACGCTGAAGCCCGCTGCACTAGCCAATACGGGCGTCAGGTCCTCAAAGAGCACCCCTTCGGCAGGGAAATCCGGTACCAACCGCACTAGGTCTGCTAAGGCCTCGCGGGCGGAGTTATATTTGGTGGTCATTTCGATTTCCCTTCTACCCAACGCTCCATATTCCAGCCGATGCCGGAGGAAGAGGTATTCGGCACCACATTCGCGATGCGATTGTCATAAACAATAGTGCGTGGCTGCGCGGCCAGCGGAACTGTGTCCGACTCATCCCACAGCTGCTGCTCGGTCGCCCGCAGCTTTTCGACGTCATCAAGCCCGCCATCCACATGGCCGTAGCCTTGGTGCGGGTCTACGGCGTACAGGAAAGCATCCAGCTCGCCGGCGAATTCTCGCTGACCTCCTGGGTAATCTTCCATCCGACCGACATCCCCCAAGGACGCCCCCTCTGAAGACGCATCAACCACGTTGATACCCGCAGGTGCGCAGGAGGAAGCGATCGCGGCCACCATAGCCTGCTTGCGTGGGTCTGGGCCGGTGTAACCAATCCGAATAGTCTGACCACGCAACCTTTCTGCCTGCCCTAGATCAGTATTGTTTTTCTCTTCGATCAAGGATTTCAACTGTGTGTTAACGGGATCAGTAGCCGTGGTCAGCCGGGTGGCTACCGGGGTTACCTCTACCCCTGATTCCGCGGAGGAGATCGCTGCAATATCGCTGCGATTAATGCAGGCGGCGAAGGCACGCCTGCTTTCTGCATCCGCAAAGACACCAACATTGGCCAGGGACAACAACTCAGTCATATGCCCTGCTGCGTACTCGACTTTGAAGCGGTTCCTCGGATCATCCCGGTTAACCCACGGCACGTCCTTTACCCCAACTAGGTCCGCGATCTCCAGACTGCCCGTCTCATTGGCTGCGTTAAGGTCAGCGTTCTGTGGCCACACCATGATTCTTTCGAGGTTGGCGGAATCGCCATGGAAGTTCTCATTGCGTACTAATTGCACCTCGCCGCTTTCCCCCACAGATTCAATACGGTAAGGGCCCGCAGAGACTTGCAGCTCCGGGTCGAATTCTTTCAGGCTGAAACCCTGATTCCACACGGTGGCCACCGGCATCAACGCGGCGGGATTATTGGCTTGCAACAAGGATACGAGCTTCTGTTCGTCCAGCCCCAGACGATGCCCCACAGCATGAGCTGGCACAACGGTGCCTGGGCCGAAGAGCTGTCGCCAACGCGCGCCCATGTTCTCCTTGAAAGTGACGGTGAATTTCTTCGCCCCCGGTTCACAGTCCAATTTCTCTACTTGCGTCATCAGCGGCGCGTTGGAGTCGAACAGGCTCGGATTGGCTCCGGCCTTATAAGCGAGTAGAAAGTCGGTGCAGGTGATTGGCTTCTCGTCGGAGTACTGCGCCTCCGCGTTGATCGTATACACGACCTGGGTGTGTGCACCCGGCAATAATTGCGCAGTTGCTAAATCCCGGTTGGGGATCATTTGGCCGTTGGGACCGGTGATGAATACCGGCGGGAATAGCTTGCCGCCGAGCAGATCGCTATTGGTGGAGGCACCGACGATTGTTTGTGCATTCGTGGTGAGCAGCGGTGATCCGACTGCATAGCCGAAGTGGTCAATAGCGGCGCCTGGAAGCCCTTGTGTACAGCTCGCGAGCGTAGTTGCTGCCACGGTTAAAGCAGCAACCGTGGCGCGACGCCGCGCACGCTGTTGCGTGCCTCGGACAAAAGCTTTCCACCCAAACATGAATTCCTTAGAGTTCGATCGCATCTTGACCGCCTTCAGTATAGTGCTGCCACGTCACAAAACTTCCTCCACCCAGTTCATCGGAGCTTAGCGCGCGGAGGATGAAACGCGAGCGGCGAGTCCACCTCGTGTGAACCCGCCGGCTTGCTGTGTTAGGGGCAGCTATTCCCCCGGGCGCCAGGTGCGACCGTTGCCTTTCTTCTCCCCCACCGGATTAATATCCGAAGCAGGGGCCGCCACGGAAGCCACCTTGTGGGCTGCCACAGGTTGCGCTTCTGGTTCAATGCCATGGTCAGCTTTGCCAGCGCGCAGCTCAAGAACCGACTGCTCGTGCGCCCGCATCTTCTTTTGGCGACGCTTGAGGCTCACCAGGATCGGAGTAGCCAGGAACACGGAGGATAGTGCGCCCTCCACAACGCCGATCAGCTGAACCAAAGCGAGGTCCTTTAGCGTACCTACGCCCATCATCCACACCGCGACGATCATCAACGCGATGATCGGTAGCGCTGAAATAATTGTGGTGGAAATAGAACGCATGACGGTCTGGTTGACGGCCAAGTTTGCTTGTTCGGCGTAGGTTCTGCGCCGCGAGCCCTCGAAACCGGCGGTGTTTTCCTTAACCTTGTCAAAGACCACCACGGTGTCATACAGCGAGAAGGACAGCACCGTGAGCAGGCCGATCACCGTAGCCGGCGTTACCTCGAAGCCAACGAGGGAGTAGATTCCCGAGATCACTACGATGTCCACCAACAGCGCTGCGATGGCAGCGATGGACATGTCGCGTTCAAAGCGGATCATGATGTAGATGAATACCAGCACCAAGAACGCCACCATGGAGATCAGCATGCGGTTAGTGATGGTGGATCCCCAGGATTCGGAGACGGTGGAGTCACCGACCGCGTCCGGTGTTGCGGCGCCCGTCTGATCCTTCGGCTGGAACTTCTCGAAGAGCGCACTGCGCGCCGCGGAGATTTGTTCCTCGGTCAGCCGCTCTGAGTTGATCTCCACCATGCGGGAATCGCCGGCACCGACAACTTGCACGAGCTCCGGGTTAATTCCGGTGGCACCATCAAAGACTTCTTCTACCTGCTCAATGCTGTAGCCAGCGTCTGGCATATTCATCTTCGTGCCACCCTCGAAGTCGATACCGAGGGAGAAACCACGAATAGCGATCAACAGGATGCTGATAGCCAAGGCGGCGGCGGTGATGCTGTACCAGAGCTTGGTTCGGCCAATGAAATCGATGCCGCCTTCGCCGGTGTAGAGGCGGCCGAGTGTTCCCTTGCTCATTAGATCTTCTCCTCTACCTTGTACTGTTCATCCAGTTCGCCTGCTTCTCGACGCCTATCCGCAACCTTCGTGACCGCGCCCAGGCCGTTCACGGAAGGGTTAGCAAACCATCGCTTCCGAGAAGCGAGGATGACTAACGGCCCAGTCAGCAAGAACGTCACAAACAGGTCGAACACCGTGGTGAGGCCTAAGGTGAACGCGAAGCCCTTCACCTCGCCGACAGCCAGGATGTACAAGACAACGGCAGCGATCAATGAGACAAAGTTGCCGGTCAGTACGGTGCGCTTAGCAGAATCCCACGCGCGTGGCACCGAAGAGCGGAAAGTGCGGCCCTCGCGGATCTCGTCCTTGATGCGCTCGTAGAACACCACAAAGGAGTCCGCTGTGGTTCCGATACCAATGATCAACCCAGCCACACCTGAGAGATCCAGCGAGTAGCCGATCCAGCGACCGAGCAGAATCAGGGAACCGTACACCAGGAGGCCAGAGGCAACCAGGGTGAACATGGCCAACACGCCGAATACGCGGTAGTAAGCCAGCGCGTACAGTGCCACGGCGATCAAGCCAACTAATCCGGCGATCAGACCGGCCTTGAGCGAAGCCGTGCCCAATGATGCTGGAATTGTGGTGGTGGTGCCACCACGTTCCCCGTTTTCACCGGCGAAGCTGAGCGGCAGCGCGCCATATTTGAGGTTGTTCGCCAACTCCTGGGCCTCTTGTTCAGAGAAGTCACCAGTGATGGAGGTTGCGGATCCAGCCGGTGTGGGGCTCTGAATCACTGGGGCGGAGATGATGGCGGAGTCGAGAGTGATGGCCACCTGACGCTGCAGGTAGTCCTGGGTCACCCGCGCCCAGGTTGCGGCACCTTGCTCCGCACCTTCGGACTTGAAGGAGAAATTGATTTCCATCTGACTGGTCTGCGGATTCAAACCGCCAGCAATCTGCTTATTGGCATCAATCTCATTGCCCGTCAGGCGCTTGCCGCCTTCCTGCTCCCCGACCAGTAGCGGAGCAGGCTCCAAGATGTACTTCTGGCCCGTTGCGTCACAGGTAACAAAGGGCTTAGCCGGATCATCTGAACCAGCCAAAGGATCGAGCTCCTCGCCGCACTGAATCAGGGAGGCGGCCGCAAACTGCAGATTCGCATCCTCACTCTGGCGATCGCCACGCAGCATCTCCGTGATCTCTTGACGGCGCTTCGTAGCCTCTACCGAGTTCGCGGGCTCTGCTGGAGCAGATGCCGTAACGGTCTTGGCTTCATAGGGCGCTTGCCCTTCCGGCAGGCTCTGATTGAGAGAATCTACCAAGGCCTTGAGCGACTGATTGGCCTGCTCAGGCTTGAGAACGCCTTTTTCTACCCAGCGGTTAGCCATCTGTGCGCCAACATCCAACACCTGTGCCGGGTCAGGAGTGCCGGGCTGGGCTACGGGGCGGAACAACAACTGCGAGGTCTGTCCGAGCGCACGCGCCTGGCTGGTGTCTTCACCGGGTACCGTGATGACCAAAGTATTGCCATCAGTTACCACGTTTGCACCGCTCACACCCATGCCGTTCACACGGTTTTCCAGAATCAACCGCGCCTGGGCGAGCTGTTCTTGGGTGGGTTCTGTTCCTTGGGGAACCAGGGTCACGCGGGTGCCACCCTGTAGATCAATACCCAGCTTTGGATTGAGGGATCGATCGCCTGTGAACATCACCAGCCCGTACACGGCAAGCAGGACCAGTACGAACAAGCCAATTGCTTGCTTCGGCCACGTGCGACTCCGTGCTGGCCGCCCTGAACTGCTAGACACCAAGGTTCTCCTTTTAGTTCGGCCACCACCGCAATCAGCAGTTGTGGCCGGAGATAGAAAATAGTCCGACGCTTCATGCTACGTCATAGCAATAAAAAACCGCTGCGACACCCCTTAGGACATGCTGCGCTTAGCCTAGGGTGCTGTAGCCGCCAATGGCATCTGCCGGCGGTTCCAGATCCAGATGTCGCCAGGCTGTGGCCGTCGCAACGCGACCGCGCCCTGTCCGCGCAATGAGGCCCGCCCGCACCAAGAAGGGCTCGCATACCTCTTCCACGGTGCCGGGTTCCTCTCCCACAGCAACGGCCAACGTATTCAGACCGACGGGGCCGCCACCGTGACCACGCACAAGGGCATCGAGGACGGCCCGGTCAAGACGATCCAGACCCAGCTCGTCAACATCGAACACAATAAGCGCCGCCTTCGCAGCCCCCATGTCGATGTGCCCATCCGAGTGCACCTCAGCAAAATCGCGGACGCGACGGAGCAAACGGTTGGCGATACGCGGAGTGCCACGGGAACGAGAGGCAATCTCACCCGCTGCATCCGCGTCGATGGACACACCCAGGATGCTGGCTGCGCGAGTCACCACCTTCGTAAGATCGGCGTCGTTATAAAACTCCATCTGAGCGACAAAACCGAAACGATCCCGCAGCGGTCCGGTGAGCATGCCCGAACGCGTGGTGGCGGCCACGAGGGTGAACGGTGCGATCTCCAAAGGTATCGATGTCGCGCCCGGCCCTTTGCCCACGATCACGTCGATTCGGAAGTCCTCCATCGCCATGTACAGCATTTCCTCTGCTGGGCGCGCGATGCGGTGGATTTCATCGATGAACAGGACATCGCCTTCGATCAGGTTCGAAAGCATGGCGGCAAGGTCACCTGCCCGCTCCAAGGCGGGGCCCGAGGTCATCCGCAAGCTAGCGCCAAGTTCCTGTGCCACGATCATCGCCATGGTGGTTTTACCCAAGCCGGGTGGTCCAGAAAGCAAAATATGATCCGGTGCTACCCCGCGATTCTTCGCACCGGTAAGCACTAGGTCGAGCTGACTGCGCACTTTCGGCTGGCCGATGAATTCGTTCAGGCTTTTCGGGCGAAGGGTCGTCTCAACATCAAATTCGCCATGCTGTCGCTTCGCATCGATGCTGGATGTCTCCGAACGCCCGGCGGCTTTGGCTGCCACATCGGCTGGCAGGGCAAACTCTGTCTTCTCAATGTCTGACACGGTGGCCTACTTCCGCCCCAGATGTGCCAAGGAAAGACGCAAGGCGGTAGAGCGGTCCGCATCTGGGTGCTCGGAGAGCACGTAATCGACCGCAGCGCTGGCATCCTTTTCACTAAACCCAAGGCCGAGCAACGCGCTAACGATGTCGGCGCTGGCGGTGTGTGTCGGCGCTGGCGCGACGCTCTCGGCGGCTGCGGGCGTCGCAAAGCCGGTGACCTTGTCTTTCAGATCTACGATCATGCGCTCCGCGGTGCGCTTGCCGACGCCCGGGATGCGCTGCAAACCCTTGGCATCACCGCTCGTGATGTAGTTTGCGATCTCTCCTACGGAGTACATCGCCAAGACGGCCAAGGCCAAACGCGGGCCGAGCCCCGAAACACCTTGGAGCGTAGTGAACATCTCGCGCGATTGGCTATTGCTAAAGCCATAGAGGTTCATCGCGTCTTCGCGAACTGTCATCGTGGTCAGCACCCGAGCAGTTTCACCACGCCTGAGTTCCGCGAGGGTCTGCGGGGTGGCCATGAAGTAGTAGCCGACTCCCCCGCACTCAATCACCGCACCACCCAAGTCGATGGCGACAACGGTTCCGTTCAACGATGCGATCAAGAGCTACTCCTTGGATGGGCGGCGGAATGTGAAATAGTTGGGTGCTCGACGCGACGCTGCCTACGTTGTTCGTTGAAGCTGGCCTTAGCTTGGCCCAGCTTGCCGTTCTGAGCGCGACGCTGGCGTGCAATCTGTTCTTCGGTAATCTTCTGCCTTTCCAGCATAGGGGCACGCCAACAGTGACAGACCGCAAGGGCGAGTGCGTCGGCAGCATCCGCGGGCTTTGGCGCCTCCGCGAGCCCTAAAATGCGAGTAATCATGATGGTCATCTGCTTCTTGTCGGCTCGACCGTTGCCGGAAATGGCTTTCTTGACCTCACTGGGGGTGTACATATGCACCGGCAGGCCGCGTTCTGCAGCGGCGAGCACCAACACACCGACGGCGTGGGCGGTGTGCATAACTGTGGAAACATTGCCACGCTCAAAGATGCGCTCAATAGCGATGACGTCCGGCTCATACTCCGTCATCCATTCCCGAACCGCAGTACTAAGTCGAAGCAGACGTTCCGTCAGCTCGGCATCTGCGGGAGTGCGCACCACCCCTACGGAAATTGGGTACACAGCACGGCCAGGGCCGGACTGTACCACCGAAAGGCCACAGCGTGTCAGCCCAGGGTCAATCCCCATTACCCGGATGCCAGCGCTCAACGGTTCTCCCTGCCTCGGCCCTTATTGTTACCCAACCAACTATATAGCACACAATTTCGAAACGTGGACTCGCCACGCATGAAAAAAGAGGGAACCATCCGGTTCCCCCTTCGCTAGCGCCAGGAGCTAGTCTTCTAGCTGCGCCAAGACCTCATCGGACAAGTCCATGTTCGTGTAGACATTCTGCACATCATCGGATTCCTCGAGAGCATCAATGAGCCTGATGATCTTCTTGGCACCCTCTGCGTCCAGCGGGGACAGCACCGAGGCGCGGAAGTCGGAGTCGGAATCGTCGACATCAATACCGGCGTCGACAAGCGCCTCCTTCACTGCGGTCATATCGGAAGCATCGCAGACAACTTCAAACTGGTCGTCGAGGGTGTTGACCTCTTCCGCACCCGCGTCCAGAACCGCCATCAACACGTCGTCCTCGCTGAGCTCATTCTTCTTCACCAACACAATGCCCTTGCGGGTGAACATGTAGGACACGGAACCGGACTCCGCCAGGTTGCCATTGTTCTTGGTGAAGGCAGTACGCACCTCAGTGGCAGCGCGGTTACGGTTATCCGTAAGACACTCAACCAGCATTGCTACGCCGTTCGGCCCATAGCCTTCGTACATGATGGTTTGCCAGTCGGCGCCACCAGCTTCTTCGCCGGAGCCACGCTTGCGGGCGCGCTCGATGTTGTCGTTAGGAACAGAGGCCTTTTTGGCCTTCTTGATCATGTCATCAAGAGTCGGGTTCGCTGACGGATCACCGCCACCAGTACGGGCCGCAACTTCGATGTTCTTGATCAGCTTGGCAAATTCCTTACCGCGCTTGGCATCGTTTGCTGCCTTCTTGTGCTTGGTAGTAGCCCATTTGGAGTGGCCTGACATATACCTACAAACCTTTCGTCGGAACGCACATCACACTGTGCCCGTGCTGGCTGCTAAGTATACGCGCAGGAGCGGGAAGAAAATTAACCGGACTGGCCCGCGGCCGCCACAATCTCTGCGAAATACGCATGCACTCTCGTGTCCCCGGAAACCTCCGGATGGAAGGAGGTGGCAATCACGTTTCCAGAGCGCACCGCTACAATCGCCCCCTCCGCTGGCCCGCTAGGCACCCGGGAGAGTACTTCCACATCTTCCCCGACTCGCTCCACCCACGGGGCGCGAATAAAGACGGCTGGCACGCTGCCCGCAATGCCACGAAAATCTAGGTCCGCCTCGAAGGAATCCACCTGGCGGCCGAATGCATTGCGCCGAACCGTGATGTCCAAGGCGCCCAGGTTATGTGCATCCGCGCGGGTATCCAGGATTTCATTGGACAATAAGATCATGCCAGCGCAGGTCCCGTAGGCGGGCAGCCCATCCCGCAGCGCCTGGCGTAGCGGTTCGAGCATTCCCCCCAGTTCCAGCAACTTAGACATCGTGGTGGATTCGCCACCCGGCAGGATAATGCCATCAAGCCCTGCCAGGTGTTCAGTGCGGCGGACTTGCCGAGATTGGACGCCAAGTTCATCCAGCATGCGCTGATGCTCTGCCACACCGCCTTGTACTGCAAGAACACCAATTAACATTGCGCTATTTTCCTTCATCGTAGTTGAGGGTTTTCATCGGAATCTGCGTCGTTCCTGGCTTGAGCAGGCGGGTCAGTCCCTCCTGCGTTACGACGGCAACCAAATGCCCACTCTGGTCAAAAATACGTCCTTGGGTCAGTGCTCGGCCATCGGAGGCAGAGGGCGAAGTCTGGTCATATAGCAGCCACTCGTCGGCACGGAATGGACGCAGGAACCACATGGCATGATCGAGCGAAGCTTGCATGACCTCCACTCCGGGGTGCGGCACAAGTGCGGACTGCAGCAGCGTCATGTCGGACATATAAGCCAAGGTGCACACATGGAATGTTTCATCATCAGGAAGGGGCGTTTTCGACTTAAACCACACCACCTGCTGGCTGGGGGTGTACTTATTGTGCTCGAAAGCGGTATCCGGCACGACCCGGATGTCCCACTCGCTCCATTCCGTCAACAGCGCCCGAGAGCGTGGATTCATCGCTTCGGGATCCACCACAATGTCTTCTGGATCCGGCACATCGCGCATGCGATCGGTGTGCTCGATACCGACATCGCCTTGACGATGAAAACTCGCCTGCATGATGAAGTTCGGTTCCCCGTCTTGCATGGCCTTCACCTGACGCGAACAAAAGCTCCGGCCATCACGAATGCGGTCAACCAGGTAAGTAGTAGGCTGATCGGATTTACCCGGTGCTACAAAGTACCCATGCAGGGAATGCACTTTGAAATCTGCTTCCACCGTCCTAGTGGCCGCCACTAACGCTTGCGCCGCTACCTGGCCTCCGAAGGTACGGATAAATGCGGTAGGCACTACTGGGCCACGATAAATATCCCGGTCAATTCGCTCGAGATTGAGGACGTCAGCAATCGCCGCCACTTAGCCACTCCTTGTTCATCTGCAAAAACTGCGCTTGTTCAACCAATACACTACGGCTCCAGTACTCTCTAACGCTATGTCCCCTCAAAAGCTCTATGCATCCTTGGCAACGGCCGAAATGCTCACCTGGGCACTGCTCTTAGGAGGCATGGCCCTCAAATACAGTGGTCTCACTGCGTTAGGGGTGCGCATCGCCGGGCCGATTCACGGCTTCACATTCCTCTGCTTTGGCGCAGTGACAATCCTGCTCTGGATCAATAACCGCTGGCCCGCGCGCCGCGGCATCACCGGCTTGCTCAGTACCCTGATTCCGTTTTGCACTGTGCCTTTCGAGCACTCCGTGAAGAAGGCCGGGCTTATCGACGCCCCTTGGCGCTTCCGAGACACGAATGAAAAGCCACAGGGGTTCTTTGAAAAGATCCTCGCGATGATTGTGCGGCGCCCGCTGCTAGCTGCGGTGCTAATCCTGCTCCTGATCGCCATCCTTTTCACGATTTTGCTGGCACTCGGCTCACCGCTAGAAGCACTGCGAAACTAGTGTTCCGCAAGGACAAAGTCCGCCGTACGGACGAGAGCGTTTCAGCTCCGCCCGCACGGCGGACTCTTTGCTAGCGCTGCTAACTACCAGCCACGCTCAGACAGGCGGTGAGGTACTGGTTCATCGTCGACATTGATGCCGACCATGGCTTCACCCAGGCCGCGGGAAACCCGAGCAATGGTGTCTGGGTCGTCAAAATTCTGGGTTGCCTGAACAATGGCCTTAGCGCGGGCCTCCGGGTTGCCAGACTTGAAGATGCCGGAGCCGACGAAGACTCCCTCGGCGCCGAGCTGCATCATCATTGCAGCATCGGCAGGGGTGGCAATGCCACCAGCGGTGAACAATACGACTGGGAGCTTTCCAGACGCAGCGACTTCGCGCACGAGTTCATAAGGTGCCTGCAGCTCCTTGGCTGCCACGTAGAGCTCATCCTCGGCCATAGACTTCAAGCGGTTGAGCTCGGCGCGGATGGTGCGCATGTGAGTGACGGCATTGGACACGTCACCGGTGCCTGCTTCGCCCTTCGAGCGAATCATCGCAGCGCCCTCGTTGATACGACGCAGTGCCTCACCCAGGTTGGTGGCACCACACACGAAAGGCACGGTGAAATCGAACTTGTCGATGTGGTTGCTGTAATCGGCTGGCGAGAGCACCTCGGACTCGTCGATGAAGTCCACACCCAAAGACTCCAGCACCTGCGCTTCCACGAAGTGGCCGATGCGCGCCTTTGCCATCACAGGGATGGATACTGCACTGATAATGCCTTCGATCATGTCCGGGTCAGACATGCGGGAGATGCCGCCTTGGGCACGAATATCGGCTGGTACCCGCTCAAGGGCCATGACAGCCGTTGCGCCGGCGTCTTCGGCGATCTTCGCCTGCTCAGGGGTGACCACATCCATGATCACACCGCCCTTCAGCATTTCCGCTAAGCCGCGCTTCACGCGAGCAGTGCCCTGTGCTGGTTCCTTATTTGTCACGACGGTGCCGCCTCCTGTATTTGCAAGTCAAAATCTTCGACTTACCCCATGTTAAACGCATCTAAATGCCAAGGGGAAGTATCCCCTAGCTTAAGACTTCAATTCGAAGTACACGGGAAGCCGAGCCGTGCCGCCAAGCCGGAGTGCTTGCACCAGCGGTCGAGTTCTCACAGCCCGGGTATCAGTGACGGCTTCATTGTAAAAGCGGTGCGCAAGCTGCACACGCGTGGCCGCGTCCGCGATCGATGGGTGCGTGCTGGTGGTAGCTTCCATGAGGGCGCGTTCGGCGGCGGCACGGTCGTCGAAAAGCGGCGGTTCGAGCCCAATGAGCTGTGCGTTTCGCGCCAAGGGTGCGGCCTGTGGGTCAAGCGCTTCAATGAGGGCAGCGCGTCGATCGAGGGCCGAATGCAAGAAATGCAGCGCGGCATCGACACGAATGTGGAGGCGATTAAGCCGTTGAGCCGTGAAGTACATCCACGCCAGTGCGAAGGTCAGTACGACGGTGACAAGGATGGCGAGTAGCCACATCATGATGCACCTCGCAACCGGACGGGGGTACCATCGGCAACAGTTTCATAGACGCGCAGGATGTCCGCGCCCACCCGAGACCAGTCGTAGCGCTGCGCCCGGATGCTGCCCCGCGCCCGCAGCGTTTGTCGACGCCCCTCCTCCGCCAACACTCGATCCAAAACGCACGCTAAATCACTTGCATCCCCGTTGCGAAAAATCTCCCCGCAGGGTTCAGCGGATTTCGCTTGCAGCACATCTTGGAAAGCTTCAAGATCAGAGGCCACGACAACTGCCCCAGCGGCCATAGCCTCTACGAGGACGATCCCGAAGCTCTCCCCGCCGGTATTCGGGGCCACATAGACATCCGCCCGCCGCAACAGTTCGATCTTCTTTGCTTCGCTGACCTTCCCCACAAAGTCCACGTTCGGAATATCTCGGCTAGCGCCCGCTCCAATCACAGTGAGATGCAGGGGCTGGCTGAGCAGTGGTAGTGCGGCTAACAGCACGTCGAGGCCTTTGCGAGGCTCATCAATCCGGCCCAGGAAAACCACCTCGAGGGGGCTGTTGACCGGTGTGCTATCTGCCGCAAAGTTCCCTACATGCACCCCGTTCGGTATGAGCACGGGGTCTCCCCCCAATTGCTCGACCTGCCAGCGCCGCGCCATTTCTGACACCGCGATACCGCCGCGAATCTTCTCCAGCAACGGGCGTAAGCCAGCAGCCGCCAGCCTAAGCAACAGAGATTCGGCAGCGGAGGCGTGATAGGTAGCAACAATGGGCCCCTGAGCTAGGCTCAACGCCTGCAAAGAATAGCTCGGCGCGTTAGGTTCGTGGATGTGGAGGACATCAAAATTGCCGTTGCTGATGAAGCTCTTGAGTTGTCTGCTAACGCGTGGTCCTAAGGAAAGTCGGGCGACTGAGCCGTTGTAAGGCACGGCTACCGAGGGACCTCCCCGCACCACAAAATCTGGGAGCTCGGTGTCATTCGCGGCAGGTCCGATGACAGATACCTGGTGGCCCTGCTCGATAAAGTAATGGGCTAGGTCAAGGATGTGAGCCTGAACTCCCCCGGGTTCATCGAAGGAATAAGGGCAGACGAGTCCGATGCGCATGCCTCTTCCCTCCTATTTCCGACGCCTATCTTTGAGCCACAACGGCTGCAGCATATGCCAATCCGCCGGATGGGCTTTGATATTACGCTCAAAGTGCGTGGCAATGTCTTGGGTGGTGGAAACAAGGTCGCTGACCTCTAGCGCTGCGGAGATGCCGAGTCCCCAGCCATCGGGTGTGAAGTAGATATCCGCGACATGCAGCGCTGCACCGGTCTGTCGTGCCAACTCTGCGGGACCTGCCGGGAAAGTAGTTTCCTCCCCGAAAAACTGGACAGGAACGCCCGCCTGCTTAAGGTCGCGCTCCCCCAACAAACACACAATGCCACCTCGTTCTAGAGCCGCTTTGAGACGATCGAAAGGTGCGCCATCGCCCTCATGTCCAATTACCTCGAAGCCAAGGGCGGTGCGGTACTCCACAAAAGCGTCAAAAAGCACCTCTGGTTTGAGTCGCTCGGCCACAGTGGTGAACCCGCCGACATGATGGACGAGCCACACGCCGGCCATATCCCAGTTGCCTGAGTGTGTCAGTGCGATGACAGCGCCCCGGCCCGCGCTGAGCGAAGCATCCAGGTGCTGGGCACCGGTGACGCCACGTTCTAGCTGCTGCGAGAGTCCGGCACGTCGGGAAAGCCGCGGTAATTGAAAGGCCTCCGCCCAGTAGCGCGCATATGAACGCATAGCTGCTGCCACGAGCTGCTCCGTGACGGCGGTTTCTCCCACGACGCGTGCTAGGTTCAGCCGCAACTGCGCGACAACCGATTCCCGCCGCGCCAACCGCGATGCGCTGAACTCAAAGGCTTGGCGCACAACCGAGCTCGGGAGTAGTCCTAAAAACTTCCAGGCGGCGATGTACCCAACTGCAGCGGGGTCTTTGGATCGAAGCGCTCCGAGCAGCGTCATGAAGCCGCTTCCTTAGAACCAGCTGGCGGCGCCACAAACTCGGTTGCGATGGGATCACGGGCGGCCATAATTAGACGTTGGACAATAGTGATCAGTGATCCGACTGCCAATAGCCACAGTGCAACAACTAACGCCCATGGCAGGCCGAGCCCGGCCATCCCAAGGCCAAGCAGCCCGAGAATCAGCCGTTCCGGCCGCTCAATGAGCCCGCCAACAATCTTGATCCCGCCTGCCTCAGCGCGAGCCTTCACATAAGAAATCACCTGCGAGGACACCAGCACGATGAAGGCTGCGATAACCACATGCTGCGGGGCCTGATTCTGATAGATGAGCCACCATAGAATCACGCTGAACAACACGCCGTCGGTGATGCGATCGCAGCTGGCATCCAAGGTTGCGCCGAAGGTGGTGCCGCCGCCGCGCAGCCTCGCCATCGTCCCATCGACCATGTCGAAGGCGGTGACGAGACCCGAGAGCAGCGCGGCCAAGAATAGATGCCCAGTTGGCACCAATACGAGGACGATTGCACAGGCGATCAGCGTGCTTCCCACCGTCACTACGTTGGGGCTGAGCCCAGCCTTGAGTAGCGCACGTGCGACGGGCTCAATGATGACTGCAGCTGGTTTTCGACCATGGACGCTAAGCACGGGTTACCTTCAATCTGCGTTAATTCTGCTCGGGAGAATCCGGGGCTGCCACACCGGGAACATCGCTACGAGAAGCCCATTCGCTAGCCAGTATTCGACGGGTATCACTCAGTAGTTGTGGCAGCACCTTAGTTTCACCCAAGACAGTCATGAAGTTAGCATCTCCGGACCACCGTGGCACCACATGCAAATGCAGGTGATCACCGATCGAGCCTCCAGATGCTTTACCCAGGTTGAATCCCACGTTAAAGGCATCCGGATTGGACACCGCCTTCATCACCTTAATCAATGCCTGGCTAAAACTCATGAGCTCCGCAGACTCCGCGGGGCTTAAGTCCTCTAGGTTTGCGACCTTGCGATATGGCACCACCATGCAATGCCCAGAATTGTAGGGAAATAGGTTAAGCAGGCAATATACCTGCTCGCCCCGGGCCACGATGAGACCTTCCGCGTCGGGAAGCTTCGGGATATCCAAGAAGGGATCCGTGGACTGCACCCCACGGGGCTTATTGGTGACGTAATTCATCCGATAAGGCGCCCACAATCGCGACAGGCGGTCCGTGATACCCACGCCCGTATCGACGAACGTGGGCTCTATACCTGAATTATCGACGGGCACCGAGATTTTCCTCGTTAGGTTGCTCGTTCACACGATCGCGCACCCAGTTCGAGATCAACTCGACGGCTTCAGCCACCGGGACACCGTTAATCTGCGTGCCGTCGAGGAATCGGAAGCTCACAGCATCCGCCTCCACGTCCCGTGCACCGGCTAGCAGCATGAATGGGACTCGTCCCTGGGTATGGTTGCGGATCTTCTTCTGCATGCGATCATCGGAGGTATCGACGTCGGCACGCAGTCCTTTGGCACGCAGCTGCTTTGCGACGTCCTCAAGGTGCTCCGAGAAGTCGCCGGCCACCGGAATGCCGACCACCTGCAACGGTGCCAGCCACGCCGGGAACGCACCAGCATAGTGCTCCAGCAGCACGCCAAAGAAGCGTTCGATGGAGCCGAACAATGCCCGGTGAATCATGATCGGGCGCTGTTTGCTGCCATCCGATGCTGTGAATTCAAGGTTGAAGCGCTCCGGCAAGTTGAAGTCCAGCTGCACCGTAGACATCTGCCAGGTACGGCCGATGGCATCGCGTGCCTGCACAGAGATCTTCGGGCCATAGAATGCGGCACCCGCAGGATCCGGCACGAGCTCAAGTCCGGAGTTGGTAGCCACCCGCTGCAGGATGTCCGTGGACTTTTCCCAAATCTCGTCGGAGCCGACGAACTTATTCGGGTCCTTGGTGGACAGCTCTAGGTAGAAATCATCAAGGCCATAGTCCTTCAGCAGGGAGATGATGAAGTCGAGGACACTGGTTAGTTCCTGCTCCAGCTGATCTTCGGTGCAGTAGATATGGGCATCATCTTGGGTGAATCCGCGGGCGCGCGTCAGTCCGTGAATAACGCCGGACTTTTCGTAGCGGTAGACCGTGCCAAACTCAAACAGGCGCAGCGGCAGCTCGCGGTAGGAACGACCGCGAGAGGCGAAAATGAGGTTGTGCATCGGGCAGTTCATTGGCTTGGCGTAGTAGTCCTGGGGCTGCTTAGTGCAGTTGCCCTCTTCGTCATACTCGCCGTCCAGCTGCATGGGCGGGAACATCCCGTCGGCGTAGAAGTCCAAGTGACCCGACTTTTGGAACAGGTCACCCTTGGTGATGTGTGGCGTGTTGACGAAAGAATAGCCGGACTCAATGTGTCGGCGGCGGGAATGCTCTTCCATCTCCAGGCGGATGATGCCGCCCTTAGGGTGAAATACCGGGAATCCGGAGCCAATCTCATCCGGGAAGCTAAACAGATCCAGCTCGGAGCCGAGGCGACGGTGATCGCGCTTTTCTGCCTCCGCCAGCATGGTCTGGTACTCCTCCAGCGCTTCCTTGGATTCCCAGGCGGTGCCGTAGATGCGCTGCAATCCAGCTTTAGACTGGTCGCCGCGCCAATATGCAGCCGAAGAACGCGTGAGAGCGAAGGCCGGAATGTATTTGGTCGTTGGCACGTGTGGGCCGCGGCAGAGGTCGTACCACTCTACTTCTCCGGTACGTGGGTTGACGTTGGAATATGCCGTCAATTCCCCGGAGCCTACTTCCATGGCTTCATCAGAATCTGGGTCGACATTGCCCTTGTCGTCGATAAGCTCCATTTTGAACGGCTCCGCGGCGTATTCAGCCTGGGCTTCTTCGATGGAGGCGTAGGCCTTACGTTCAAACTTCTGGCCGGACTTGATGATCTTCTTCATCGCCTTTTCGATGTTTTTCAGATCTTCCGGCGTGAAGGGCTCTGCGACATCGAAGTCGTAGTAGAAGCCATTGTCGATGGCGGGTCCGATGCCCAGCTTGGTGCCGGGGAAAAGCTGCTGTACCGCCTGCGCGAGCACGTGCGCGGTAGAGTGACGGATCACGCCACGGCCGGCATCAGTGTTCGCTGGGATGGCGGTGAACTGAGTGTCCGTAGCGGGAACGAAGGAAAGATCCTTGATCTCACCGTTAGTGTCCTGGGCTGCGACAATTGCCTCAGGGCCCTTGTTCGGCAAATCCAGTTCGCGCATTGCGGCTCCGACCGCGATACCTGCGGGAACCTGGAATGAAGTCATGGTGGTCACTATGTGGGCGCTCCTTATGCGCTTGAGGATAAACGGCATACCTGGCCGTTATCCAATCGAGTTTTCCCTGCACTTATCGGGCCTACTATCGTCACGAGGTGCACCAACCTAGACTAGGTCGGCGCACCTCGAACGTGCCATTCAAAGCTGCTATTAAGGAATTCTACTCGCTCGACTACTTCTCCAGCAGTCCGGCACCCCAATAACTAGTTTCGGTGACTCCTGGCGGGATGAAGAATACCGCGGAACCGATGTGCTCGATCCACTGATTCAGCCGGTCCTGCTCATCGAGTCGTTCCTGAATCGGCTCAAATTGCTTCCGTGGATCCTTCTGGAAACACACGAAAACTAGTCCTGAGTTCGAAGTTTGCTCGCTGCCAGGTTCGACCGGGATGTCATAGTTATAGGCACGTCGCAACAAACGCTGCTCCGGATGATCCTTGGGTGCAGTCGCCCGCGCAATATGACTTTGCCTGTCAATGACCGGCAATCCGAACTCGTCAGTCTTATCAAAGTCCGGGGTATCAAATTCTTCATTACCGGTCAGTGGTGCGCCGTTATCAAGACGACGTCCCATGGAGACCTCACGAGAAGGTCGGTCCAGGATTTCCCAGGTATCCAGGTTCATGCTGATGCGGCGCACCACCATGACGGAGCCATTGATGGCCCACTCGGGACCATTGTCAATCCAAACCTGCTCGCGTTGCTTCTCCTCAGTGTGGGGATTGATCGTGCCATCCACCTGGCCGAAGAGGTTACGCGGAGTGTCGCTCGTCGTCTTGGCCCCGTAAGCGTGTAGGAAGCCTTGCTGCATCCATCGGGTTGCTACATAGTCGATTCCGGCGCGGATCATATGGCGAGTCGCGTGCGCGAGCGCCATCGGATCGTCGCTGCAGAACTGCAAAACGACGTCTGCTTCGCCCCACTGGGGATTCAGCTTGTCCCGCTTGAAAGCCTTAATAGGCTTGACAAACTCGGGAACGTCTTCCCCGATGATTTCGAAGAGTCGAGCGCCAAAGCCACAGGTTATTGTGAGCTTGGACGGAGCCATGGTGAGTTCGGGTTCGAGGTCACCAAGCGGGGTTTCCCCGGAAGTGAGCCGACGAGCGTCCTCGGTCCACAGTTTCATCAGCTGGATGACGCGCTTGCGATCCACCTCGGGACGCAGGGTGAATGCCACCAGGTTGAGGTGTGCTTGACCTGGCGTCGTTACGCCTGCTTGGTGATCTCCCGCAAAGGGTTCGACCATTGCAGCGAGCTTGATCGGTTGTTGATCACCATTGGCGAGGTTTACGTCAGGCGCAGCACACGACGCGACTACCCCACCAGCCACTGTGGTGGCCGATGCGGTGAGGAAGTCGCGGCGAGTAATGCGAGATTTCGACATATTTCTTAGTGTGCCATCGGTGCGGAAGTCATGCCGCTGTTGCCCTGAACGCCACCGTCTGGAGCGTAGTTTTCGCCACCGGAGGAGATGGTGCGAACCTCAGAGTTGATCTTCTCAGACTTGCCGTTGGAGAAGTTCAGGGTGACTTCGAGAGAGGAACCGGCCTCGATTGGATCGGTGACATCCATGATCATCAGGTGGTCGCCACCTGGCTTGAGGACGTATTCGCCGCCGGCCGGAATGGTGATGCCATCTTCCTTCATCTGCATGACACCGTTGACAACCTCATGGATTTCATGCTTGCCAGCGTTGGTGTTGGTGCTGAAGGACGTCAGCTTGATGTCTTCCTTGGTGTTGTTCTTCAGGGTGCCAAAGATACCGGTCATTTCCTTCTCAGCAGGCTTTGCCTTGACGAAGGTGTTCTCGAAGGTGACGCCCTCAGCTGCAGCAGCCTTGCTCTCGGAAGGAGCCTTGGTTTCAGACTTTGCGCCCTCTGCTGGCTTTGCAGCGGATGTTGCGGTGTCAACCTTGGTTTCCGAATCCTTCTGGGTGTTGGTGCAAGCACCCAAGGACAGCACGGTCAGGCCTGCGACGGCGAGGGCACTGATCTTCTTAATGTTCACGTTCATAGTTTTTTCTTTCTGTGAGAAAGGGCGAGAATCACACCTACTGCAAGCGCGATGAAGGCAATGGTGCCTACAGCCAAGTAGATGTAAGAATTGTTCGATCCAGCAGCTTCCCGCTGAGTTTGATCATCGATGACTGCGGTGGACTGAGCGTTCGATGACGCATCGCCCGCCACCTTGAAGGTGGTCATTCCGCGAGTTGCGTGACCATCCGACGAAGTGATCTGGAAGCCAATTTTGTAGTTGCCAGGCTTTGCCGGAACATCCGCAGGAATCTGAACCCGGACCAACTGGTTCTCCAACTCCGGTGCAGTGGAGAGAAGAACCTCACCAGTATCTTGGTTGCTTAATGCGATGGTGTTGAAAGATTCCTTAGGGATACCCGAAAACTCTAATTCGAGAGTCTTTGGAAACTCCGCAACCGTGGCACCATCACCGGGGGTTGATCGCATCACCACGTCATGGGCTGATGCATGAGGTAGACCGCCTCCGACGATTGGAGCGAGCAGGACGATACCGGATGCAAGCGCGGCTTTGAATGCTTGTTTCACTGCGTTCCTTCCCCCTCCACTGGTCGATACTTCGCCCTAGTTATTTGATAGGGCTCGGCAAACGGTCTGGGTACTAGTCGGAAGGGTGCTGCATTAAGTTCCCAGGCATTTTTACCTTACCCCCAATCCCCCGCCAGACCATACACCCCACCGCACCGCTTATCGACGCCCACAGCCCCTCACCCGCAAGGCGAACCGGCCTACACTAAGACCGTTATCGCAGGTGCGCCAGCTCCCCTGGGGAAGAAGCATGAACATTGGCCTTAGCTACGGGCGCTTGCTATCTCAACTTTCTAGTCCGGCCTGAGTAAACACAGTTCTATCAACTGGCACCCGGTTAGAGGTCGGTGATGCCGCTCAGCGTCCAACCGCAGCAACTGGACTCGCTACGCCTGACCTCGAGTGTTGATCAGTGCGTTGGGTGGACACTGATCGTCTTCGCAGTTACGGCTCCCAGACTTGCTAAACTCAACGAACATTTATCGACAAACATTTCCACAGCCACTAGAAACCCCTCCGCTTCGGACTTCCGGGCGAAGAAGCGAAATCAAGACCGGCTTGTAACCTTGTTGAAATTCCAGATCTTCAGAAAGCCAAAACTTTGAAAAGAACTCTACTTATTTTGTCCGCAGCAGCCCTTTTGTCAGGCTGCAGCTCGATCACAAACGCACAGGCTCCGGAGACTGCTTCCCCGACGGCCGTATCGCCGTCGACAAGCACGCCCACCCCTGAAGCCCCAGCAGTAGGCGAACAGCCGCAGCCAGCCGAGGATGCCCCTTGCCATTAAGCAGCAAGATCTGCTGACTGCACCCTCCTAGGGGGTAGAAAACAAAGAATCCCCACACCAGGACGGGTGTGGGGATGTTCGAATTTGTGGTCCCAGCTGGGATCGAACCAGCGACCTTTCCGGTGTGAACGGAACGCTCTTCCACTGAGCCATGGGACCTTGTTTAGCGTCGCTCATCAGCGGTGTTAAACAACTAAGAAGACAATGTAGCACCACAGCGCAGAGATTTAATAATCGCCCCCTAGAGCAGCGAATTACCTGACATTGCGCTTGAGTTACATCGCCGTAACTTAGATTTTTACCCGCTGTACAGGCGATTTGTGCTGGATAGCGAAGTAGCGCTAATGTTTGTGTTCGCACCAAACAACGTTTCTTTGTTAGGTGTATGCGGATGTAGCGCAGTTGGTAGCGCATCACCTTGCCAAGGTGAGGGTCGCGAGTTCGAGTCTCGTCATCCGCTCTGGTATTTTTCTACTAATACCTAAAGGCGGGAATTTCCTGCCACGGTGGAATGGCCGAGTGGTGAGGCAACGGTCTGCAAAACCGTGCACACGGGTTCGATTCCCGTTTCCACCTCGCAATTTAGGCGCGTTTAGCTCAGCGGGAGAGCGCTTCCCTGACACGGAAGAGGTCACTGGTTCAATCCCAGTATCGCGCACAGAATTCTTCGGAGTTCAATGCGGATGTAGCGCAGTTGGTAGCGCATCACCTTGCCAAGGTGAGGGTCGCGAGTTCGAGTCTCGTCATCCGCTCAGGTTATAGCAGGCCGGTTCAATAAGGTGGATCGGCCTGTTTCGTTATTCTTGGTTCTTATGATCACTTCACTCATTGGCCCTACCCTCCCCGTCGGTGAACCCGAAGTACGGGCGATCGCAGTGATAACCGCAGACGGCCAGGCAAGCATGTCCGGGACGTCGCAAAGCATGGGCAGCCCGTTGGACGCACAGCTATTGCAGGAACTGCGGCAGTGGGCAGACGTGGTGCTCGTCGGCGCGCAGACCGCACGTGCCGAAAACTACGGGGGTGTGGTGAGCACTCCGGAGCAGCGCACCCGTCGACAGCAGCGGGGACAAAAGCCCGTACCACCCATCGCGGTTATCACCCGCAGCCTGGATGTCCCGCCCCAACTGCTTGCGGGTTCTGGCACTCCACCTCTGCTACTGAGTCCACACGCAGCAACGCACCCCACCGCGACCGTGGTGCAAGTGCCGGAGGAAGACTACATTCAGGCGCTGCACCGGCTGGGTTTCGCAAGGATCGTGGTCGAGGGCGGGCCGAGTATCTACGCAGCGGCACTAGCAGGACGGGAAGTGGACCTGCTGCATCTGAGCATCGACCCGACGCTGGCGCTGACTACCCACACGCCGCTGCTGACTGTCGACGGCGATACTCACCCCCAACGCCTCCAACTCGAATCATGCATGAGCGATCCGGATGGTTGCGTATTCCTGCGATACCGCTGCCGATAAAGTGTGTTGCGCACTCAACAGCGAAGTCCGGTTGATACGGTTATCAAGTGACCGCAGCATTATCGAGAAAGCTTGACCGACTCTGGGTTTCTGGCGACCCCACAGCCCCCCAAGAGCGACCCGCCAAGCCTCGCCGTACCCCTGTTGACCTGTGGGGCAACTATGCACTGTGGCCGATCGCAGTCTTTCTAGTATTCCACCGCGTCTTTGTCCTCGCCGTCAACGGGAGCGTCACGGATGACTTTTCCACCGTCTACTACGCCCTCAGGCGTTTCCACGAAGGCGTGCCCGTCTATAACGAGACCTACCATTTCGTGGATCCGCACTACCTGTACTCCCCTGGCGCCACGTTGTTCCTTTCTCCGCTGGGCTTGCAAACAGATTTCACGGTGGCCCGCACGATCTTCATCGTGCTCAACGCCCTCGCTATAATCTGTGCCCTCGGGCTGTTGACCCGGCTTTTCGGCTACAGCTTGCGTAGCCTGATTTTCCCGGGAGCCATCGTGGGGGCCTTCCTTACGGAGGCGGTGCGCAATACGCTGGTGTTTTCCAATATCAACGGCTTGTTGCTCCTTGCGCTGGTTGGCTATCTTTCCTTGCTCTACCGGGATCGACGTTGGGCCGCGGGAGTGGTGCTCGGCGTTGCAATCCTCATCAAGCCGATCTTTGCGCCGCTACTCTTTCTGCCTTTTGTGAAAGCTAATTGGCAGACAATTGTTTCAGCCCTCGCTATCCCGGTGTTCTTTAACGTTTTGGCGTGGCAGTTCGTCCCCCAGGCCGGCGACTACGTCACGCGCACGATGCCTTACCTCGGTGAGGTTCGCGACTTCGCCAATTCTTCCCTGCCGGGCATTGCCACCTACTTTGGCATGCCGAACTGGCAGGAGAAGTTCTGGTTCTTGGTCTTCGCATTCATCGTCATCATTGGCCTCTTGGCGCTGCTACGTTATCGCAACAGCCAGCCGTTATTGTGGCTCGTATGCACCTCCAGCCTGCTGTTCGCCGGGGTGTTCTTCCTGTCCTCACTCGGCCAGATGTACTACTCGATGCTCCTCTTCCCGCTCATCTTCACCGTCCTGCTTCCCCGCTCACCGATGCGCAACCCGATAGCCTGGATCGCCGCTTATGGCTTCTTGACCGCCGACAACTGGAACTCGGTGGAGTGGATCGACACTGGCCGCTGGTTCACCTTCCTGCTGCCTACCGTTGGCTGGGCCCTGATCCTGGTGGTCATCTCCGTCACCGCGGTAATGTGGGTGCTTTCCGAAGTCCCAGTAAGGAAGGCGAAGGCACATGACCGACTTCAAACTGCTTAACGACGTCGACTGGCGCGAACGCCTCAGCGCCGAGGAATACCATGTCCTACGCGAGGCCGGAACCGAGCCACCCCATGTAGGCGAATACACCAACACTACCGCCGCCGGGATCTACAGCTGTAAAGCCTGCGGCTGCGAACTCTTTCGTTCCGATACCAAGTTTCAAGCGCACTGCGGTTGGCCCGCATTCTTCAGCCCTTTGGCTGGCGACCGCATCATCGAACGCAGCGACGACTCCCTCGGCATGCGACGCGTGGAAGTTCTCTGCGCGAATTGCGAGTCCCACCTCGGCCATGTCTTCGAGGGCGAGGGGTATCCCACCCCGACGGATCTGCGCTACTGCATCAATTCGATCTGTTTGAATTTCGAGCCCGCGGAATAAGTTTCGGCACAAGTATGATTTCACGATCATGATTAGCAGAGTAGAAAACCCGCTAACTATTCGTTGGCGGGCTCATTACTTTGTAAATCATGATCGTGAAATCATGATCGCGGAGCCGCTTAAGGCATTACCTCGATGATCTCCGCGATATCCGCTACACGACGCCCCGAGAAGAACGGCACCTCTTCGCGAACATGCAAGCGCGCCTCGGTGTAGCGCATCTGGTGCATGAGGTCGACGATGCGGTGCATTTCCGGTGCCTCGAAAGCCAGCAGCCACTCATAATCGCCGAGCGCGAATGCCGGGACGGTGTTGGCGCGTACGTCTGGGAATTCACGCGCGGATTGGCCGTGTTCGGCCAGGATACGACGACGCTCCTTGGCATCCATTAGGTACCAATCGTAGGAACGGACGAACGGGTAGACGCAGATCCAGTCGCAAGGAGCTTCACCCATGATGAAGGATGGCAGGTGGGAGCGGTTGAACTCGGCTGGACGGTGCAGTGAAGTACCGGTCCAGAACACCTCGGATACCTGGCCGAGAACAGTCGTACGACGGAAATCGTTGTACGCCTTCTGGATGTCCTGGATTTCCTCGGCGATGAACCAGATCATGAAGTCAGCCTCGGCGCGAATGGCACTGATGTCATAGATGCCGCGGACGGTGACTACCCCGGCTGTTTCGAGCCCCTCGAAGAAAGAGCGCGCTTCAGCGATGATGTCCGCACGCTCATTGCCCAACGCCCCGGTCAGCACCTTGAATGTTGCGAACTGGGAATAGCGCTGCATGCTGTTGAGCTTTTCGAAATCCAACTTTTCAGCCATCGAAAAGGGTGTCCTTTCTCCTGTGAGTATTTCTCCCGACTATATCAACCTTTAGTTGGACACTTCTCGCGCAGCACCGGGGCGTCGATAAGCAAGCCTCAATCGGCGCGCCTTCACCACTGTGCGGGGCCGGATAGATAGCTTAAGAACCTGTGAGTGACACCGAAATTCGAACCCTAGCTTCGGCCTCGTCCAAGCAACCGGCAACTACTCCCGAGGCATTCTCGGCGGCAGTTGAATCGATGCACCGCGCGAACCTTCGGCCCGAGATCTCCCTAGGGACGATCCGGCCACCACAGCGCCTCGCACCGTTCAGTCACGCCATCGGCCTGGAGGTAGTTCACGCCGACACTGACATGGTTGCTGCCGAAAGTGAAGGCGACGCATTCGGGCGTCTCATCCTACTCCATGATCCGAGCGCCGAAGACTCTTGGGACGGCGACATGCGCCTGGTGGCCTATATCCAGGCCGACATGGATGATGCGGTTGCCGGGGACCCATTACTGCCCGACGTAGCGTGGGAGTGGCTCACGGAAGGCCTCGAGGAATCCGTAGCTACCTTCAGCAATCTCGGCGGCACCGTCACTTCTACGGCCTCTGTCCGCTTCGGCGATATCGGCGGCCCCCCACGCGCTTTCCAACTTGAGCTGCGCGCCTCGTGGACCGCTAAGGCTCATGACCTGGCGCCCCACGTGGAGGCTTTTGCCCACGTGCTCGCCAACGTTGCGGGTCTGCCGCCGGAGGGTGTTGCCGATCTCGGCGCACCAAGCTAGTGGATCTCATTCCTCTCCTGCATCCCAGGGACGGACTACCAGCGGTAGCTCACTCCCCTGCTGAGTTTCAAACGGCTGCGGCTCAACTGGCCCAGGGGCGTGGCCCCATCGCGATAGATACCGAGCGTGCCTCGGACTTCCGCTTCGATGACCGAGCGTTCCTGGTGCAACTGCGTCGCCAAGATGCCGGCACCATTCTGGTGGCCCCAGAACCGGACCGCAGTGCCTTCAGCGCCGCCTTCGCTCCGGTTCTCAACGGCCGAGAATGGGTGCTCCACGCCGCTAGCAGTGACCTGCCCGCCTTGAAGCTGCTTGGGCTCACCCCAGGAGTAGTCTTTGACACCGAGCTCAGCGGCAGGCTGCTGGGTTTCCCGAAAGTCAACCTGGGCGCGCTCATAGCCGAAGTCCTCGGTTTTGAGCTCGAAAAGAGCCACGGTAATGAAGACTGGTCTACCTGGCCACTCCCTGAGTCCTGGCTGAACTACGCGGCCTTGGATGTGGAGCTCTTGCTGGAGCTTGCCGACGCCCTCACCGAGCTGCTCGATGCCGAGGGCAAGCTGGGCTGGCTGGAACAAGAGTGCGCTTATACTGTCGCCAACACCAAGGTTCCCCACCCGACGTGGACGGATCTTAAGGGCATCGGGCGGTTGAAGAAGCCCGAACAGCTGCTCATCGCGCGTTCGCTCTGGGAGCGTCGACAGGCGGTGGCCGGGGAAAAAGATCGCGCCCCACACCGCATCCTGGCCAACAAAGCCTTGGTAGAGCTCGCCTATTCGCTACCGACCTCCACGAGCGCGATCCGGGCCGCACTGGGACGGCGTGGCTCCAACCCTGAGTTCGTGGCGCGGCTCGCACAGACGATGCGTCAAGCCCGCCGGAGTCCCAAAGCCACCTGGCCCAAGGCACACAAGCGAGACTTCAACATCACCCCTGCACCTCGCACACTGTGGAGCAGTTCTTTCCCAGAGGCTCAAGAAGCGCTTGCGCACGCACGGGAATTGCTCGCGGAGCTGGCAGCAGAGACGAATACCCCGGTCGAAAACCTATTGCAGCCGGCTATGCTCCGCGAAGTTGTCTGGCACAGCGTGATCACTCGGCGCATCAAAACGAGCGCCGAGCTGGACGCTTACTTAGCCCAGATCGGCGCTCGGCCTTGGCAACGCGAACTCTGCAGCTCGCTGCTTGCCGAGGCGCTTGTCTAACCGTCCTCTGACGTTGCCGTCAGCTCTTCAATCCATTCGGTTGCAGCTGCCACAATGCCCGGAGCATCCATGCCCAGCTCTTCCAACAATTGGCCACGCGAAGCGTGCTCTAGGAACTTCTCCGGTACCGCGATGTGGCGCACTGGGGTGTCGATGCTAGCAGAGCTGAGAGCCTCGCTGATCAGGGTGCCGATACCGCCGTGCATTACGCCGTCTTCGATGGTGATGACTATGTCATGGTCGTCGGCAAGCGCAACCAGCGACGGCGCCACCGGGACCACCCAGCGCGGATCCACGACGGTGACATTGCAGCCAAGTTCGGAAATGGCTTCGCATGCGGTGAGCGCATCAAGAGCGGTGCTGCCGGTGGCGATGATCAACACACTCGGCGTATCGTCTGCGGCATCGACTTCGGCGTAGCGCAGCACGTCCACACCATCGGCGAGCTGTTCCACAGCCACTACATCCTCAGGCAGGTTGCCTTTAGGGAAACGCACCACAGTCGGGCCGGTGCTGATGCCCAGGGCTTCCTGGAATAGCTCCTTCAGCTGCGCACCGTCGCGCGGAGCTGCGATACGAATGCCAGGAACGATGCTGAGCAGAGACAAGTCCCACACGCCGTTATGGCTGGCGCCGTCGGAACCAGTAATGCCAGAGCGATCTAATACGAAGGTCACCGGCAATTTCGTCAGCGCCACGTCCATGAGCACCTGGTCGAAGGCGCGGTTCATGAAGGTGGCGTAGATGGCCACCACCGGGTGCATCCCGCCGAGCGCTAGGCCGGCTGCCGAAGCGACGGCGTGCTGCTCCGCTATACCCACGTCATAGAAACGATCTGGGAACTTCTCCCCGAACGCCGCAAGGCCCGTCGGGCCCGCCATGGCGGCGGTGATAGCCACGATGTCCTCGCGCTCTTCAGCTGCCTCGATCAGTGTCCGGGAAAACACACCCGTCCATGACGGCCCGGACTTAGAGATAGGGTCACCAGTCTTCGGGTCGATGACGCCGGTAGAGTGCATCAGGTCTGCGGTATTCGCCTCCGCCGGAGCATAGCCGCGCCCCTTTTCCGTCACCACATGGACGATCAACGGGCCTTCGTATTCCTTCGCATACTCGAAAGCGTGCTCCAGAGCCTTCAGATTATGCCCATCAACCGGGCCAACATATTTCATGCCCAGCTCGGGGAACATCTCCGTGGTAATCACGGTGTTCTTCACGCCTTCCTTGAAGGCATGCATGACGTCGAAAGTTTTGCGCCCCACCCATCCCATGGAGTTCAGCGTGGATTTGCCCTGCTCCATGACGCGGTCATAGAAGGGCTGCATTCGAAGCTCTGCAAGATTCTCTGCGAAGCCGCCGATGGTTGGCGAGTAGCTGCGGCCATTGTCATTGACCACAATCACCACGTTGCTCTTCTTGTCCGCGGCGATGTTGTTCAGCGCTTCCCAGCACATGCCACCCGTGAGGGCGCCATCGCCAACGACGGCAATGGTCTTGTTCTGTTCGACGCGCTTATGAGCGGCCGCCTTAGAAATGCCATCGGCGATAGATAGCGAAGCCGAAGCGTGGCTGGACTCAGTCCAGTCATGCTCACTTTCGGAGCGGCTGGTGTAACCAGACAGCCCGCCGCGCTGACGCAGGGTATCAAATTGATCCCAACGGCCCGTGAGGATCTTGTGCACGTAGCTTTGATGCGAGGTGTCGAACACGAACGGGTCGCGTGGTGAGTCGAAGATCCGGTGCAGCGCAATCGTCAGCTCCACCACACCCAGGTTGGGGCCCAAATGACCTCCAGTAGCGGAGACCTTCTCCACGAGGAAGTCCCGGATTTCACCCGCCAGGACGGGAAGATCATCTGGATCAAGCGCCTTAAGATCTGCAGGCGATGAAATCCCTGCGAGAATACTCATTTCTTTCATCAAGACACCTTCTACCTAAACGACTTCTTTGGCTTCGGCAAGCTCCGCACTACAAGTGCGACCGAGCCGTGCTGCGGCTTCCTACTAAGTCACGGCAGCAAAGTATTTCCCGCAATGATACGCGCATAACCCAGGGATCAGCCATAGGCTAGGCCTTAACGAGCAAACTAAACGTCTCGCTATGGTGCGTTCCTGGGAAAGCATTAAACTGTGTGAGCTTTTCCAACGTGTACCCCGCCTGCGCCCACACCGCCAGATCGCGCGCAAAGGTCGCAGGATCGCAACCAATGTGTAAAACTGCTTCCGGCTGACGCGCTGCGATCGCGGAAATAACGTCGGGGCCGGCACCCTTACGTGGCGGATCGAGGATCACAACCTGCGGGTCCGTCAAGTGATAGATCTGCTTCGCCACGTCACCGGTAACAAAATCGACCTTTCTCCCTGGCAGCGCCTGGCGCCCAATCTTGGCGGCCTGGGCGGAAATCTCTACGGAGATCACCTTCGCGTTCGGGATAGCCCGCAACACGGCAGGCACGAACAGTCCGACACCGCCATAAAGATCCCAGACCACGGGTTGTTTAGCTTCAAACTCAAACTCGGCTAGCCACGCTGCGGCAATATCAGCGTATGCCTGCGGCGCCGCCACATGGGCTTGCCAGAAGCTCAATGGGGACAGGTTAAATGTCACATCATCCACCTGCTGTTGCAGCACATGTTCCCCGTCGACGTGCTTGGACACGTTGCCAACGCTACGCCCACGGGCTGCTTTCGGCGCCTCCACCACTGTCCGGTTGCCTGCAGAATCGACGGCGACAATCAGTTCAGAACGCGGGCTAAACCGTGCTGCTGGCGCGAGGAGATCATCGAGCACACCGGGGGCAGCCTGCGCGCAAAGCTTGCCGACGACCACGTCATTCGAAGCGCTAGCCCGGAAACCTGCCCTGCCTTGCTCATCCACGCCGAGACGAAAACGAGTGCGCCAACCCTGAGTTGGACTCAGGTCAATCGATTCAATTTCTGGGTACTGCGCAAACCCACCGATTCGCTCGAGTTGATCCCGCAGCACGCCCGCCTTTAGCTCCAATTCCAGCTGTGGCGAGACTTCGCTGTAGTCACAACAACCGGCACCGGCTGCTGCCGCTGGACAACGGTGCGAGACGCGGCCTGGTGCAGCTTGCACGACTTCGAGGATGCGGCCGCGAGCGAAGCGCTTCTTGACGTCGAGAAGCTCGACTAGTGCGGTGTCACCCGGGACGCCGCCACGGACGAAGATGACCATGCCCTCGGCGCGCGCGACGCCCTCCCCACCATGCGCAGCGGAATCGATGTGGACGGTGAGCTGTGCGCCGGAGGCAAGAGCAGGCATGGTGCGTGTTACTACTTTTCTGTGGAAGTGGGATGAGCGGCTTCAACCGCTTTGTTAGCTCGCCGTACTGCCCACACCGTGATCAGTGTGACTAGACCGGTAAGTGGCCATCCCATGATGAGTTTGACGACGGCCAAGGTGTTAGTCGCGTCTTGGTTATAAAGATTGTTCTGCACAAAAAACCGCGCAAAGAACACTAGGGACCACGCTACCGTGGCGAGGTCATATAAGAAAAGCGCCGGTCGCACTTTGCGCCAGGACATGTCCTCGCCGTTGATGCCCTTCCAGATCACACCGACGGCCGGCCAGCGCAGGGCTATCGAAAGCAGGAAGATGATCCCGAAGGCGAGGGACACCCAAATGCCGTACAGGAAATATCCCTTTGCATCGCCGGTGAACCAGGCAATAGCCGCGCCGATCGCCACGCCAAACAAACCCGAAATCGCAGGTTGCAGATTCTCTTTGCGCACTATGCGCCACACGAAAATCGCTGCGGCAACCGCCAACGCCGCGCCCAACGCCGGAAGCAAGCCAAAGCGGTTGTTCACCGGCACCAACACCAGAATGGGCAAGGTCGAAGACACCAGACCACCTAAGCCACCCATTTGCTCGAGCAGCGTTGGCTCTGCCTTCTCCGCTGGAGTAACTACTGTTTCGGCGCTCATTCGGCCTCCGGCTTTCTTGCGGCTTCGGCACGCATTTGTTCAAGAGCGCTTCCGGAATCTAAGTGCGCATCCTTGAGATGCTCATCATGACGTGGCGGTGCTATTGGCTCCGTCTCCGGCTCGGCAGGGGCAGTCTCGCTGGGCTGTTGCCCGGCTGTGGCTTGCGTGGCTTCTGCTGCTGCGCGCTCCTGCATCGCCTGTTGCACTTGCGCAACCAAGGCCGCTGGCATCACCACTGGCAGCACTGTACCGGCAAGCATCGGCTGCTCACCACGGTAAACAAAGGTGCGGGCGATTACTTCCCGGCCAAGTTCGGCAAGGTCCGCCGCTGACTCATTCGGTGCCGCCAGCGTAATGCGCAGTGTCCACCGGGAGCCTTCCACCCCGATCATCCGGATGGTGGCGTGTTCGCTCAACCCGACAATCTCCTGGCCCCAGGGGCCGTCCTCCAGGCTCGTCTGAAGTCCATCTCGGTTCATCCCAGCGACGATCTCAGGAATCGACTCCTCCCAGAGACCGCCTGATGCGGTCGAGGCGAAGGCCACTGGTGTGATGCGGCCCGGACGAGTCACAATGTGCATCATCCGCGGCCCCTCGGGTCCCATCTCCACCTGTACTTCGGAAGGATCCGGCATCGGGATCTTGATGGATCCGAGATCCAAGGTGCCATGGGAAAAGTCGCTGAAATCATAGGACTGGATGTCCACGCTATCGCCGTCGAAAGGCCCGTATTCCGGCACGGTTACCTGAGCAGTTGCGGGCTTGTCGACGTCCGCTGCTGACGGTTCTGATTGAACCTCCGGGTCCTCCGCAGCGGCGTCCTTCTTAGAAAATGGCCACATGGTCGTTTCTTCCCTTCCTAAACGCCGGTCGAACCATATCCGCCTGCGCCACGGACGGTGTCATCTAGTTCGTCCACTTCTTCAAAATCAACGAGCTCGACGCGCTGGACAACTAACTGCGCAATCCGATCGCCACGTTCGATAACGACCGGAGTACTTGGGTCAAGATTGATCAAGCACACCTTGATTTCTCCACGATAGTCGGCATCAACGGTGCCTGGCGTGTTGACGATCGAAAGCCCCTGCTTAGCGGCGAGGCCGGAACGTGGATGAATCAACCCGACCGTGCCGAGTGGCAAAGCTATGGCAATGCCGGTTCCGATGAGGACTCGTTCCCCCGGCGCGATGGTTGCTCCACTTGCTGCATGCAAATCGGCACCGGCGTCGCCACGATGGGCGCGCTTAGGAAGGGGTACGCCGGGATCGAGGCGCTTGATCTGGATGGATTGTGGGTACGTAGCTTCAGTCACGACTCCTACAGTAGCCACTGCTCGTGGACTAGTTGGCTAAGCAGGGCGCTCTAGTAGAGTGGTTATCCGTGAACACAACTGCCAACTCAAACTCATCCAGCAGCGAAGTGCTGTATCAGGAACAGCAATGGGTCCCGTGGTACTGGTGGCTCGCCGCAGTTGGTATAGCTGCGCTCACCGCTGCAACCATTGCCCGCAACCGCTCTGACGTATGGTTTTGGGTGCCCTTCCTGCTTTTCTCGGCCTTGGGCTGCTGGGCGCTGTGGCAACTATCAAGCACCAGGCTGAAAGTCGAGGAAGACCCAGACGGTCTGCGATGGTTAAGCATCAAGGGTGCCAACCTGCCGGCTACCGTAGTTTCCCGTTTCCTGGCTGTGCCGGCGACCGCCAAGCGCAATGCGATGGGCCGTCAGCTTGACCCATCCGCATTCGTGGTTTCCAAGAGCTGGATACCGGAAATGGTCATGCTGGTGTTGGATGATCCGGAGGACTCCACCCCCTATTGGCTGATCACCACCAAGAACCCTGAGGCAGTACTGACTGCCTTCCAGCAGTAGCGCACATACAGGCACGCAAGCGGTGGGCGACTCGGATAACTTTCGAGTCGCCCACCGCTTGTTTTTAAAGCAATTATGCGCAGTCTTGGCAGATCAGGGTGCCATCCGGCTCTTCATGGGAGATGCGGTTGCGTCGCTGTACCAAGAAGCAGCTGCCGCAGGTGAATTCGTCCTCGCGGCGTGGCACCACTGTCACGTTGAGCTCTTCGCCGGACAGGTCCAACGCTGGAAGGTCGAAGGGTTCGACGGTGTCACCATCGTCATCCATGTCATTGACAGTGTTCTCGGCGGCCTTCAATCCTTCGAGGGAATCGGTCTCCAGTTCGTCGTCGATGCGGCGACGGGGTGCGTCGTAATCGGTAGCCATGCCAGTTAAGGTCCTCTTAAAGTCAGTAGGTCACAGTCAACCCAGGGAAACTGTCGTTCGGTATATCGACGCGGATATTAAAACAGTTTTGCGCAATTGTCATCTTTCGCCACGCCGCAAGCGCCCTGTTAGACATCTCCTACTACTTTAGACCGTGGGTTTCGCCACCCCACCGGCGTACCTCAACTGCCGATCGACTGGGCTCCACCTGCGCCTTCTAGGCATTGCCAGAGCTCGTCGAAGATTCCGGGCGCTGCCACAAACGTCAGTTCCCCACTCTCGCCGACACTCGACAGTGGGGGGATGTGAACTACCGCCCCCGCTTCCTCTGCTATCAAACTGCCTGCGGCATAATCCCACGCATTGAGACCATGCTCCAGGTGCGCATCAACTTGCCCGCTGGCGACGGCGCACAAATCCAAGGCGGCACTGCCCATGCGGCGGATATCGCGGACTTGTGGCAGCAGCTTCGCGACGAGCGCTGCCTGGCGTTCCCGTCGAGCAGCGGAATACCCAAATCCGGTAGCTAGCAGGCTCTGAGACACCTGCTGCACCTCAGTACAGCGCAGCGAGCGGATCTCACCACCAGCGCTTAGTCTTGCCCCGTGTCCACTTGCCGCACTGTAAAGCTCATCTGTGCTGACATTGATCACAGCACCCGCCACAACTTTTCCGTCCTGCGCTGCGCCGAGCGATACTGCGAACTGCGGGATGCCATAGAGGAAGTTCACGGTGCCGTCGATCGGATCAATGATCCAGGTGACTCCGGTAATGGAGGCATTTTCGCTCCCCTCCTCCCCAACGACGCCATCACCGGGTCGGAGCTCTGCCAGTTTCGCCACGATCAGCTCTTCAGCGAAAGTATCCACGATGGTGACTGGGTCAACTGCGGATGATTTGGTCTGGGTGTATTCGGCAACATTGCCCAACTCGGCACGTTTGGTGGCGATCGCGGCAGCCGCCTGCTGCGCTACCTGCTCAGCAACGCGCTGCAATTCCAGAAAGTCAGTCATGCCCCCATTGTGTCTTGTTTTCTTCCCCCGCGCCGGAGCATGAAAACTTGCCTACAATAATCCCCATGACACAGCTTGGATTTGGCGTAGACGTGGGCGGCTCCGGGATCAAGGGCGGGGTTGTCAACCTGGAAACCGGCGAGCTAGCAGGAGAACGGATAAAGATCCTCACCCCTAAGCCTGCAACCCCGGAGGCGGTAGCTGACACCGTTGCGCAGATCGTGAGCCAAGCGGGATGGGACGGACCAGTCGGAATCGCACTGCCCTCCGTGATCAAGAAGCAACACGCCCTAACCGCCGCAAATATCGACCCGAGCTGGGTGAACACGGACGTCCACGAACTCTTCGGCCGCTACCTGGCTGCCCGAGAGATTTCTGTGCTTAACGACGCCGACGCGGCGGGACTAGCGGAGGCAACATTCGGAGCCCCGGAAGCTGCCACTGGGGCCGCAATTCTGCTGACCTTCGGCACTGGCATCGGATCCGCATTCCTCTTGGACGGCGAGCTATTTCCCAATACGGAACTTGGGCACATGATCGTCGACGGCAAAGAAGCGGAAAAATACGCCTCCTCCGCAGCCAAGGAGCGCGAGGAGCTCAGCTATTCCAAGTGGGCCAAGCGGGTGGATATAGTGCTGCACGAATATGAGAAGCTCTTCCAGCCCGCAGCATTCATTGTTGGTGGGGGAATTTCCCGTAAGCACGAAAAGTGGGTGCCACGGCTCAGCGTCGAAACGCCCGTCATCCCAGCGCAGCTACGCAACCAGGCGGGCATCGTGGGCGCGGCTATGGCCGTCGAGAAGCACCTAGCTCCCTAGGCGCTATGGCGGGGTCAAAGCACACCTATGCCGGAACTTGCTCTATACTGGCGTGTTGACCGTTGACTTCAGGTATGCATCGTTTAGTCCTTAGTTGTTTTCGCAGCTTATTGCGACAAAATGACCACAATCACTAGATGACATTCGATGCGCTTGATTTCTGCACAACGCTGGGTGCACTTAAGCCGCGAGTGGACTAATTGCTCGCACGGACCCAGCACTGGACGAATCATCAAGGCGAAAGGGCGTACGTGTCAGCCACTGAATCTCCTGATTTGGCGCAACCTGAAGGTACCGCTGAGAAGAAGACCGTTAAGAAGACCGCACGAAAGAAGGTCGCTAAGAAGACTGCCCGCAAGGCCAGCCCACGTGTGGCCAAAGCCGTAACGGAGCCGACATCGGTCGCCGAAACGGCTACCGCGGCGAGGGTCGATGCTTCCACGGACACCGTTGCAGACACCCCAATCAAGACGGCTGCCAAAAAGACCGCCAAGAAGGCCACTAAGAAAACGGCCAAGAAGACGGCTAAAAAGGCAGCTAAGAAGACTGCGAAGAAGGCGACGAGAAAGACTGCCACTCCAACGCAGCCAGCGGCTCCCGCCGATCCTACTGAGGAAGATCAGCTTGCCGGCGACCAGCTAGCCACGGACGAAGACAACGATGATTTTGTTGCCGAACCCGAAGAAGTACTCGCTGACCTCGTAGATGACGAGGAAGAAGAGACCGCCGTCGACAGTGACGATGAAGAGGAAGATGGTTCCTCTGTCTGGGATGAGGACGAATCCGCCGCGCTGCGACAGGCCCGCAAAGATGCCGAGCTCACCGCCTCCGCCGACTCGGTGCGCGCTTACCTGAAGCAAATCGGTAAGGTCGCGCTGCTGAATGCGGAACAGGAAGTATCCCTAGCCAAGCGCATCGAAGCTGGCCTCTACGCCACTTACAAGATGGAGCAGCTTGAGGAAGCTTTTGCTGCCGGAGATAAGGACGCCAAGCTCACTCCCGCTGTCAAGCGTGACCTTCGGGCCATCGCTCGCGACGGCCGGAAGGCTAAGAATCACTTGCTCGAAGCCAACCTGCGTCTTGTTGTCTCGCTGGCTAAGCGCTACACCGGTCGCGGTATGGCTTTCTTGGATCTGATCCAAGAAGGCAACCTCGGTTTGATCCGCGCCGTGGAGAAGTTCGACTACACCAAGGGCTACAAGTTCTCTACTTATGCCACCTGGTGGATCCGACAGGCAATCACCCGCGCGATGGCTGACCAAGCCCGCACCATTC
Organism: Corynebacterium sp. H127; assembly: GCF_037482665.1. Lineage (NCBI taxonomy): Bacteria > Bacillati > Actinomycetota > Actinomycetes > Mycobacteriales > Corynebacteriaceae > Corynebacterium > Corynebacterium sp. H127. The sequence goes on from NZ_JBBHKY010000001.1 coordinate 242,055, forward strand.
GTATTCCGGTGCACATGGTGGAAGTCATTAACAAGCTCGGGCGTATCCAACGCGAGTTGCTGCAGGATCTCGGCCGCGAGCCGACCCCACAAGAGCTGGCTAAGGAAATGGACATCACCGAGGAGAAGGTACTGGAGATCCAGCAGTACGCTCGTGAACCTATTTCCCTGGACCAGACCATCGGCGATGAGGGCGATTCCCAGCTGGGTGACTTCATCGAGGACTCCGAAGCTGTCGTGGCTGTCGATGCCGTCTCCTTCACCCTGTTGCAGGACCAGCTCCAAGATGTGCTGCAGACGCTCTCGGAGCGCGAGGCCGGCGTGGTCAAGTTGCGCTTCGGCCTCACTGACGGCATGCCACGTACCTTGGATGAGATCGGCCAAGTCTATGGCGTGACGCGCGAGCGTATTCGCCAGATCGAGTCTAAGACGATGTCGAAGCTACGCCACCCATCTCGTTCCCAGGTGCTGCGCGACTACCTAGACTAGGTACACCTAAAACGCCCAGAACCGGCCACAACCAATCAGTAATACTGATGTTGTGGCCGGTTCTGCTATCCAGAGCGGCTAGCCAAAGGTGAGTTACTGCCCTAACTCTTTTTCTAGTACCCCGTTCATGCACTCCTCCTGCTGGTCCTGTGGCAGCGTGGAGCACTCCATGAGAGCTGGCATATCTACTTGGTTTCCTGCCCACAATGTGAAGCCGATAGCACCGGCAATGAACAAAGTCGACAAGATTGAGATAATCAGCGCGGCAATAGACATCCCCTTCCGGGAGTACATAGGCGATGCTTTCTTGGACTTAGCCAATGCGATGACAGACAGCACCAAGCCGACGAGTACGAATACCCAGGAAACCAAAATGCCCAGGAGTGTTAGCGTGAGCAGCAACCCCACTATTGATATCCCGAGTGCCCAGGGAGCCACACCGTTTTTTGTTTCGGGCTGCGAGTGCTGCTCGTAGCCGCCCGGTGCCACATAGTTCGGGGTTACCCCGTAGGTTTGTGGCTCAGCCATTGGATTCGAGGAGTATGGGGAACCCAGATTTCCATCTGACTGCGGGGTCGTACCATTGTCGTACGGGTTGGTCATGAAATGACAACCTTTCACAAGCTAATCGGGATCAATTCCTAGCGCTTTACTTTAGTGCGTTGGCGGCTGCTGCGGTAGCTGCTTCGGATACGATAGTGCATCAATTTGATCAGCCGAGTATTGCGCGGGAAGCCCTTTAGCCCCGTAGGACAGCCTGCGATGTAACCACTCAAATGGCCCCGGGACACCAAGCTTCTCCAACACGTAGGCCAACACCACAGTGATCAACCAAATCAGCGCGCCGATAGCAGTCGCCTGCGCAGCTCCCTGCCCCTGGCTGATGCCCAGGGTGTAGGGCACCACCAGAATGAGACCGAGGATCGATTGCATCACATAACCGGACATCGAGCGTTGCCCGAGCGCCTTGATCGCGAGCAACGGCTCCGGCAGCTTCTTGCCGTCGTTGAGCGCCCGCTGCAAAGGTGCGGATGCCAGCGCGATCATAGCTACGATCCCTGGACCGGTGAACGGACCGAAAGCATTGTTAACAATAGACAGCGGAATCTCCCAGCTGGTTGGCAAAACACCGATCCCCGCTAAGCCCAATGGCAAACCTACGATCACCATGATTGCCACTGCCACCGCCGCGGCTTTCACTAGCAGCCCGCGATGCTGCTGCACGTCCGTCAGCCAGCCCCGGCGCGCCGCTACAAAGCCGACCAGCATTAGTGGGCCGAGCATCGGAATAAGAGCTGCGAGCATCAACGGTGTCAAGACGGCTGCCAACGTGCCCGAGCCTAGCTGCGAGAGATAGGAGCTGCCCCCAAGGAGCCCAGTGCCGCCGGTGTTCGCGCCACTGGCGACGAACTGGTCCATAGGAAAGAGATTTCCCAAAACCACGACCAGCGCTGTGAGCGCTAGATAATACAGACAGTTCAATCCAGCGAGGACTCCGGCGATGATCAATAAGGTCTTGTCCTTTACGGCAATCAAAGTGGAGAGCAGCATCCCCATCAGGCCATATGCCAGCATGATGTCCCCCCAGAACAGGAAGATGCAATGGATGACACCGAACAGAGCCAAGAATCCGTAGCGGCGCACGATCACTCTTTTCGCCTTCGCCAGTGGGAAGCCACGACGATACAGACTGAGAGAGATCAGCCCTACTCCGAAGCCGAGCAGCGTCGAAAACATCGGTAAGCCTCGGACATGGAAGAACATCGCCCCGAAAACGACAGCAATTTTGTCCCAGAGTTCACCATCCACGACGCCACCCAGGGTGGAAGCCGATTCCGGATTCTCCACACCAGACCAGGCCATGGTGAAGTTGGCGCCGGCAATGCCGAGCAGTGTGAGCCCTCTGGCCATATCTGGCGCGAGGATTCTGGGCCTGGTTTGCGCCGTCAATTGTCCCGGCGGCTGGCTGACCGGTGGCATTGGCGATGCCGCACCCGATAGGCCTTGATTCATAACATGTACCCTTCGAATTGAAATTGGCTCTCAATTGTTTCAGGTTAACAGAAGTTTTGCACTACCACTTGCGCAAATAGGCAATCCGATCCTTTAGTTGCTCAGCGGTACACAGCGCGGTGGGAGGACCACCGCAAGCATTACGCGCCTCGGTATGAATAGCGCCGTGTGGGCGTCCGGTGCGCGAAGAGGTGATGGACACCAATGCGTTGAGTTCCTTGCGCAGTTGCGGGATCTCTTGGCTAGCAATGTGACTGCCGGACGTTGCCTGTCGTCCCGGGGATTCTTCCGCCCGCTGCTTTTGTTCCGCAGCGCGGGCTTCCACTTGTTCTGCTTGCCGCTGACGGAGTAGAGCGCGCATTTGTTCGGCGTCGAGAAGCCCGGGCAGCCCCAGGTAATCAGCCTCTTCTGCTGAGCCGGAGAAGGCGCCGGTACCGTAGGTGGAGCCGTCGTAGATGAGCGAATCTAGCTCGGCTTCCGCCCCGAGCGCCTCATAGGATGGGAGGTCATCCTTTTCGTTCTGTTGCTTGTTCGCCTCCGCGAGCAGCTCGTCATCCCAGCCCTCCTTCGGACGATCTGGTTTACCTAATACGTGATCCCGCGAAGTCTCCAGTTTGGCGGCCAAGTCCAAGAGCACGGGTACCGACGGCAGGAACACCGATGCAGTCTCCCCCGCCTTACGCTTACGAACGAAGCGTCCGATCGCCTGGGCAAAAAACAACGGCGTTGAGGCAGAGGTGGCATAAACACCCACCGCGAGCCGTGGCACGTCGACGCCTTCGGAGACCATGCGGACCGCAACCATCCACTCGCTAGTGCCTGCGGAGAATTCCGCGATGCGATCTGAGGCTCCTACCTCGTCGGACAAAATCACCGCTACCGGGGTATCTGAGAGTTTCTCGAGGATGCGCGCATAGGCGCGTGCGGTGGTTTTATCGGTGGCAATCACCAAACCGCCAGCATCAGGAATATTCGCCCGCAGCTGTCGGAGCCGAATGTGGGCTGCCTGCAGTACCGCAGGGATCCACTCGCCCCGCGGGTCCAGTGCAGTTTTCCAGGCTCGTGCCGTTTGCTCCGCGTTGAGTGGTTCACCGAGGCGGGCAGCGTACTCATCTCCGGCGGAATCTCGCCAGCGCGCCTCACCCGAGTAGGCCAAGAACACTACGGGTCTTACGACGCCGTCACGGAGCGCATCCGAATAGCCGTAGGTGTGGTCGGATTGTGAAACCAGGTGCCCTTCCCCGTCCTCGACGTATCGCACGAACGGGATTGCGGAGTCATCGGAGCGAAAAGGGGTACCGGTGAGCGAGAGGCGTCGCTCTACGTCCTCGTAAGCCACTCTGATTCCGTCACCCCAACTGCGGGCATCACCACCGTGGTGAATCTCGTCCAGAATCACCAGCGTGCGCCGCGCCGTTGAGATGGCGTGATGCTTGTAGGGGTGCATCGCCACCTGCGCATAGGTGACCACGATCCCCTGATACTGCGGGTTCACCACGCCTGAGCTGTTGGAAAAGTGGGGATCGAGTGAGATACCGACCCGCGCCGCCGCTTCGGACCATTGAATCTTCAGGTGCTCTGTGGGTACCACTACGATTACTCGATCAACTGTCCGGTTACTGAGCAGCTCGGTGGCTACCCGCAGCGCGAAAGTTGTCTTTCCGGCACCCGGGGTTGCCACTGCAAGGAAGTCTTGTGGCTTCTGCTCGAGATACTTGGTGAGTGCCGCTTGCTGCCACTGGCGTAGGTTACTGCTCACTTCTTACGTAGACCTCGGTAAATCCGCTCACAATCAGGGCAGACGGGGCTGCCGGGCTTGGCTTGCTTGGTCACTGGGAAGGTCTCGCCACACAGTGCCACCACCATCTTTCCGTTGACTGCGGAGTCGATGATCTGGTCTTTCTTGACGTAGTGGAAGAACTTCGGGGTGTCGTCGCTAGTCCCGGTATCTTCCCGGACGTCGGTCTTTTCGATGGTCTTCGTTAACGTGCTCACGCTACCTATCATGCCCCATGGTGGTTGCGAGGGTGGCAACGGGATTAGGCTTAAGAACCATGAGCAAGGATAACGACGGCAAGAAGCGCGCTTTCGCTTTTCGACGTCCAAAACCAGAACTCATCACCGACGCACGCCTCTCCCCGCTGGAAAACTGGGAGCACCGTAAACGTGTCTATGCATGGTTGCAGTTTTCCCGGATCCCGTTTTTGCTGGCTGCGGGAGCAACCTACATGTGGCTCCATAATTGGATCCTCGCCACCATTTTGTTCGCCATCTCCATACCGCTTCCGGGCATTGCCGTCGTGATTGCCAATGGCGCTGGCGAGCCCAAGGACGGACGCCAACAGCAGGTGTATAAACCGCAGGTTGCGCGGGCACAGCGACAAGCAGAAAATCAAGCACTATCCGGGCCAGTTCACCGCGAGCTCTCCGCTGGGGAATCGGCCGCCAATGATGAGAAGCCACCGACCATTATTGAACACGAATAGCCAACTCAACTGAACTAGAAGGAGTCGCCTCGGTGACCTCTCCCTCGGCGCTGAGCGCCATCGCACCAGCTCTGTTCTCGGCATTGCGCCAGCACAACTACACTGTTTCCGGAATCTCTGATCTGCTCGGCGAGGCTGGCACCGCAGCCTGGCACCGGGGTGAACCTGCTGCCGTGCGCCGACATTGCCCGGAGCATTCCAACCTCGGGCTGTTGATTCGGGCTTTTCTCCTCAAAGATGTTGTTCCCACAGCTCGTCTCAACGAACTCATTGGCGCGCCAACTGTAGCCGCGCTGTGTGACGCTGAGGGCCGCATCGCTTACGACGTAATCCCGCACGTGATCAATGACGTAGACCGTTGGGTATTTTCCGACATCGATGCTTCTCTCACCCAGCGAATCCCCGGCCCCGATCATGTCCTCGGTGTCGGTGCGGCTTCGCTTTCCCTGCTCAACACGGTTCCGTTGACTCCCGTGGAGACTCTGTTGGACCTGGGCACCGGTTCCGGCGTTCAGCTCCTGGGGCAACTGGGCGTCGCAAAGCACCTCAGCGGTACTGATGTTCATAACCGCGCCCTAGACTTCGCGCGGGCTACGCTGGCTGACCAGGACAGCATCGAGCTGCTGCAGGGTTCGTGGTTCGCGCCAGTTGCCGGACGTCGCTTCGACCGCATCGTAGCCAATCCCCCGTTTGTTGTGGGGCTGCCAGAGGTGGGACACGTCTATCGCGATTCGGGCTTGAACTTAGATGGAGCTAGTGAGCTGGTCGTGTCTAATCTGGTCGATCACTTGAATGTGGGCGGCACCGCGCATGTACTCGCAGCATGGGTGCACAAGGACACTGAGCGCTGGCAGCAACGCGTCGCAGCGTGGTTGCCAGATACGGGTGTCTGTGCCTGGCTTATTCAGCGGGATGTTGTAGCTCCAGAGATGTATGTGGGCACCTGGTTGCGCGACGAATCCATCGATCCACGCAGTCCGGAGGGCCAAGAACGCACTGCAGCGTGGCTCGATCATTTCGTGCGCCACAATGTCACCGGTATTGGATTTGGATACGTCGCACTGCAGCGCATCGACGCAGACTCCCCCGCGGACATCCTGGCCGAGGAACTGCACCAAGACTTCAGCGATCCGCTGCGCGAAGAAGTCAGCGAGTTTTTCACCCGTTCCGCCTGGTTGCGCACGGTCGATGCCGATGACATCCTCACCTCGCGCTACATGCTGCGCCCCACCGTGGCCAGCGAAGAGGTCCGTGTACCCGATGCTGACTCCGGCATGGGTCTTACTACCGCAGTGCGCCGCCTCACGCGTCTCGACGGCCCGAGGTGGAGCCACGAAGTGGATGAGCATCTGGTGTCAATCATCTCGGGAGTACATCCACAGGGCCTTTCCTTGGGAGAGATCGTGGAGCTATACGCCATGGCTAATGGGCTCGACGTTACTGTGCTGGCCCCAGCTGTGGTCGGAGCGGTTATCGATCTTGTCCGCCACGGTTTTCTGATTCCGGCCGAATTGTTAGGAGAGTAGTCATGCGGGCCGTGTTAACGAGAGTTTCTTCCGCCAGTGTCTCCGTGTCCGGTGAAGTTGTCGGAGCGATCGAATGCTCGGACACGGGCGGCATACTCGCCTTAGTCGGAGTGGGGCGCGCGGACTCCACTGAGGCTTGGCAGACGGTAGCCCGCAAGATTGCAGAACTGCGCATCCTCGCTGGTGAGGTTTCCGTAGTAGATGCCGGCGCCCCAGTGCTCGTAGTCAGTCAGTTCACTTTGCATGGCCAGACTGCCAAAGGCCGCCGCCCATCGTGGAGCGATGCCGCACCGGGTGAGATCGCGCAGCCGGTCATCGCCAAGATCGTAGCTTATCTGCGCGAGCGTGGCATCGAGGTGGCTGAGGGACAATTCGGCGCAAAAATGCAGGTATCTAGCGTGAACGAGGGGCCCTTCACCGTCATTGTGGAGGCCTAATCCGAGCACGATCGGAAAAATTTCAGTCCCGGGAACTTATTTCTGTGGCCACGCGTTAGGCAGGGTAGAACCTACGACGAGCAGGAGGCACTTATGACTCAACCGTCCACGCAGGAAAATGCCGATGTGGAAGTTGATCGCGGCAGTCGTCGTGGTCACTCCAACGACAATCCTTCCGCCGACCTCGTCCGCGTCTACCTCAATGGTATCGGCAAAACTGCTCTGCTCAGCGCAGAAGAAGAAGTGCAGTTAGCGCAGGACATCGAGGTCGGCTTATACGCGGAACACCTCCTCAAGAATGAGGCAGATTCCCTTACTCGCGCCAAGAAGCGCGACCTCAAAGTATTGGCAAAGGAAGGCAAGAAGGCTCGTGCTCACCTGCTCGAAGCGAACCTCCGCCTAGTGGTCTCCCTGGCCAAGCGCTACACCGGCCGTGGCATGCCACTGCTGGATTTGATCCAAGAGGGCAACCTTGGTCTGATCCGTGCCATGGAGAAGTTTGATTATTCTAAGGGCTTTAAATTCTCCACTTATGCCACCTGGTGGATCCGGCAAGCTATTACCCGTGGCATGGCCGATCAGTCCCGTACTATCCGGCTCCCGGTACACCTGGTTGAGCAGGTTAACAAGCTCTCACGGATTAAGCGCGAGCTGTACCAGAACCTCGGCCGTGAAGCCACCAATGAGGAACTCGCTGCGGAATCCGGCATTGACGAGTCAAAGATTGAAATGCTGCTGCGCCAGTCCCGCGATCCAGTAAGCCTGGATATGCCAGTAGGCGCGGACGAGGAAGCTCCGCTGGGCGACTTCATCGAGGATTCCGAAGCCACCGACGCCGAGACTGCCGTCGTCGCTTCCCTACGCCATTCGGACATCCGCACCGTCTTGGACACCTTAGAGCAGCGTGAACAAGATGTGATCTGCTTGCGTTACGGTCTTGATGATGGTGTGCCTCGTACGCTGGATCAGATTGGGCGAAAGTTCGGATTGTCCCGGGAACGGGTCCGCCAGATTGAGCGGGAAGTAATGGCAAAGCTTCGCGACGGCGAACGCGCCGACAAGCTCCGCGAGTACTCCCTCTAATAACCACTTGGCTTGGGGCCCTGCCTTTCCGCTTGAGAAGTTTTCTCCGGAAGGCAGGGCCCCAAGCTTTTGTCATCTTTTTCTTTTGTTCGCCTTGAGTCGTGTGCGGTACGCCGCTCAACAGCAGCAAATGAGCTAGAATTAGGCGAATCCTTAACCGGTTGAATTGGCGCACCAGCGCCAGGCCGTAGCCAGCAGCACTAAATTTGCTTGCTTTGAAGTCTCGTGAAAGGTCGATGTTCTTGAAGGACTTGGTCGATACCACCGAAATGTATTTGCGGACCATTTACGAGCTCGAGGAAGAGGGGGTTATCCCGCTGCGCGCCCGCATCGCGGAGCGACTAGAGCAGTCCGGACCTACCGTCAGCCAAACTGTTGCGCGCATGGAGCGCGACGGGCTCGTCCAAGTCGCTTCCGACCGCAGCTTGAAGATGACCGCTGCTGGCCGGGATCTAGCGATCGCAGTCATGCGCAAACACCGCTTGGCAGAGCGGCTGCTGACCAACATCATCGGCCTCGACATCGAAAAGGTTCACGATGAAGCCTGCCGGTGGGAACACGTAATGAGCGACGAGGTCGAGGTTAAGCTCGTCGAAGTGCTTGATAACTATGCCACCTCTCCTTTCGGCAACCCCATTCCGGGTTTGGAACAGCTGGGGGTCAAAGACCCAGGGGAAACACTCGGTCAGCGCATCATTGATCTGCCTTTGAACAAAGAGCTGGCGGCCAAAATTACTCAGATCAATGAGATCGTCCAGGTGGCGGAAGAGCAGCTCAATGCACTGTGCGAAGCTGGCATCAAGCTTGGCTCCGCAGTCACGGTGACGAATCTCAGCGAGGGCGCCCGCATCGACATCGACGGCAAACACGTAGTCATCCCTGAGGACCTCTGCCACGCCATCCGAGTCAACCTTTCCTAGGAGAGTTTCGCCCCATGAATGTTTTGGTCACCGGCGGCGCCGGATATGTCGGTAGCGTCTGCGCACATGTACTTGTCGAACAAGGACACAACGTCACCATTTTGGACAATTTGGCTACAGGAAATCGTGCAGCCATCCCCACCACCGCTACCTTCATCGAAGGCAATGTCTACGACAAAATCGATGAGGTTTTGGCAGCAGACAACTTCGATGCAGTACTACATTTTGCTGCCAGGTCTTTGGTCGGCGAGTCAGTGGAAAAGCCAGACGAGTATTGGCAAGACAACTTTGTCACCTCACTGCGCCTCTTAGACGCGATGCGAACCCACGGCGTGTCCAACCTGGTATTTTCCTCCACTGCAGCAACTTATGGCGAACCAGAAGTGGTTCCCATTACCGAGGATATGCCTACCGCACCGACCAATCCTTATGGCGCAACCAAACTCGCGATTGACTATGCCATCACTTCCTATGCGCATGCTTTCGGCCTAGCAGCTACCAGCCTGCGTTATTTCAATGTCGCGGGAGCCTATGGCACAGTCGGCGAGAACCGTGAGGTGGAAACCCACCTGATCCCGCTGGTCCTCCAGGTTGCGTTGGGGCACCGGGATAAGATCATGATTTTCGGCGATGATTGGCCAACCCCAGATGGCACTCCGGTACGCGATTACATTCATATCCGCGATCTCGCAGACGCCCATCTCCTGGCCATGGAATCCAATGCCACCGGGCAGCACCGAATCTTCAATCTAGGCTCCGGCGACGGCTACTCCGTCCGTCAGGTGATCGACGTATGCCGCGAAGTAACTGGACATCCGATCCCGGCTGAAATTGCACCGCGCCGTGCGGGCGACCCAGCCACGCTCATTGCCTCATCCCAGCGCGCAAAGGCCGAGTTAGGTTGGCGACCAACCCGCACTGATCTGCGGACTATCGTGGCCGACGCATGGGCATTTACATCCCAGCTAGGCGAACGCGCGCACAGCGCGCGACGCTAACTCTCCACCACGCTGCCCCGCAGCGAGGCTTCTGCCAAGAGTGAACCCTCGTGGCAAGCCTCGTGCAGCATCGGCATAGCACCGTAGTACAGCGCTTGCGTCATGAGGGCCGCTAGCCGATGCTCGTCGTCAGCAGCATAGGCCAGCTGGAGGGCCTGCGATACCCGGTAATGCAGACCTAGGTAGGAGGCGGAAAGAGCAGCTGCGCATAGCGCATTTGCCTGCAACGTTCCTGTACCTGTGCGTGCCAACGCCACTGTCAAAGTGAACAAGGCTTCCGCGTAGGGCGACACCGCCCATTTCAACGTGCAGTCACGCAGCTTGGTGTTGCCAAAGTACACAGCCAAAGTTTCCAACAGCTCAATGTCCTCCAGCAGATCCGCTACGCTGAGCTGCTCGTGGATAATCGCGTCGATGTGCTCTTGGAAGTCATCCAGAATTGAGTCCACCATCAGCTCGGCCTCCCGCGGTTCGCTACTTTCGACGGCGCTAATGAGGCTCTCGCCTTGGCGCACCGCAAATTCACTAAACATGCGACGGCCCGCATCGCTCAGTTCTGGGTGTGGCGCTGTGAGGAAGGCATAGCTCGCAGTCCGATCGATTTCCGGCAGCTCGCCCCTGCGTACGAAGTCCACCATGGCGGGAGCAGCAACAATTTCCGCGACATATCCCCGATCCCAGCAGTCTTTAGCGCTTGTGTTGGGGCCCAAGGATACGGTGCTCTCCCCCGCTACCCGTTGATACCGCGCTCCAGAGAGAAGTTCGACAACATGCCACACTGCGGCAAGAGGAATGTCCTCTATAGCGCAACGCTCTGCAAGCATGACTCCAGCATCCGCGGCCCGGGGTGACCCAATGACTGCAGCGAACAATAGATCTGCGCCCAGTTCATCTAGGAAGGTCAGGAAGTTGTGGGTCAGCAGGTCAGGCAGGTCCACTCGCAACATTGGCCCCAGTTCATAACGGCATTGGCCATGCTCGGGGCCGGATCGCTCAAAGGCAAAGATGACTGCGCACTCCTGCGGGATGTAGCCAAGCGCCCCAGGAATATTAGATAGAAGGAAACCGGGTGTGTTTTCTGCATTGTGTGTCATGACTACGCAGTCTCCGCTGTGTTCCCGACACTTGCTTGTTCCTTGCTCGGGCTAACACCCAGATCTGTGGAATTGCTGGGTTCTCCACACCCTCCGTTTCGTGTCGAGTCCCATTTTTTGCCCGTAGTCTGGAATAATTCGTGGATTACAACGGTTACATCAGTTACAGCAATTCGACCAAGAAACTAAGTATGGTCGAAGTATCACTGATTGAAGGAGGACTCACATGACCGAGCGCGAATATCCGCGTCGCTCAGCCCGAATGTACGAGCTTGAGTATCCGGCACCTGAGGTCTCCAGCGAGGGCTCACACGGCCCTACGCTTGTCGTCGCGCTGCAGGGCTATGCAGATGCTGGTCAGGCTGTGGAATCAAGCGCACAGCACCTGCTCGATGCCCTCGACCACCGACTCCTGGCCACGTTCAATTCGGATGAGCTGATCGATTATCGTTCGCGGCGCCCTCCGGTGACCATCGAACGCAATGAGGTGGTTGAGTCCGAGGATCCAGAGCTGAACCTGCACGTCGTGCGCGACAACGCTGGCGCCCCGTTTTTGCTGCTATCCGGTCCGGAACCGGACCTGCGCTGGGATTCTTTCACCAACTCGGTCGCTGACCTGGTAGATCGTTTTGGTGTCCAGCAGACGATCTGCTTGTACGCTGCTCCCATGGCGGTGCCGCACACTAGGCCCCTGGTGGTATCGGCGCACGGCAACGCAAAGGAGCTACTCGAGCGGCTCTACGCCATCGACTCCCGTATCACTGTGCCGGGTTCTGCTTCGCTGCACTTAGAACGCAAGCTCCACAAGCGCGGCAGGACAGTCGCAGGCTTCACTGCGCACGTGCCGCACTATCTTTCTGCCTCAGACTATCCGGAGGCCACCGTGCGGCTTCTCGACGCCCTCGCCACCGCTGCGAATCTCAAGTTCCCTCTTGCTGCCTTGGAAGGCGATGCCGAGCGCGTCCGTGTGCAGGTTGAGGAACAGGTCCAAGATTCCGGCGAAATCCAAGCGGTAGTACATGCGCTGGAACGTCAGTTTGACGAGGAAATGGAGCGCTACCGTTCCCGGCATCTTAACGAGATCTTGCCCGGAGAGTCCTCGATTCCCTCCGGCGAGGAAATCGGTGCCGAGTTCGAACGTTTCCTCGCGGATTTAGAGGATGATGATGAGGACGAAAGCGGTCAGCCCCATGGCTAGCTAGCCTCCTAGTACGCTGGGTCAGGTGAACTTAAGCCAGATGTTGCCTGACCTCAGTGAAGTACCCGAGTCGCTTTTTGATGAATCCATTTTCGATTCTTTCCTTTCTTGGACGAAGCAGAAGAACATCACCCTCTACCCTGCTCAAGAAGAAGCATCCCTCGGGGTACTCGCAGGTGACAACGTCATCTTGGCAACGCCCACTGGCTCCGGCAAGTCCATGGTCGCCATTGCGGCGCATTTTATTGCCATGGCTCGTGGCCAGCGGAGCTTCTATACCGCCCCCATCAAGGCACTGGTGAGCGAGAAGTTCTTCAGTCTGTGCGATATCTTCGGCCCCGAAAATGTGGGAATGATGACAGGAGACGCAACCGTTAACGGCCGCGCCCCAATCATCTGCGCTACGGCAGAAATCGTGGCAAACATCGCTTTGCGCGACGGGGTGAACGCTGACATCGATCAAGTGGTGATGGACGAGTTCCACTACTACTCGGAACCCGATCGGGGTTGGGCATGGCAAGTCCCGCTTCTGGAGCTACCTAAGGCACAGTTCCTGCTTATGTCGGCCACACTCGGAGACACCAGCTTCTTGGAGCGCGATCTGCAACAGCGAACCGGACGCACCACTAACGTCGTCTCCGGTGTACAGCGCCCAGTCCCCCTAGAGTTTTCCTATGTGTACTCCCCCGTCCACGAGACGATCGAGGAACTGCTCAGCAGCGGGAAGTCACCCATTTACGTGGTGCACTTTACACAGCGGGAGGCCACCGAGCGGGCGCAGTCTATGACCTCCATGAAGGTGATCACTGCGGAGGAAAAAGAGCAGATCGTGGCCGAGATCGGTGACTTCCGCTTCACCACTACCTTTGGAAAGACTCTGTCTGGCTTATTGCGTAAAGGCATTGGTGTGCATCATGCGGGCATGCTGCCGAAGTATCGACGCCTCGTCGAGAAGCTGGCACAGACCGGCCTACTTAAGGTCATCTGCGGTACCGACACGCTGGGGGTCGGTATTAACGTGCCGATCCGCACCGTGTTGTTTACTGGGCTCACCAAGTTCGATGGCAGCAAGATGCGTATGCTCAAATCCCGGGAATTTCACCAGATTTCAGGTCGTGCTGGTAGGGCCGGCTTTGACACGATCGGCACCGTAGTCATCGAGGCTCCGGAGCATGAGATTGAGAATTACCGACTCCGGCAAAAGGCCGGTACCGATCCGGCAAAGCTGAAGAAGATCAAGAAGAAGGTCGCTCGAAAAGGCGAGGTCACGTGGACCGCCAGTACTTACGAACGGCTTATCTCAGCAGATCCGGAGCCGATGAGCAGTCAGTTCCGCGTGTCCACGTCGATGCTGCTCAACGTGGTTGCCCGGCCTGGGGACGGCTACCAGCACATGCGGCAGCTGCTCAGGGGCAACCACGATACCCGGACGAAGCAGAACAAGGACATCCTCACTGCGATCGAATTGTTCCGCGGACTGCTCAATGCTGGCATCGTGGAAAAGGTTAGTGAGGGCACGGATTCCGAGGGGCGCACTTACCACCTGACTGCGGACTTGCAACGGGATTTTGCCTTGAACCAGCCACTGGCGCCCTTTGCACTCGCAACCCTGGAGCTGCTTGACAAGGAGTCCGAGACCTATGCTCTCGATGTGATCAGCGTGTTTGAAGCGATTCTTGATGATCCCCGCCAGATCTTGATCGCACAGCAGAAGGCAGCGCGCGGCGAGGAAATCGCCGCCCTGAAGTCGGAGGGCGTCGACTATACCGAGCGGATGTCCATCGTGGAAGACATCACGTGGCCGAAGCCGCTAGAGGACCTCCTGGAGGGCGCCTACGAAGCCTATTCCAAGGGCCACCCGTGGATTCGGGAGTTCGATATTTCCCCTAAGTCCGTTGTACGAGACATGATCGAACATGCCATGACCTTCTCGGATGTCGTTGCCACCTACGGTGTTGGCCGTAGTGAGGGCGTGGTACTGCGCTACTTGACTGACGCCTGGCGAACATTGCAGCACTCAGTACCTCAGGAATATCTCACGGAAGAGCTTGAAGATGTTGTCGTCTGGCTTGGCGAAATGGTCCGCCAGGTTGACTCCTCGTTGGTTGACGAGTGGGCACTGCTGGCAGACCCAGACGCACCAGTGTCTGCTGATACCGTGGCTAGAGAGTTGGCTTTCGGTGTGGAAGATCCAACGGCGCTGTCTGCTAATCCGCGGGCGCTGAAGATCATGATCCGCAATCAAATGTTCCGCTTGGTCGAGCTTTTCGCGTTTGAGCGTGAGGAAGAATTGGCCGCTGCCACCGCCTATCTGGATGAAGCACCGGATTTCGGTGCTGCAATGGACGCTTATTTTGAGGAGTATGCCGATCTGGATGTTGGACCTGCAGCGCGTGGGCCACAGTATTTCTCCCTCGCGACGACAGGGCGACTGTGGCGCGCCGAGCAAATTATGAAAGATCCTGCCGGTGATAACGCTTTCGCATTCATAGCAACAGTGGACCTTGATGCCACGGATAACGCAGGTGAGGTGCGGCTCAGTAGCTTGGAACTGAGATTTAGCTAAGTTAAAACCGCAGTTTAATTCACTATATTCAGACTGCTACAACCGCCGAATCTGGCATCATAACGGCAGGTCACCAACCAATGCTCTTTTGTTGATAACCTCTTTTATGAGGAGTGATTAAAAACAAGTTCTCAGCCGTAACTCAATTGTTACCGAATGTTGATACAGTTTGTCCATTGATTCGATATAAGTTGTGATGTTTCGCAACCTCAACGCGCCAGTCCAGACTGACCGCCGCGTCCCTCCTGCCCTTGGGGTAGAGCAGATCGAATCCGATATTTAAGCACCGTTAAGGATAAGTACATGGCATCTAGAGGCTACCGCCCCACTTTGGCCCAATTGCGCACCTTTGTGACAATTGCGGAAACTAAGCATTTTGGCACTGCGGCAGCGAAGCTGAGCATTTCACAGCCTTCACTGTCTCAGGCCTTGGTGGCTCTTGAGACGGGGCTTGACGTCCAGCTGATTGAGCGTTCTACCCGCCGGGTGATCGTCACCCCTGTTGGCCAGTCGCTCTTGGCTGAAGCGAAGGCTACCTTGGATGCGGCAGACAAGTTCCTCGCCCACGCGCAGGGAGCGGACGGTTCTTTGGCCGGCCCACTCACCGTGGGAATGATCCCCACGATCGCCCCATATTTGCTGCCGAACTTCTTAAAGCTCCTGAGCAAGGAGTTTAAAGATCTGCAACCAAAAATCGTCGAGGCCCAAACCGAGCAGCTCATCAGCCAGCTCCGCGACGGCCACACCGATGTCATCGTCATTGCTGTTCCGTCTAACAAGCAGGGCATCGTAGAGATTCCGCTCTACACTGAACGCTTTGTCATCGCATTGCCAGCTGGCCACGAGTTGGCAGGCCAGACTGGTCTCACCCTGGATGCGCTGAAGGACCTCAATCTGCTGCTGCTTGACGACGGCCATTGCCTGCGCGACCAGGTGGTTGATCTCTGCCGGCTCGTCGATGTCCATCCCACCACCACTCGCTCCGCTGTGGCTCAGGCCTCCAGCTTGGCAACCGTCTTGCAGTGTGTCGCTGGTGGCCTCGGTGCAACTCTGATTCCACAGTCTGCGCTGTCTTGGGAAGGTAACCGCCCGGGCATCGCTATCGCTCACTTCGCCGATGATGTGCAGGCCGAACGCACCATCGGATTGGCGTTCCGATCCTCCTCGCACCGCGCTGAAGAGTTCAACCAGTTTGGTGAGATTGTGGCACAGGCTTTCGCAAGCACTATTTAGCAGCTATCATGCGCCTTCGGGCTAAGATTGTGCGTAGTTATGAGTACCCCAGAAACTTCGCCCGCGGCGCCTAGCAAGCGCGAGCTGTATCAGCGGCTCGACTCCCTCAGCATCAAAGACAGCGCAGCGTTCCGACGTCGACTAGCAAAGGCCCGCTCCCCTAAGGCCCTCACCGCAATCGGCGCAGATATTGCAGCTGCTGCGGTGCGTCTGGCGGCACGGCGCGCCACCATTCCCGAGGTTTCCTATCCGGAAGCCTTGCCGGTAAGCGCACGAAAGGGCGATATTGCGGAACTCATTGCGCAACATCAGGTCGTCATCATCGCCGGTGAGACGGGGTCGGGTAAAACCACCCAGATTCCAAAAATCTGCTTGGAGCTCGGCAGAGGCGTGCGCGGTCTCATTGGACACACCCAACCGCGTCGTTTAGCGGCTCGCACAGTCGCGGAGCGCATCGCCAGCGAGCTGGGTCAAGACATCGGCGAATCCGTCGGCTACGCGATTCGTTTCGACGATCGGGTGGGTGACCAGACGGCCGTCAAATTGATGACTGATGGCATTTTGCTCGCGGAAATGCAGCGCGACCGCAAGCTACTCGCCTACGACACGATCATCATCGACGAAGCTCATGAACGCTCGCTCAACATTGACTTCCTGCTCGGCTATCTTAAGACTTTGCTGCCGCAGCGCCCTGATCTAAAAGTCATTATCACCTCTGCCACCATCGATCCAGAGCGCTTTGCCGAGCACTTCTGCGACGCTGCCGGGGATCCGGCCCCCATCATTGAGGTTTCCGGACGCACTTATCCCGTCGAGGTGCGCTATCGCCCGCTTATTGCCGAGGTATCCGACAAAACAGTGGATATAGATCCCCTAGACGGCCTCCTTTTTGCCATTGAGGAGCTAATGGCCGAAGGTTCCGGCGACATCTTGTGCTTCTTCTCGGGCGAGCGAGACATTCGCGATGCGATGGAAGTGATCGATAAGCGTCGCTTCAAGGGCGTCGATGTGGTGCCACTTTTTGGTCGCCTATCCAACGAAGAGCAACATCGCGTCTTTGCACCGCATTCTCGGCGTCGCATTGTCCTTGCGACGAACATCGCAGAAACCTCGCTGACTGTTCCCGGTATCCATTACGTCATCGATACTGGCCTGGCGCGCATTTCCCGTTACTCCACCAGAACCAAGGTGCAGCGGCTGCCCATTGAACCCATCTCACAGGCCAGCGCCAACCAGCGTTCCGGCCGTTGTGGGCGTGTAGCTGATGGCATCGCGATCCGCCTGTATTCGGAGGAAGACTTCCTCTCCCGCCCCGAATTTACGGATCCCGAGATCCTGCGCACTAACCTTGCTAGCGTCATCTTGCGTATGGCCGCACTGCGCTTGGGTGACATAGCAGACTTCCCCTTCGTACAGCATCCCGACCACAAGGCGATTCGCGATGGGCTGATGCTACTCCATGAGCTGGGTGCTATCAGTCAAGGTGAAGAAAATGGGGCACCCCAGCTCAGCGACATCGGCAAGCAAATCGCCCAAATCCCGGTTGATCCGCGTATGGCCCGCATGCTGGTGGAGGCACACCGCAACGGTTGCCTCGACGCTGCCATCATCGTGGTTGCAGCGCTGACCATTCAAGATGTGCGCGAACGCCCGCTAGACCACCAAGCACAGGCTGACCAGCAACATGCCCGATTCAAAGACACCGATAGCGATTTCCTGAGCTACCTCAAGCTCTGGGACTACCTCCAGGAACTCAGCCAAGAGCTATCAGGGAACCAATTCAGGAAACGTGTCCAGAAGGAATTCCTCCACTACCTGCGTATCCGGGAGTGGCAGGATCTGGTCCGCCAACTACGTGGCATTAGCAAGGACATCGGATTCAAAAGCGCAGGCCTGGCGACCACAGAGGTCACCGCCCGCAACGACGATGCCTTGCACCAATCGCTATTGGCAGGGTTGCTTTCCCACATAGGTCAGCGCGAGGGCGATACCAGGGAGTTCTTTGGGGCCCGCGGCGCCAAGTTCATGGTGTTTCCCGGATCAGCACTTGCGAAGAAGCCGCCTGAGTTTGTCATGGCTGCTGAACTTGTGGACACTTCGCGACTGTGGGCGCGAGACGTGGCGAAGATCGACCCACGCTGGGTGGAAACCCTGGCGGCGGACTTGCTCAAGCACCAGTATTCGGAGCCACATTGGTCCACCAAACGCGGCGCAGCAATGGTGTACCAAAAGTCCACACTGTTCGGTGTGACGATCGTCGTCGATAAACTGGTGCCCTATCACCGCGTCGACGCCGTCGCTGCCCGCGAAATGTTCATTCGCAATGCCCTGGTGGAGGGCAATTGGTCCACCCACCATAAGTTCTTCCACGACAACTCGGCAAAACTCTCCGAGGCTGCCCGTCTAGAAGAAAAAACGCGGCGCCGTGACCTCTTAGTCGACGAGGAGGCACTCTTCGGCTTCTACGACTCCCGACTACCAGAATCAATCACTACCGCCCGCCACTTCGATTCCTGGTGGAAGAAGGCGCGCCAGCAGGATCCTACGCTCCTCGACTTTGACCCGGAGAAGCTCTTAGCCGCGGGTGCTGCTGAAGTGCAGGAAGAGCAGTTCCCGGACACGTGGCAACAGGGCTCACTTGCCTTCGATCTGGAATACCACTTTGAACCCGGCCATCCCTTCGACGGCGTCACAGTGAAGATCCCGGTGCCACTGCTCGCCGGTGTCAGCCCGGAGGGTTTTGACTGGCTAGTCCCCGGACTGCGCCTAGAGCTGCTCACAGAACTCATTCGTTCCCTGCCGAAGCCGCTGCGCCGCACTGTGATCCCGGCACCAGACTTCGCGGCTAGGGCGCTGCCTGAACTCAAACCCTATTTTGGAAGAATTGCGACGCAGCTCGCGGAGATTCTCCGTGGCTTCGGCGCGGTGGGTATCAACCCGGGAGATTTCAGCGAATCGAAATTGCCTGCGCATCTGCGGATGACGTTCGCTGCCGTCGATAAGCGCGGCACGATCATTGATTCAGACAAGAATCTTTCCGAGCTCAAACAGCGATGCGCTGGCAAAATCCGCAATTCTGTCAGTAAAGCAGCGCGTCGGGGCCAGCAAGTCGCACCACCAGCGGCGAAGTGGAGCACCACCGAACACGGCACAATCGCCGACCAAGTAGTGACGCGTATCGATGGCCAGAACGTCGTCGCTTACCCGGCACTAGTGGTAACTAAGCAGGGCGTAGCTATCGAAGCGATGCCAACCGAGGCAGACGCACAACGGGCAATGATTACCTCCACGCTTACTCTCCTACTGCGCGAAATTCCGGTACCAGGCAAGAACATGGCGAACGGACTGCCGCTCAAACAACGCGTGGCTGTAGACAACTATCCGCACGGGCAACTTCCCGGGCTGATTGATGATGCGCGCGTAGCCGCGGTACGCGATTTGATGTTTGAGCACGGGGGCCCAGTGCGCTCTCCAGAAGAGTTCGAGCAACTGGTTGCTACGATCAAGCCTGAGGTTCCGGGCCGGGTACGACAACAGATCGTCGCACTAGCGCCTGCACTCGTGGATTTCATCAGCGTCGATGAGGAAATCGCAGGATGGACTGGCGAAGCGATCGATGACATGCGGGCCCAGCTTGCTTTCCTCTTGCCACAGAACGCACTGAGCGTTCATGGTGTTGCCAGGCTCAAGCATCTGCCACGCTATATGAAGGCGATGCTTCAGCGACTCGATGACATGGATCGGGACCCGGATCGGGATGCCATGCTGCAGGAACAAGTCGCGCAGTGCGAAGCCCAGCTTGCCAAGAAGCTGGCGGCTCTTCCTATTGGTCGCGATAAAACTAAAGAGGCCAAGGATATCTCTTGGATGCTGCAGGAGTTGCGGGTGAGCCTCTTCGCTCAACAACTGGGAACCGCTCATCCCGTATCCGCAAGACGCATCGAGAAGGCCATCATGAAGTTGCGCTGAGCAGCGCTGGTGCGACTGTGCTTCGCTAGTCTTCCTGCCGCGCTCTACGGCGCATCAACCGGATCTCGGATTCGAAATCGTCAGCGCTATCAAAGGATTTGTACACCGAGGCAAAGCGCAAATAGGCCACCTCGTCGAGTTCACGCAGTGGTTCCAGGATCGCCAATCCGATATCGTTTGCGTTGATTTGGCTGCTGCCATGGCTACGTACTGATTCTTCGACTTCTTGGGCGAGTCGCTTCAGCGCGTCATCGGAGACGTCGCGCCCCTGGCAGGCACGTCGAACACCGAGGATAACTTTTTCGCGGCTGAAGGGTTCTGTGACGCCATTCCTTTTGATCACCAGAAGGACGGCCTTTTCCACTGTAGTGAAGCGTCCCTCGCAATTGGCGCACTCGCGCCGTCTCCGAATAGCAGCCCCGGCGTCAATCACACGCGAATCAATCACGCGCGAGTTGTTGTTGTGGCAAAACGGACAATACACAGTGCACTCCAGCCCAGATAGGTGATCATTTTGCTTCACACGCCAGTAAGCCGGAAGCGTGCGTCAACAATCCTAGCCAGCACTTCTTCGGAATTCGAACTTAGAGGCGCTACTTGGCCTGGACAGTTGCCAACTGGGTAGCAACAGTAGTTTCCGTATAGGGCTGCTCCACGGCCGGTTCCGCCATAACCATGCCGATCACCGCGGCCAACCCTAAGATTCCCCCCAAAGCAATCTGCGCAAGAGACTCCTGTCTCTTTGCTCGTCGCATATCCCGAGGTGACGTCCGCGGATGGTCAGCATGTGAAGCGCAGGTCGCCCGGTGTTGGACGGTGTAGCGAGTACGAACCTGGACGCCGGGGCGAGAATACTCTCCGTTCCATGTTGCTGCTGGCGGTACTACCCCACCACCCAAAGAGCGCTGCGGTGAGTAATTTGCTGTGCGTGCTGAGATCATGGTCATAGCGGTTCCTTTTAAAAAGTTGAGGTGTTGTGGTCTAAAAGCTAGTGAAGGGTTCGGACAGCAACTCTTAGACCTCGTTCACATGTTCGAATTTAGTTGCTATGTTCGATTTTTAGCACGGTTATGTTCGAATGTCTAGCTTTGGCCCATATTTTCGAAATTGTTCAGTATTTCCCGCCAGGAAAGCTGTGCTACCCGGACTTTTCTTGTTATGATCGAACTAGCTCTAGAACACTGGGGCTGCATGCAATTTCGCACGTTTTCGAACACGTTCGTCTATTCGCCCCAAAGATTCGCAGGAGATTAAACAGACATGGCCCCCACTAAGCGCAACTCCCCGCAACCCAAGCTCACAGACCGGCAACGCCGCATCCTTGAAGTAATCCGCGATGCAGTGGTGTTGCGCGGCTATCCACCAAGCATCCGCGAGATTGGCGATGCCGTCGACTTGCAGTCGACTTCTTCCGTGGCTTATCAGTTGCGTCAACTCGAGGAAAAGGGCTACTTGCGGCGCGACCCCAACAAGCCCCGCGCAGTGGATGTCCGCATCATGCCGGGCATGGATAAGCCAAAGGCGGGGCCAAAGCCTGGCCCCAAGTCAGCTAAGGCCGGCAAGCCAGAGTCTGCTTCCCCCGCCCATTTCATTCCTGTCGTAGGGAGCATCGCCGCCGGTAACCCGATTTTGGCGGAGCAAAACGTCGAGGATTACTTCCCCCTTCCTGCAGAAATCGTCGGGGACGGCGAGCTTTTCATGTTGCAGGTAGTGGGACTATCCATGAAGGATGCAGGCATCCTAGACGGCGACTGGGTGGTCATCCGTTCCCAGCCCGTTGCCGAAGAGGGTGAATTCGTCGCTGCGATGCTCGATGGAGAAGCAACGGTTAAAGAGTTCCATCGAGACTCCACCGGCATCTGGCTGCTACCTCACAACGATGCGTTCGCGCCTATCCCCGGCGAAACCGCGCAGATCATGGGCAAGGTCGTCTCCGTGCTACGAAAGCTGTAATATGCAGGCATTACACCCCTTAAGCAAGCCTTAATGCGGTTAACCCCACCAACATGACCGGTTTTTAACCACGTTTAGGGGGTCAGACGGAGCTCTTCACTGTGGGATATGTCCGGTACGCCCGATCGGACATTGGTTTTGTGGGACACTATATGGAGTTTGCAACGTGTTTCGTCACACCCCAGACGAAGCCGCGGGACACGTGATATCCCGCTTCACGTGTTCACCCCCCAACCAAGGAGTCCCATTTTGTATGCAGAAGAGCGCCGACGCCAGATAGCCTCGCTGACTGCTATCGAGGGCCGCGTCAACGTGACCGAGTTAGCACAACGGTTTGATGTCACTGCGGAAACTGTGCGTCGCGATCTCGCCGTACTGGCTCAAGACGGCATTATTCACCGCGTGCACGGTGGCGCTGTAGCTACACAGAGCTTTCTAACTACAGAGTTCAGCCTGGACACTCGCTACAAGTCTGCCTCTAGCGCCAAAACCGCCATTTCCCGCACCGCGCTCGATTTCCTCCCCTCCCGCAACGGGGGAATTTTTCTTGATGCCGGTACGACGGTATCCGCGCTCGCTGAACTCATTGTGGATCATCCCAGTGCGCGCCATTGGTCAATCGTTACCAACTGCCTCTCCATTGCGCTGAATCTAGCTAATTCAGGCATCGATGAAGTTCAACTTCTCGGCGGCACAGTACGTGCGATCACCCAGGCAGTCGTCGGCGATACTGCGCTACGCACCCTCGCTCTCATGCGCGCCGATGTCGCTTTCATCGGCACAAACGCACTCACCCTCGATCACGGACTGTCTACTGCAGACTCCCAAGAAGCCGCGGTCAAGCGGGCAATGATCACCAACGCGCAGCAAGTAGTTGTGCTGTGTGACTCCACCAAGTTGGGTAATGATTATTTGGTCAGTTTCGCGGGAATCGACGACATCGACGTTGTGATTACGGATTCCGGGGCCCCACAATCTTTCGTCGATGCCTTGCGTGAACGCGAAATTCAGGTAATCATCGCATCATGATCCTTACCGTTGCCACGACCCCCGAATTGTTCCGGACCTCCCACCTGCAATCTGAGCTGTCGTGGACAGAGGTCAACAAGCTGACCGAGGTTGCGATCGTACCCGCCGGCGGTGGCGTCAACGTTGCTCAGGCCCTGTATTGTGCCGGCGCGGAAACCTCCGTGATCGCCCCCGCCCCGGAAGTGAGCCAATTCAGCCGAATGCTGCAGCTGTTTGGCCTACCGTTCGACCTAGTGGATGTCCCAGGCCCCGTGCCAGTGCGCTACCTGATCGATGCGCCGGATGGACAACTACTGCAGTTCGTCGATCCCCCGATGCACCTCAACGTTGCCCAGCTGGCCATGCTGCGCGACTTGTGCGTGACGCAGGCAGAAACAGCCGAATGGGTTGTCCTAGCGGGCGTGCTACCGGACATTGCCGATGCCACCTGGTACGTAGATATTATTCGCGCCTTGCGCCTGTACCATCGCAACACCAAAATTGCCGTCTCCACCTCGAATCAGGCTTTACATGCGGTATTGCGGCAGGTATACACCACCAAGCCAGACTTCCTGGTCATTGATGGCACCAGCGTGACTGAGCGCTCCAGCGTCGATGAATGGTTCACCACGCTTCTCGACGCCGAAGTCCCCCACATCCTCATGTGCTGGGATCGGGGCGACTTTGAATTGTTTTCCCGTGGGCGTCGATACGCAGGCGCCTACAGTGGCACACCCGGTAAGCAGTGGCTGCCTTGGATAGACGCCGCCCTTGCGGGCGCGCTGCTCAAAGACGTGGAGAAGGACCCCGTCGCCGCCCTGACCTCGGCGCTGGCCTACGCAAACGCACCGATAGGCGACGCCCAACGCGCTGTCCCGACCCCAGATGTCCTAGCGCCGGAACACGTCAGCGTGCGCGAGCTTTAACCTGCGAGGAGCTCCGCAACCGCTGCTCTGGCCTCTTGGGCACCCGAAGCATCAAGCGCAATTTTCGCCGCTGCTTCACATACCTCCAAGTCGGTTTCCGCCAGCTGCGCACCAACGCCAGCGACAGAAGTAGCTGCGGCAGACAGCGAAGAGACACCCAAACCGGTGAGCACGCAGGCAAGGTGCGGATCAGCCGCTGCTTCACCACAAACACCAACCGGAGTCTGCGTCACCTTCGCCACCTCACAGGTATGTTGGATCAACCGCAGCACTGCCGGCTGCCATGGGTCGGTGAGGTAGGCCAGTTCTGGGGAGAGTCGATCCGCTGCCATTGTGTACTGGGTGAGATCGTTGGTGCCGATAGAAACGAAGTCAAGATGCGGCAACAGCTTATCTGCCATCAGTGCGGCAGCTGGGACTTCGATCATCGCCCCCGCAGTCAGACCACGCTCCCGACACAGGCCAGCGAACCATTTCGCTTCGTAGGCAGTGGCAACCATAGGGGCCATCACCCAGGTAGGAGCATCGGCGGAGCGGCCGGCCTGCTGCGAGGCAAGCGCAATCGCATCCAGCTGACGATTCAACATTTCCTCGTTCTTGCGGGCGATGCGCAAACCGCGAACGCCCAGTGCTGGATTGTCCTCATGCATCATAGAGGCGAAAGGAACTGGCTTATCGGAACCAGCGTCGAGGGTGCGGACCACGACTTTCGACGTCGGGAAAGCTTCGAAAACGCGCTGATATACCTCAGCCTGGTTAGCAACAGAAGGCTCAGAGGTCGCCGAAAGGAAGCACAATTCGGTGCGGAAAAGCCCAATTCCTTCTGCTTGGGAGTCAGCTGCGATGCGGGCGGCGTTGCCATCCTGAACGTTTGCCAACAGCTGCACGCGGTGCCCGTCCTTGGTCTGAGCGGGACCGCGCCACTGAGCTACCTTCGCTGCCCGCTCTTGGGACTCCGCCACTTGTTGGCGGGCTTCTTCCTCCGCAACCCCGGTAACCACGGTGCCGAGGGTGCCGTCAACAAGCACGGCCACGCCTGATTCAATGTCCTGCAGACCATCGCCAGCGGCGACAATACACGGCACACCCAGCTGGCGCGCAATGATCGCGGTATGGCTGGTCGGGCCGCCCAGGCGCGTCACCAACGCAATGAATTTGTCCGTATCCAGCACTGCGGTATCCGCAGGCGAAAGATCGTCAGCAAAAAGCACCACCTCCCCGTCAACCTGTGGTAGCCCGGGCTCCTGCTCGCCCTTGAGTTCAGCAATGACGCGGTCCCGGATGTCGCGCAGGTCGGTGACGCGTTCTGCCATCAGACCGCCGGCTTTCTCGAACATTTCAATAAACTTGCCCGTTGCTTCCACCACGGCGAATTCTGCTGACTGGCCAGCGACAGTCGACTTACGAACCGCCTTGCGCCAGCCGCGGTCACGAACCATACCGGCAGTAGCCTTGAGTACTTCCGCAGCATTACCCGAGACACGGGAAGCGCGTTCTTCTAAGCGACCTGCAACGATGTCCGCTGCGGCGGTAAAGCGATCTAATTCCGCAGCGCGGCTGTCCTCAGCAATTGGCTGCCCTGGGGTCGGCAGCTCTGGGCGTGGTGCAATCCACACTGCTGGAGCGAATCGCACGCCTCCAACTACCGCTGTGCCTTGAACTGTCAAATTATCTTGCTGCTCGGTCACGTATATCACCCGTCTACGAGGTAGGAAGTAGCTTTGATTAATCCTAACACCCGCATGTGGTTTTATGTTTGAAACACATGTCACATCTGTTGACATTCCAACACTGTTCGTAGATATGCTGGTACTGAACAACACAAAGAAATCCGCGAGCTAGTCCAGATCACATTTTGTTGGCCCGAGTTCTTTCCGCTCGAGTTCTTGCAAAAGAATGAGGCAACCATGCTGTCAGCACCAGAGCGCCAAGCTGAAATATCCCATACGACTAAAACCACCGGCCACGTCAGCGTGTCCCAGTTGGCCACTCACTTTGGCGTCACCCCGGAAACCATCCGGCGTGATCTCAAATCTCTGGAGAGCCGTGGTCGCCTGGTCCGCGTCCATGGTGGTGCAGTGTCAACCACCGCAAGCTCTGGTGTGGAAGTTGAGTATGGTTCCAATGCACTCGTGAACATGGAGCAAAAGCGCCGCATCGCGTTGGCAGCGTGGAACCGCATTTCAGCTGAAACCAGCATTTCTAGCCTCAGCATCGATGCCGGTACTACCACCCTTGAATTCGCCCGTGAAATGGCTTCAGCAAGTCAGCTTCACGGCATTGCCCCGTTAACGGCGATCACCAACTCTATTCCGGTGGCTAACCTTACTGCCGAATTTGGCCTGACAAATGTGCACGTGGTGGGCGGTCGTATTCGCCCGATCACGCGGGCGATAGTGGGCGACCACACGGTGCTGGAAATCGAGCGCCTCCGGACCGACTTCGCAGTGATGGGAACTAACGGACTTTCTTCCGACCACGGTTGTTCAACCCCAGACCCTTCCGAGGCCGCAGTGAAGTCGGCGATGATCAAAGGCGCACGCAACGTCATGGTTCTCTGTGACTCAACCAAACTCCAGAAGGACTACCTCGTCACTTTTGGCACCTTAGAAGACATCAACATCGTGGTCACAGATTCGGGCATTGATCCGGATCACCGTGACCGCCTCGAATCGATTGGAATTGAGGTAGTCGTTTCATGATCCTTACTTTCACCGCTAACCCCAGTATCGACTGCACACTCGAACTCGATACCGAACTCAAGCGCGGCACAGTGCATCGCCTTCACAGCGTGAGCAATGTAGCGGGCGGTAAGGGCATCAATGTCAGTGTTGCCGCCCACCGCGCCGGAAAGGCCACCCTGGCGGTCTTCCCCGCTCCAGCGGATGACCCCTTCATCCGTCTCTTGCTAAAGACGGGCGTTAACTACCAATTCGTCACCAGCGAAAGCGGAGTAAGAACTAACACCACCGTCACGGAGCCCGGCGGCGCAACCACCAAACTTAACGGTCCGGGCCCAGCGCTGCCTGAAGCGGTTGTTGCGCACTGTGAGGAAACCCTAGCCCTCAAAGCTGAAGCCGCCCACTGGTTGGTGCTCGCCGGCTCCTTGCCACCGGGTGCCCCCAAGAATTGGTATGCGCAGCTTGCCGACGCCATCCGTACCGTCAACCCAGAAACCAAGATTGCCATCGATACCTCTGATGCCGCCCTTAAGGCGTTGATGGAAAATCTAGAGTTTGCTCGCCCCAACGTGATCAAGCCCAATGGCGAAGAGCTCGGCCAGGCGGTAGGCGTCGACGGCGAAGACCTGGAGGCACAGGCCGCTGCAGGCAATTTCATCCCCGTCGTCACCGCTGCCCGGAAACTCAACCAACGTGGCGTGGAATTTGTATTGGTAACCCTCGGTGCGGCGGGCGCTGTGCTGGTTTCCGAGAATGGTGCCTGGGCTGCGACTCCGCCCCCGACCGAGGCGGTGTCCACTGTAGGTGCCGGCGATAGCTCCCTAGCGGGATTCGTCATGGCGCATGGTGATGGACTTCCGCCCCAGGATTGCCTGGCCACTGCCGTGGCGTATGGCTCAGCAGCCGCCTCCCTGCCTGGAACCCAAATTCCTGCGCCGGAAGACCTCCGACTGAACCAAGTAACCGTCTTTCCCCTCGACCTTCCGTCAACCTAACTCAGAAGGACCCAACTAATGACTGCTCAAGTAATCTCCACGGAGCTCGTCAGCCTCGATCAAGACTTCGGCACTACCGCCGGCGACGTGATCAAGAACATCGTAGCTACCGTCGCCACCGCTGGCAGGACTACAGCGCCCGAGGTATTGCAGGCTGATGCCGAAGCCCGCGAGTCAAAATCCCCGACTGGCTTCCGGGGTCGCATTGCTATCCCCCACTGCCGCACCTCAGCGGTTTCTGAACCGACGTTGGCCTTCGCGCGTCTTCAACCAGCTGCTGATTTCGGTGGCCCAGACGGCGACGCTGACCTCATTTTTCTCATCGCTGCACCTGAAGGCAGCGGGAAAGCACACCTGAAGATCCTTTCCACCCTCGCACGTGCATTGGTCAAAGATGAGTTCGCCGCCACCTTGCGCTCCGCTCAGACTGAAGCTGAGATCGTGGATCTGGTAAATGAGGTGCTGCACCCACAGCAGCAGGAAACGAAAGCTGCCCCTGCCGCTGGCGTCGACAAGCAGGTCACTCGCCTCGTCGCCATCACTGCTTGCCCCACTGGCATCGCTCACACTTATATGGCCGCGGATTCACTCACCCAGGCGGCCGGAAAGCGTGAAGATGTTGAGATCAACGTAGAAACCCAAGGTTCCTCCGCTGTCACCCCGCTGCCTGCCGACGTCATTGAAAGCGCCGACGCCGTCATCTTCGCCACCGACGTGGGAGTGAAAGACCGCGAACGCTTCGCCGGTAAGCCTGTCATCGAATCCGGTGTCAAGCGCGCCATCAATGAACCAGAGAAGATGCTGGATGAGGCCGTGGCCGCCGCTCAGAATCCGAACGCCCACCGCGTCAGTGGCACCACTGCTACAACAGACAGCAGCGAATCCGCCAGCAAGCTCGGCTGGGGCAAGCGAATCCAGCAGGCTGTGATGACTGGTGTGTCCTACATGGTGCCCTTTGTCGCCGCCGGCGGCCTGCTATTGGCCCTTGGCTTCCTCATCGGCGACTATGACATGGCCTCGGGGTGGAAGGAAATTGCCACCGGTTATTCCTTCAATAACCTGCCGGGCCATACCGTAGCTATCGACGGCGTCGACACCGAATTCCGCCGCGCCGGCCTCGCCCTCTACTTAGGCGCAGTATTGTTTGCCACCGGCCAGGCGGCCATGGGGTTCATCGTCGCTGCGCTATCTGGCTACACCGCATACGCACTTGCTGGCCGTCCTGGAATCGCACCGGGCTTTGTCGGCGGCGCCATCTCCGTCACGCTGGGCGCAGGATTCATCGGCGGTTTGATCACCGGTATCATGGCGGGCCTGATCGCGTACTGGATCGAGAACTGGAAGGTGCCACGCATCATCCAATCGCTGATGCCGGTGGTGATCATCCCGTTGCTCACCTCCCTGGCCGTCGGCCTGGTCATGTTCCTCTTCCTGGGCCGCCCATTGGCCGCCATCATGGAAGGACTGCAGACCTGGCTTGGTGGCATGGCAGGCAGCTCCGCCGTCGTCCTCGGTATCGTTCTCGGTTTGATGATGTGCTTCGACCTGGGTGGCCCTGTGAACAAGGCTGCCTACCTCTTCGCCACCGCCGGACTTTCCACCGGCGATCAAGCCTCACTGGAGATCATGGCCGCTGTCATGGCTGCCGGCATGGTGCCACCGATCGCGCTATCCCTGGCCACCTTCGTTCGGAAACAACTGTTCACCCCAGCCGAGCAGGAGAACGGCAAGTCCGCGTGGCTCTTGGGCCTGTCCTTCATCTCCGAAGGAGCCATCCCATTTGCGGCGGCGGACCCCTTGCGGGTAATCCCATCTATGATGCTCGGTGGCGCAGTCACCGGTGCCATCTCCATGGGGCTCAGCGCAGGATCTCATGCGCCACACGGCGGATTGTTCGTCTTGTTCGCCATCAACCCGGCATGGGCATGGCTACTTGCGATCGTCGTTGGCTCCTTGGTCTCAGCTGTCGCAGTTGTGGCAATGAAGCAATTCTGGCCCAATAAAGCAGTTGCCGCCGCTAACGCTTAACCTTAAGTTTTTCACTACACTTGCGGACAAACGCCCGCAATAGAAAGGACCGTGCACATGCACTCCACCACCGTAACCGTTGGATCCGCCGTTGGACTCCACGCTCGCCCGGCTACCATCATCGCTGAAGCTGCTGGCGAGTACGACGAGGATATCTATCTCGCGCTCGTCGGTGAGGATGACGAAGAGCCAACAGATGCTGCTTCTTCTCTGATGATCATGGCTATGGGCGCTGAGAAGGATGACCAGGTAGTGGTCTCCTCCGAAAACGCCGAAGCTGTAGAGAAGATCGCAGCTTTGATCGCCAAGGACCTCGACGCTGAGTAGTCCCACAGCATAAAAGAAATCCTAGGAACCGCATCGTTCCTAGGATTTCTTTTATGTAGCAACTATTAGCTGAAGCGTCCGGCGAGCCGGCCTTCCCCGATATGCAGATACAGCCAGCGCAGTATCGGATAGATCACGATGATGCCTGCTGATCCCCAGGCGATGCCTTCCAACTCGATGCCAAACACAGTGAGGGTGAGATTGCCGATGCCCGCGACTAAAGCCACAGCGGCGGCAGTGAGGTTAACCGGATCATTGAAGTTCACTTGGTTGTCCTGCCAGATGCGCACGCCGAGCATGCCAATCAAACCGTATAGAACGATGGTGGCGCCGCCCAGCACCCCAATGGGGATGGTGAAGATCAACGCACCGAACTTTGGGACGAACGCCAACATGATAGCGGTGAGCGCAGCGACCCAGTAGGCTGCCGTCGAATAGACCTTGGTTGCAGCCATCACCCCGACGTTCTCTGCATACGTGGTGGTACCAGAACCGCCGAAGCCACCGGCCAGAGTTGTAGCCAACCCGTCGGCGATCAGAGCATCGCCAGCGAGATCGTCTAAGTCGCGGCCGGTCATAGCAGACACTGCCTTCACGTGACCCACGTTTTCCGCCACCAGCACGATGATCACCGGCAGGGTGACCAAAATGGCTGAGATCTTGAACTCGGGGCTATGGAAAGTCGGCAGGCCGAACCACGCCGCCTGCCGGATGGTCTCAGCAGTGCCCTCAGCAAGGTTACCGGTCACCGCTGCGAACACCCAGCCAGTGATGACACCGATGAGAATTCCGAGCCGAGCGATCATGCCACGGCCAGCGACCGTTGCAACGAGGATCGCACACAGAGTAACCGCAGCAACCAA
This sequence comes from Corynebacterium sp. H127, assembly GCF_037482665.1. Taxonomy (NCBI): domain Bacteria; kingdom Bacillati; phylum Actinomycetota; class Actinomycetes; order Mycobacteriales; family Corynebacteriaceae; genus Corynebacterium; species Corynebacterium sp. H127. Next base: position 272,847 of record NZ_JBBHKY010000001.1, read on the forward strand.
GGGCTGATCCCCAAAGTTCTTGGCAGCGGTTGGTGCCAGATTGAGTCCAATCAATGCCACGATTGCGCCGGTAACCGTGGGTGGCATAACTGCATCGATGACCCGCTTGCCGGCCACCTTTACCACCACGCCGATAGCAGAGAGTGTCAGGCCAGCGACCAAAACTCCGCCGATCTGAACACTGATCCCCTCAGCCTGCGTTGCCATGAGCGGCGCGATGAAGGCGAAAGAACTACCGAGATAAGACGGCAAGCGGTTGCGGGTGATCAGGAGGAAAAGTATGGTGCCCAGCCCTGAGAACAACAACGTAGTGTTGACCGGGAATCCGGTGAGAGTTGGGACCAGCAGCGTTGCCCCAAACATGGCGATAACATGCTGCATGCCGATGCCAATGGTGCGGCCCCAGCTGAGGCGTTCTTCGGGCGCAACTACTGCCCCGGGGTTGATAGTTTTCCCGTCACCATGGACGGTCCAGCGCATTAGTGTGCTCACGTCTAAACATTATGGGTGCTGCGTGGGCAATCAACCAAACGAGAGCTAGCTACAGGTCCGGTTCCACCACGAACTCGGAAAGCTCTGCGGCCAGGGATTGCGGGAGCCGGACGTCGAGAAGCGTGCCCGACTCGGTGTAGGTTTCCGACAGCACAGTGGCTTGAGTATGCAGCCGAGCGACAACATCTCCGCGAGTAAACGGCAACTGCAGATGCACATGTGCATCCAGTGAGTTTAGGAAAAGCTCGATGCGTGCCTGCAGCTCCGGGATCCCCTCACCGCTTTGAGCAGAGACAAAGACTGCCTGGTCAAGGGAGTGACGCAGCTCTGCCAAGGTCAGCGGATCCGCCTTATCGATCTTGTTGACCACAATGATCTCAGGTGGGGCTTCTACGCCAGACTCACGAACAATGTCAGTAATGACGACGTTCACAGCTTCGATCTGCTTCAACGGGAAAGGATCGCTGCCATCGACTACGTGCAACACGAGGTCCGCGTCCACTACCTCCTCGAGCGTGGAACGGAAGGCTTCCACAAAGGATGTCGGAAGATGGCGCACGAAGCCGACCGTGTCGGTGAAAGTAACGGTGCGGCCGTCGGCAAGCTCAGCGCGACGGGTGGTGGGGTCAAGGGTGGCAAACAGTGCGTTCTCCACCAACACGCCCGCGCCTGTCATTGCGTTAATTAGGGAGGACTTGCCCGCGTTGGTATACCCAGCGATAGCAATCTGGGGTGTGGTGCTAGAACGACGGCGTGAACGCTTTGTCTCACGCGTCGTCTTCATGGAGACGATCTCCTTACGCAGCCGTGACATGTCAGCGCGCAATCTACGGCGGTCAGCCTCAATTTTGGTTTCACCCGGACCGCGCAAACCAACGCCTCCATTGGAACCAGCACGACCACCAGCCTGGCGGGACAAATTGCCACCCCAACCTCGCACCCGGTTAATCAGGTATTCCATCTGGGCCAGCGCGACTTGCGCCTTGCCTTCTTTGGAGGTGGCGTGCTGCGCGAAGATATCCAGAATCAGCATCGTGCGGTCGATGACCTTAACGTTCAGCGCCTCTTCGAGCGCGATCAACTGACTCGGGCTCAGCTCGCCATCACAAATCACGGTGTCCGAATCGGTGGCAACGATGATGTCCTTCAGCTCGCGCACCTTACCCGAGCCGATGTATGTGCCGGAATCGGGCTTATCGCGCTTCTGGTACAGCACATCGGTGACCTCGGAACCGGCGGTTTCCGCGAGAGCGCGAAGTTCGGCCATGTTGGCCTCAATCTCCGCCGTCGTACCTTCTGTCCATACGCCGACGAGGACAACGCGTTCCAGGCGCAGCTTACGGTACTCAACGTCGTAGCCTTCGCGGTGCTCCGTGTCTCGGACCTGGCCGCCACGTGTGAGCTTACGACGCGCGTCACGAGCTTCTAGGTCTAGATCGCCCACAGTGGGAACGTCTTCCGCTACCGGAATCAGCTCGGTGAGATCCACGCCTTCGTCCACCGCGGCAACAGGTTCCCGGTGATCTTTAAAGGCGGCACTGAGTAGGTCTTCGTGATTGTTATTCGTCATTGCGTTCCATTGTGTCATGTCAACGGTTGTTGCAGCTAATACGCATCCGGCGGGGTATGTCCTTATCTCTTTGGCTAGCGGTTTAGACTTAAGGTCATGACACGTGATCTTTTGAGTATCGGCATGAAATTCGATCGTTGGCAAGATGCCGTAGAAGCGGCCATCGCATCTAAGAAACTCGAGGTTATCGGCGAAGTCCGCGACGGCCAGCTCATTGAGTTCACGGATGCTTCCGGGGCCCAGATGTTCATTTTGGCCGCCGAGCCCTTCACCACCTTCGCCGGCTTCAAGGCTGATTCAGTACACGATGCACACGTCAGCATGATCAATGACGTGCTGGCACTGTGTGACATTGTTAACGACGAGGGCTACCACCAGGTCTCCGTCGCCGCTAACCTCGCCCAGGGGCCACTGCTCGTAGAGGAGCCGACCCAGGAGTGGCAGCGGCTGCAGCTCTCCGCATTAGCAGTGGATGCCACTGTCTACTCTTCCGCAGCCGAAGCTTCGGCAGCAGGTGTCACCCCGGGCGAGATCCGGAGCAAGGGCGCGGAGATCATCAATTCGGGTTCTGCTGACCTACCTGATGCCTCCGCTATCCTCGCCGTGGAGATCTTTGGCGCCGCCCTGCGCACCAATGAGCTCACTGGTGAGCAGTTCCTGCATGCTGTGGCCACCTCACCATTCCATATCGACGTATGCCTGCCAGCCGGCGAGGTTCCCGCCGATGGCAGCGTGGTTGCTGGCACTTTCTTGCTCTCCGGGCAGATCAAGGCGCCCGCTGGCTGCGGTGGCGACGGCGGTTGCGGTTCCGGTGGTTGCGGCGGTGGTTGCGGCGGCCACTAGCGTGCCGACGCCCATGGCTAGCAACCTGGGCACATTCTGATACAGAAGGAGGTTGAGTGCTGTGCCAGTCTGGCTATTACTGCCGGTCTTAGCCGTCTGCCTCCTTCTGATTTGGCTGCTCAAGGTTCCGGGCCTCGTTCTATCCTTGGTTATCCTCGGCTTGTTTGCTAATGCTTATTCACGTCGAGCTGGGGCCGGGGAGCTCTCCGCAACACTGGCTGCAATTGAACTCAGTGCTCGCGACATTTCCGATGTCCTGGATGAATTTGATGAATTCTGCACCGGTGCCGACGCAGAGCAACTCGCAGATCGCACCCTACTGCGGCCCGCGCTGGCGGATAAAGACTGCACCGTACCCGCGATCGCAAGCTTTCACGAGGACTACGCCAACGCGCAGCGATACCTCCACCGCTTACCTGCCCGGCTGGCCGCACCGATGTCGCAGCACCAGGCGGCGCACCTGCTAGAAATCACTGACGAGCGCGCCGCAGTGCTACGACAAAGTTGGGTCGCAGCGCGCCGTGCGGCCCGCGAACTCGGCACGAATTAGTCGCGGTCTGAGTCAATCGCAGCGGGCGCGTTCTCCAGCACTTGCAGCGCCTGGCTGAGGGTATCCCCGGCAGCATCTAACCAGTGAGTCCTTTTGTCTCGGTTGAACCATGCCCGTTGGCGTCGTACATAGCGGCGGGTGCCGGTGATGGTCCGCTCAACGGCCTCTTCCCAAGACAATTCCCCCTCTTGCGCTGCCAGCACCTGCGCGTATCCAATCGCGCGGCCTGCTGTGGAATCCGAGACCAGCCCCTGGGAACGCAATGCGTCCACCTCTGCAACCAAACCGCGCTCGAACATCATGGTGGTTCGCCGCTCGATGCGCGGATTGAGCCATTGGCTTTCAGTGCGCAGTCCTAGCAAGGTAAGCCCCCAGCGCGGTGGCTTGTTGATCGGTGGCTGGCTGGCAGCGAAAGGCTGCCCGGTAAGCTCGATAACCTCTAGCGCGCGGACGGTGCGGCGCGGATCATTGTCCTCGATGATTGCTGCGGCGGCGGGGTCCACTGCTGCTAGTTCTGCGTGAAGGGCCGCTAGCCCAATTTCCGCCAGTTGTTTTTCATACTTGTCACGCACACTCGGGTCGGTCGGCGGGAACTGCCAGTCATCTACGAGCGACTGCAAATAGAGCATCGACCCGCCCACGAGAATTGGTGTTTTACCCCGGGCGATGATGTCCTCCGCGCAGACCAGGGCGTCATGTTGGTAACGAGCCACAGAAGCGGTCTCGGTCACGTCCCACACATCAAGCATGTGATGCGGGATGCCCTCTCGCTCTGCGACCGTCAGCTTGGCAGTACCGATATCCATGCCGCGGTACAGCTGCATGGAATCGACATTGATGATCTCCCCAGCGAAGCGATGCGCTAACGCAACCCCTAGGGCTGATTTTCCGGAGGCGGTAGGCCCCACCACTGCAATTGGCTTCATCGTCATTCCTTCCACCAGGCTACGTACCGGCCCACACCGTGAGCTTGGGAGCTTGCCACTACCTCGGCGTGTGCCGGTTTCAATTCACGCAAAGCGAGCCAGGTTGCTGGCTCTACTATTCCATCTGCCCGCAGCTCGGCAGAACTCGGCCACGCTACTGCGCCTCCACGCAGCACCTTTAGACACCATTCGTGACGCTGCTGCGCGCCTGGCAGCAGTGCCAGCGGCGCGGCTGCGCTCAATCCGGCCGGGCCATCGAGTGCGTACAGCACCAGTGTGTCAGTGGTGATAGCAACCGACTCGCCGACGGTAATCGGCAGCTCGCACCCTTTGAGCACATACCGCTGCACAAGTTCCGCCAGATGATTACCCGCACCGACATTGCACTGCGGGGCACCCCAGGCTCGAAAGCGCCCGGTGTGGGCGGTGTAGGAGCGCGGGTCCCTGCTACCAACCAGGCTTATCGACGTCACCGGGTACGCAGCACTGGTGGCGTCGATAAGCTCGCGGATGCTGCGCAGTAGGCGGGCGCTATCTGCGTCCCCGATCCCCAACTCGGGCACAAGCGCTGGTGAAGAGGGCATAAATATGACGGGCACCTCATCACTCTAGCGCGCGGAGTCGTTTTGTTAGTGGAGTATGCGCGGGCCCGGTACTAACCGGCTAAACTGAAAACCTAAGTTTCTATTGGCAGCCGTGTCGCGCGGCAAGACACCGAAGGACGTTCCCATGACAACTCCAACTCCAAAGCCTGGCCCACGCCCTGGGCCTCGACCTGGGCCACGCCCGGGTGCTCGCCCAGGAACACAGGCTGCGAAAGGTGGAACACCACCTGTGGTGCCAGTTGTTGCGACTTCGGTGACCACCAATGATCCAGCTAAGTGGGGTCGGATTGCGGACAACGGTGATGTTTTTGTCAAGACTTCTGCCGGCGAGCGGCTGATCGGTTCTTGGCAGGCCGGCACCCCTGCGGAGGGTCTTGCTCACTACGGCACGCGTTTTGATGACTTGGCAACCGAGGTTGAGCTTCTGGAAGCTCGCCTGATTGCTCATCCCGACGATGCCACGAACATCCGTCAGGCCGCCACTGACTTGAAGAAGACCTTGCCGGAGGCCGCTGTCATTGGAGACATCGCTGCCCTTGACGAGCGCCTAGACGCAATCGTCGCTTCTTCGGAGCAGGCCGGTGAAGCTGCCAAGGAAGCCAAGGCAAAAGCTCGCGAGCACGCCATTGCTCGCAAGGAGGCCCTCGCCACCGAAGCCGAAACCATTGGGGACAGCTCCACTGAGTGGAAGGTTGCTGGCGACCGACTCCGGGAGATCCTGGAGGAATGGAAGAGTATCCGCGGCATTGATCGCAAGACTGATGATGCCTTGTGGAAGCGCTACTCCCGCGCCCGTGACTCTTTCAACCGGCGACGTGGCTCCCATTTCGCCGAGTTGGATCGGGGTCGCGCCGCCGCTCGCAAGGCCAAGGAGGCCCTCGTTGCGCGGGCTGAAGAACTCAAGGACTCCACGGACTGGGCGGAAACCGCCCGTTCCTTCCGTGACCTGATGACGGAGTGGAAGGCTGCCGGCCGTGCACCGCGAGAGATCGACGACAAACTGTGGAATGCTTTCAAAGCCGCACAGGACTTCTTCTTCGATGCGCGTTCCGCAGTCAATGATGAACGCGATCGCGAGTTCCAGGACAACGCAGCAGCGAAAGACGCGCTGATCGCCGAGTACACCCCGCTCATAGCCCCTGACAAGGACCTTGAAGGTGCCCGTCGCAAGCTGCACGAGTTGCAGGAGAAGTGGGAAGGCATCGGTTTTGTTCCCAAGAATCGCATTCGCGAATTCGAAGAAAAGATCGGCACCTTGGAAAAGCTAGTGGCAGAGGCAGCAGATGCTCAGTGGCGTCGCACAGATCCAGCCGCACAGGCCCGCGCTGCCCAGTTCATCGAGCGTGTCAATGACTTCACCGCGCAGGCAGACGCAGCTGCAGCTGCCGGCAAGACCAAGAAAGCGGAAGAACTGCGTGCCCAAGCTGCCCAGTGGCAGGAGTGGGCCGACGCAGCCGTCAACGCGGTGGAAGACCTCTAAATGTTCTTAGCCCAACTAGCGGAGCCCAATCCCAGCGAAGAGCCGGCGGATATGCTCCGCTCTTTGGCATTAATGGCCAACTTCGCAGCGCAAGAAATCACAGGCCACACCGATGCCTCACGCGGTGTCAACGAGCTCTTCGACGCGCTCGCCAACCCTTCGCCGCATGCCCGCACAGTAGTCCTTGCCATGCTGCCGGAATCCGCACGCCCGCTGTGCCAAGCAGCAGCCGACAGCAACTCAATCCCGCTCCTGCCCTGCACCGGAACAACGCCGGACCCGGAGGCCCTTGGTTGGCTGATTATCAACCTCCCGCTCGCCGACAACACCCACACCATGGAATTGTCCATCGTCCTCGACGTGGAGCTACAACCGCTCCCGGGAGACTTAGCAGGTGCGGAAGCAGCGGAGGTCGTGCGCGCCCTACTGGAGGCAGCTGCCTCGCTTGCCCCGCGCTATGGGCGCACGGTGCTCCAGCTGTGGCAACAACACAGCCTGACTACTAATGATGCGCTGGCACCGCTCTTCCAGGACTGCGGCTTCGAACAAGCACTCACCCAAGTAGAAAGTGTGCTCAGTCTCCCCCTCCCCGGGAAAACGACGGACACAAAAACCTTAGGCTTTGCCAACGAGGACTTTCCGGAAGAGCTACTGCCGAGTGTGGCTGCGCTGTATCAGCAGGCCTCTGCCGATCAACCCTTCGGAATGCTGCTCGTCGAAGAAGCCCCGTGGGATGAGTCACGACTGCAGGAAGCGACCTCGCACTTTCGCTCCTTGGGCACCAGAAACTACCATGCCCTAGCATTGTCCCCAGCGGGGCAGGTCTGTGCGTTGTCCGAGGTCTGGATCCACGAGGGATTCTCCGCAGAGGTTGCAGTGCAGGGCTTGACGTATGTGCTTCCCGAGTATCGCGGTCAGGGCCTCGGCGAAGCGCTAAAGCGCCGCGCCCTAGCCATCCTGCAGGAATCCTGCCCCAGCGTGCAGCGAGTGTATACCGCTGTGGCAACAGAAAACGCTGCCATGCTTGCGCTCAATCGCAAACTCGGCAGCGTTCCGGTGGGCTATGCCAGCGCGTGGCAGCGCAAGCTTGAAAACTCTTAGTCAGTAGGCTGCTGATCCTGTCCGGCAGCCCCAGCGCGACGTTCCGCGCTGCGTGCCCGGCGGTCGTCGATAGGCGCGCCGGTGGCGTTCTTGTTCTCCGCCATCTTCGAAAGCTGCACCTTAGCCACGGGATCGAGCTCGACTTGCTTACGCCGCTGCGCTGCGATCTCTTCCTGTTCATCGCTGACCAGGGTGACTACGTTGTAGAGGCCATAGACCACCAACAACACGGCGAGAGCCGCCACAATCAACCCGGGTCCCGGACCGTATCCTTGATCGCGGGTCTGTCGCATCCAGATTGCGAAGATGGAATAGAACATCGAAATTCCGGAGAAGAACCACGCTACCTGCGCAATCCGGGTGGACTTCAGAAAGTATGCTGCCCAGGTCAGCGCCGCTGGCCCCAGCGCACAGAGCAACACAAAGGCGCGTTCTGGCACTGCGATGCCATAGTCAACAGAGCGCTGTGAAAATAGTGCGATATCTAGGCCAGTGATGTTACCGGTGTAAGGCAGAAACCAGCTGACCACGATGATGAGTGATCCGGCGAACAAGGGCACTCGGTACCCAGACATGTCCAGCCGCCGGGCAGCTTGGCGCTCCTGCTCCGCCAATTCTTGCGCACTATTTTCCGCTGAATCACTCACTGCTTTGCTCTTCCTGACTTCTTGGAGATATTGCTTTAGGCTCGTCTATCCAACTTAGTGGCTGGAGCAGCATCCTTGGGTGGCCGGGGTTGGCTCGATACCCACGCCAATCTTCGGCAGCCCTAAGGTTACGCCGATGGGGGCAGTAGTCGGGACCCGGCCCGCCGCCGACATATCCCCTGCTTTAGTACGCCGGTGTGTGAGAACCCCATCATCGGCGATCAGGAAGTACGGGGCCGCGCCGGTCAGTTGTACGGTCACCACATCGCCCGGTCGAATCTCGCTCTCAACATTGCCCTGGGGCGCGAAGTGCACTAGGCGGCCATCTCGGGCCCGGCCAGTGAGGCGATTCGTCTGATCATTCTTACGGCCACCGTCCGCCTGTACCAGGAGTTCTACTTCCGTCCCCACCAGGTTTTCGTTTTCTTCCCGGCAGATCCGTTCTTGGAGTTCAAGGAGGCGTTCATAGCGTTCCTGCACCACTTCCTTCGGAACCTGACGTTCATACTCCGCCGCTGGGGTACCCGGACGCGGGCTGTACTGGAAGGTATAGGCACTGGTGAAACGCGCCTTTTCGACGACATCGAGGGTGGCCTGGAAGTCTTCCTCGGTTTCCCCTGGGAAGCCGACGATGATGTCTGTGGTGATCGCGGCATGCGGAATTTTCGCGCGCACCTCATCAAGGATTCTCAAGAATTTTGCGGAACGATAGGAGCGCTTCATTTCCTTGAGTACTTTGTCCGAACCGGACTGCAGCGGCATGTGCAGCTGCGGACAGACGTTAGGTGTCTCTGCCATTGCGTCAATGACATCCGAGGTGAATTCCGCTGGGTGCGGGCTGGTGAAGCGCACGCGCTCCAGGCCCTCGATGTCCCCGCAGGCGCGTAGCAGCTTAGAAAAGGCAGAGCGATCTCGCTCCAATTCGGGGTCAGCAAAATTGACACCGTAGGCGTTGACGTTTTGCCCGAGCAGCGTCACTTCGGACACCCCCTGGTCCACTAGCGCTTGCACCTCGGCGAGGATTTCCCCCGGCCTGCGATCTACTTCCTTACCGCGCAGGGAAGGCACGATGCAGAAGGTGCAGGTGTTGTTGCAGCCGACGGAGACGCTGACCCAGCCTGCGTAGGCGGACTCGCGCTTCGCAGGTAATACGGAGGGAAATTGCTCGAGAGAGTCGACGATTTCTACCTGCGCTTTGTCATTGTGAGCGGCTCGCTCCAACAGCACGGGCAGGGACCCGATGTTGTGCGTGCCAAAGACAACGTCCACCCACGGCGCTTTGCTCACCACGGTTTCTTTGTCCTTCTGCGCGAGACAACCGCCTACGGCGATCTGCATCCCCGGGTGGTTGTCCTTGACGCCTTTAAGCGTGCCGAGGGTGCCATAAAGCCGCTTATCAGCGTTCTCTCGTACCGCACAGGTATTAAACACCACTAGATCTGGTTCATTGCCGTCGGGGACCGGAGCATATCCTGCTTCCTCGAGCAGGCCGGACAGCCGTTCGGAATCGTGCACATTCATTTGGCACCCGAAGGTCCGGACCTCGTACGTTTTAGTATTTTGTTGCTCCAACACGGTAGCTCAGTCTAGTGCGGCGCGGGTGGGATCCTAAATCGGGTATGGCCAGCTCCCGAGCGGGGTTACTTTCCACTTTGAATGTGACGAACACTACTCTATAGTTGTGCCATGACTAGTGACCTACAACACCCAATGATCTCCATGAAGGGCGTCAATAAGTACTTCGACGACTTCCACGCTTTGAAAGACATCAACCTGGAAATACCCAAAGGCCAGGTTGTCGTCGTCCTCGGCCCCTCCGGTTCCGGCAAGTCCACGCTGTGCCGCACTATCAACCGGCTCGAGACCATTGATGAAGGCACGATTCACATCGACGGCACGCTGCTGCCTGAAGAAGGCAAAGACCTCGCCAAGCTGCGTGCCGACGTCGGCATGTGTTTCCAGTCCTTCAACCTCTTTCCACACCTCACCATCAAGGAAAACGTCTCCCTTGCGCCTCGCAAGGTTCGCAAGATGAGCAAGGTGGAAGCGGACAAGCAGGCCCTCAAACTCCTGGAACGAGTTGGGATTGCGGCACAGGCTGAGAAATACCCGGCGCAGCTTTCCGGTGGCCAGCAACAGCGCGTTGCCATCGCCCGCGCCCTGGCCATGCACCCACACATCATGCTTTTCGACGAGCCAACCTCGGCCCTCGACCCGGAAATGGTCAACGAGGTTCTCGAAGTCATGACCGACCTGGCCAAGGAAGGCATGACCATGGTCTGTGTAACTCACGAAATGGGCTTCGCGCGCAAGGCCGCACATCGGATTCTCTTTATGGCCGATGGTGCCATCGTGGAAGACAGTGACCCAGAGTCCTTCTTCAACAACCCACAGTCTGATCGCGCCCAGGACTTCCTCGGCAAGATCCTCGGACACTAGGGGCCCGCTATGAAACTATTTCGATCTTGCGCGGCAGCCATAAGCGCCGCAGCATCGCTGTTCGCATTGGCTGCCTGTGGCAGCTCAGAGCCACGCAGCGTCTTAGACAGCATTCAGTCCGGCGAAGTGATCCTGGGTACCAAATATGATCAGCCGGGCCTCGGTCTGCGGCACCCCGACAAATCCATGTCCGGCCTCGACGTCGATGTGGCCACCTACGTGGTCAACTCGATCGCAGCGGAAAATGGTTGGCAGCAGCCACACATCACGTGGCGCGAGACGCCATCGGCACAGCGCGAGACGCTGATCAAGAACGGCGAGGTAGACATGATTACCGCGACGTACTCAATCAACGCTAACCGCGCTAAAGCCGTCGATTTTGGCGGACCTTACCTCACCACACATCAGGCCTTACTTGTCCGTGAAGAGGATGATTCCCTCAACCAACTCACTGACCTTGCCAACGGCCGCAAGCTCTGCTCCGTGACCGGCTCTACCCCAGCGCAAAAGATCAAGGCCGAGTTGCCGGGTGTCCAGTTGCAGGAATATGACTCCTACTCTTCTTGTGTGGAAGCTCTCCACCAGAAGAAGGTAGACGCCCTGACCACGGATGCCACCATCCTCTACGGCTTCGCCGCGCAATACGACGGCGAGTTTAAGGTCGTCGAAATGAATAAGGCCGACGGTAAACCGTTTACCAACGAGCGTTACGGCATTGGTCACGCTAAGGGAGACAAAGCCTCCACCGAAGCCATCAACAAGGCCTTGGAGAAGATGTACAGCGACGGCTCCTTTGACCGTTTTCTGAAGGAAAACTTGGGCGATGACGCTCAGGTTGTCGAGCAGGGTAAGCCAGGCGACCTGTCGTTCCTGGACGCCAAGTAGTTAAGGGGAACACATGGACACCTTATGGACCGATCTGGAGCCCAAACTCATCTTGGCGTTTTGGGTCACTATCAAACTGACCTTCTTTTCTGCCATCGGCTCAATGCTGCTTGGCACGATCTTGACCGCGATGCGCGTCTCGCCTGTCGCCTTCTTACGCTCTATCTCCACCGCCTACATCAATATCGTTCGCAACACCCCACTGACACTGATCATCCTGTTCTGCTCCGTGGGCTTGTACCAGAACCTAGGCCTGACTTTGGCGCCGGAGAACGACAACTTCATTAAGAACAACAACTTCTGGCTCGCTGTATTGGGATTTGTGTTGTACACCTCGACATTTGTGGCTGAGTCCCTGCGTTCGGGCATCAACACAGTCCACTTCGGTCAAGCAGAGGCAGCTCGTTCCCTGGGATTGACCTTTCCGCAGATCTTCAGTTCCGTGATCTTTCCCCAGGCACTGCGCGCAGCTATCGTGCCCCTGGGCAACACACTGATCGCGCTAACGAAGAATACGACCATCGCCTCAGTCATCGGTGTTGCGGAAGCCTCGCTGCTGATGAAGTCCACGATTGAGAACCACGCAAACCAGCTGTTCTTGGTATTTGGAATCTTTGCGCTGGGATTCATCATTCTCACCCTCCCGATGGGTCTTGCCGTCGGCTCGCTCTCTAACCGATTGGCGGTGAAGAAGTAAATGTCTTCTGTACGCGCAACAGTCCTTTATGATGCCCCCGGCCCCAAAGGTCGTCGATTCAACATCATCATCACCATCGCTACTTTGCTGGCGGCCTTGGCCGTCGCAGCTTGGGTGATCAACATTTTGCACGTCAACGGCCAGTTGGCCGCTGATAAGTGGACCCCGTTCCTGAAGTCCACTACTTGGACGACGTATCTGCTGCCAGGCCTGTTTGGCACACTAAAGGCCGCCGTGGTTTCCATCATCCTCGCCTTGGCTATGGGCGTGGCACTCGGACTTGGTCGACTTTCGGAGAGCGCCATCGTGCGGGGCTTCTGCGGAATAGTCGTAGAGTTCTTCCGCGCCATCCCAGTGCTCTTGTTGATGATTTTTGCTTACCAGCTCTTTGCCAAGTACGCCGTCTTCCCATCCTCCCAGCTGGCGTTCGCGGCAGTTGTCTTCGGCTTGACCATGTACAACGGTTCCGTGATTGCAGAGATTCTGCGTTCCGGCATCAAGTCGCTGCCGAAGGGGCAGGTGGAGGCCGCCCGTGCCCTGGGCATGTCCCATCGCCAAACCATGTGGTCCATCCTGTTGCCACAGTCGGTTGCAGCAATGCTGCCGGCAATTATCTCCCAGATGGTCATCGCGCTGAAGGACTCTGCCCTTGGGTACCAGCTCGGCTACATCGAAGTGGTCCGCAGTGGCATGCAGTCTGCGTCTTACTACCGCAACTTCCTTGCCGCGCTGGCAATCACGGCCATCGTGATGATCATCATCAACTATGCGCTCACCACGCTGGCAGAGCGCATCGAACGCCAGCTCCGCGCTGGTCGTGCCCGTAAGAACATTCTGGCCAAGGTTCCGGAGCACCCATCGCAGGGTCTGGAAACCAAGGACAACGTGAATGTGGACTGGCACGACCCAGCGCACAAGGACCTCCGGCCGATCACCGAATAGTCCTTTTAAGTGCCGATGCCCCACCGCAGGAATTGCGGTGGGGCATCTTCAATTTTTAGCGTAGTTCTTGAACGCGCTCGTCGAGCACCTGCTTAGCGATGCTGAAGCTCATAGATTCGCCATAGCCACGCCTGGCCAGCTGTCCTACTACCCTACGGAGCAGCTTGTCGTATTCTTTGCGGTCATTCGGCGCTGTCCGGATGGTGCGAACTTTCTTCAGCGCTAGGTCGCGCGCCATGCGGGATTCGTCTTCGTGGTCGATGCCTTCCAGTGCCTGTTCGCGAAGTTCCGGCGCAATCCCTTTGGCGATGAGTTCTAGCTCGAGAGCGCGCCGGGATTTCCCGCGTGCATGATGCCGTTGACGCACCCATTCTGCAGCAAAGACTTCATCGTTGAGCAGGTCGCAGCGCACGAGGTCTGCCACAACGTCGGAGACCAAGGCTGGTTCAAACTCCGCGGCAAGCAGGCGCTGCCTAAGTTCATGGATCGACCTGGCCCGCTGATCTAGCAAGAGCAAGGCACGATTGCGCACCCGCGCCTTGTTCTTTTCGTATTCTGCGTCGAATAAGGGCTCTGCACCAAGGTCTGCCATGCTCTCGCGCAGAGCCGCGATCTTCTTCGCGTTGCTGTCATGCTGGTTCACTGTGCGAAAGGCGGCTATTTCTCCGCTGCAACATCGTCTTCGATGTCAAGGTCATCGAAGTCAACGTTCGGGATTACATCGATAGGCTCATCTGAGAGCTGATCTTGTTTATCAGCGTATTTGCCGAAGCCGATCTTCTGGTAGATCTTATCCTCCAGTTCGTCGGCAAGATCGGGATTTTCCTTGAGGTTGATGCGCACTTTTTCCTTGCCCTGCCCGAGTTGTTCCCCTTCGTAGGTGAACCAAGAACCGGACTTCTTAATCACGCCGTTTTCCACTGCGAGGTCAATGATGGAGGATTCCCGGGAAATGCCCTCGCCGTACATGATGTCAAACTCGGCAATCTTGAATGGTGGTGACACCTTGTTCTTCACCACTTTGAGGCGGGTCCGGTTACCGATTGCGTCCTGCCCGTCTTTGAGGGTTTGGATACGACGGACGTCGCAACGCACGGAGGCGTAAAACTTTAGCGCCTTACCGCCGGTGGTGGTCTCGGGAGACCCAAACATCACGCCGATCTTCTCACGCAGCTGGTTGATAAAGATGGCGGTGGTGCCGGAATTATAGAGCGCACCAGTCATTTTGCGCAGCGCCTGCGACATCAAACGTGCCTGAAGACCGACGTGAGAATCACCCATCTCACCTTCAATTTCCGCCTTTGGAGTCAATGCGGCAACAGAGTCAATAACGATGATGTCGATGGCACCGGAGCGCACCAGCATGTCCGCAATCTCCAGCGCCTGCTCACCGGTGTCCGGCTGGGAGACGAGTAGCTGGTCCGTATCGACGCCCAACTTTCGGGCATAGTCGGGATCGAGCGCATGCTCAGCGTCAATGAAGGCGGCAATTCCGCCCGCGCGCTGCGCCTGCGCCACTGCGTGCAAAGCCACAGTGGTCTTACCGGAGGATTCTGGGCCATAGATTTCCACCACACGGCCTCGGGGAAAGCCACCAATGCCCAGCGCAATATCGATCGAGGTATTTCCAGAAGAAATCACCTGGATAGGCGGGCGGGAGTCGTCGCCGAGCCGCATAACAGCGCCTTTGCCAAAGTCCTTCTCGATCATTGCCATCGCGGCATCGAGGGCCTTTTGCTTATCGCCGCCGGCACTAGGGCTTACTTTAGACTTCTTGGTTGCCATGTTGAAATTCCTTCTAATGAGCTAGAAAATATTTATCCGTCTATATAATTAGACTGCTTTACCCCGCCAAAAGGTTGCATTGGCTTTTCGGAAACCATCTTGTCAGCGGCTAAGCATTGAACAGGTCTGAGCATAACCATCCCGGCGGACACGTTCCCATAGTACACAAACGGGTGTTCGATTGCAGTTCAACATGTGGCGTGCCGTCACCCACTCAGTAATCCTCGCCCAGCCAGCGACTTTGTGGAACTTCGAAGTCTCGACAGAGGGCCCACCAAATCCTTCGCATATCAACGCCTTGTTCGAGAAGTTGTGCAGGAGTTGCGCCGTATTCGGCCAGCACATGAGATGACACATGCTGCCTGCCAAGGACAGGTCCAAACTCATCCGCCACGAGTTGGTGAAACTGGGCTAATCGCATGCGTCAAACGATAGCGCAGGCGGAAAAGATCTAGGCACTGTACGCGCAAAAATCGCTGAGCAATATCGATAGCTAACCCACCCTGTTGCTACAGTAACTAACTGTATCCGATCACTGAACGGCGTTTAACGCACTAAAGATCGCGACAGCCCTATTTCCATTGGCCCAACTCCCGAAGGAGGAGCCCCGTGAGCGGTGCTTCATCATCAAATTCCAGCATGCGCGACCTTGCCTACATCGCGGTATTCGCCGCCTTGATCATCGTCTTCGCATTCGTTTCCATCCCCGGTGCAGCGGGCGTGCCGATCGTGCTTCAAAACGCGATCATCATCCTCACCGGCCTAGTGCTCGGCCCTAAACGCGGCGTTGCGACGGCGCTACTGTTCCTCCTTCTTGGCCTCATCGGATTGCCTGTCCTTGCCGGCGGCCGTTCCCTACTTCCCGCCCTTGCTGGTCCGACCGTAGGCTACATCGTCGGCTACGTCATTAGCCCCTTCGTTGCCGGTCTGATTGCCTACCGCCCAGCAGCCTCCAAAGCCGCCCGCACCGTGATACTCAGCATCGCAGGTTTTGTGGCATTGCTCGTCCAGTACGCCTGTGGTGTCGTTGGCCTGATGATCGTGGCGCACATGACGGTGAGTGCCGCACTCACTGCGCAGCTCCCCTTCATCCTCCCCGACGCAATCAAGGTGGCAGTAATGGTGGCGGTAGCTTCCGGTGTCCACGCAGCCTTCCCAGATCTCATCCGCCGCAAGTAGATGTCACACATCCACTTCGATCAGGTCAGCGTCAACTTTGATGAGCGTCACGTTCTCCAAAACATCAACCTAGAGCTTCCCGAACGCCGTATCGGCATCATCGGCGCCAACGGAGGTGGCAAGTCCACTCTCATCCGGTTAATCAACGGGCTGGGGGAACCGAGCAATGGCCGCGTGCTTGTCGACGACATGGAAGTTTCAACCAATGCCCGCGCGATTCGGCGCAAGGTTGGCTTCGTCTTCTCGGACGCAGAGAACCAAATCATCATGCCAACGGTCGCGGAGGACATCGATTTCTCCCTCCGGCGACTAAAGCTATCCAAGCCGGAGCGCCAAGCCCGCGTCGATGACATCCTCGAGCGTTTCGGACTCTCCAGTCACCGAAATGCCTCGCCACACACGCTCTCAGGTGGACAAAAGCAGCTCCTAGCCTTGGCAGCCGTGCTCGTGATGGAACCCGAAGTGATCATCGCCGACGAACCGACTACCCTGTTGGATCTGCGCAATCGAAATAAGATTGGCGCGGTATTGGCAAAGCTGCCGCAGCAACTGATTGTGGTTACGCATGACCTGGAATTCCTCCGCGGCTTTGATCGGGTGCTGTGCCTCGACGGCGGCGCGGTGGTAGCTGACGGCACACCCGAACTGGCGATCAGCCACTATGTCGACCTAATGACTAAGGCCCACTAATGCCCACCGTGCCCCTCGGCGTATACGTGCCCGGCGACTCGCTCATTCACCGCGCCCGACCCGGCTGCAAGTTCGGTGCTCTCATGGCGTTCATCCTCTGTACGTCTATCTTCATCAAGAGTCTCTCCTGGGCGCTAGCCGCTTTGCTTTTGCCTTTGCTTGGTTACGTCCTCGCAAAGATTCCAGTTCGAGTTGCTTGGCAACAGCTGTGGCCAGCGGCGCCGATCTTGCTGATGCTTTTTGGGTTTCAGTGGTGGCAGCTTGGATTCGCTGCGGCCGCAGTAATCGTCCTGGTCATTTACGCAGCAATTGCAGCAGCTACCCTGCTCACACTGACTACTAAAATCAGTGCGATGATGGATGCCATCGCTGCAGCGCTGGAGCCGTTGCGCCGCTTCGGAGTCCCAGTGGACAGCATTGTGCTTGCCGTGAGCCTCACCATCAGGCTGATCCCGCTCCAGCTCGCCACGGTTTTGGCGGTACTCGATGCCCGCAAAGCGCGGGGCGCAGACTTCTCATTGCGGGCCCTCGGCACTCCGGTGCTGATTCGCTCGATCAAGCGTGCCCGCGACATCGGCGATGCCCTTATTGCTCGTGGCGCCGGGGACTAACGCAAAAATCCCGGTTCCACAGAACCGGGATTACTTGCTGTGTGGTGCGGATTACTCGCCGCGAAGCTCGCGCATCTTCTGAGCAACAGCGTCGTCAGCGGCGGAGTTGCCACCCGTAATGGACTGCTGTGGCTGACCGGAGGTCAGTTCACCGGACATTTGGGCGCGAATCTGCTCAAGGCGGGAGTGTCCAGCCATCTGGACGCCTGCCTGCTCAACTTCAGCCATGCGACCCTCGACGGAGTTCTGTGCCAGCTCAGCCTGGCCAAGGGCATTTGCGTAGCGACGCTCAATCTTCTCTCGCACCTGATCCAGATTCGGGGTGTTACCGGAGGCAGTCAACGAGTTCATGGACTTGATGGAATCCGAGACCTTCTCCTGCATCTTGGCCTGTTCCAACTGGGACAGCAGCTTGGTGCGCTCGGCAACCTTCTGCTGCAGCTGCATTGCATTGCGCTCCACAGCCTGCTTGGCTGCTGCAGCCTGCTGCAAGGCCTGATCGTGCAGCTGCTTGGTATCTTCCACAGACTGCTCCGCGGTAACCAGCTGCGCAGCAAAAGCTTCGGCGGCATTTTCGTACTCGGTTGCTTTAGCTGTGTCGCCGGCTTCTCGAGCCTTATCGGCGAGCTGGAGGGCCTGACGGGTGTTGCCCTGGAGCTTTTCAATGTCCGCCAAGCGACGGTTGAGCTGCATCTCCAGCTGACGCTGGTTGCCGATCACTGCGGCGGCTTGCTGAGACAGGTCTTGGTGCTGACGCTGCGCATCCTCAATCGCCTGCTGGATCTGAACCTTAGGGTCAGCGTTCTCCTCAATCTTGGAGTCGAACAGCGCCATCAAGTATTTCCATGCCTTGACGAATGGATTTGCCATGAGAGTAAACCTTCCAAAGTTGTGATCAGGCACTTAAGCCCAATTATTTTCAATGCCACAAGTGTACCCGCTGTCTGTCAGGACGGCGCGGGATAAGGTGCTGAAACTATATCGTGGCGAAATCCGGCTCCGCGGACCTAATAGCCATAGATCCGGCAGCCTCGATCAAGATGTCAGACACGCTCGCTCCCAGTGCATGGCAAACGGCCGCGAGCAACTCAGAGGACACTTCTTTGCGCCCGCGCTCCAACTCGGAAAGATACCCCGGGGACACGCTGGACATTTCGGCCAGCTCGCGGAGAGTGATACCCCGGTCGGCTCGGAAGGCGCGGAGAGCCGCGCCCAAGGCTTCGCGCAGCAACGGCTCGGCAACGGGCTTTTCTAGAACTGCAGTGTAGGTAACCATCGTTTAATACAACGCCCGCGGGTGTTGTTTAGTTCCCTCCCAATTGCTGAACTAGATACTCGACCGCAAATTCCGCCGCTCGCAGGCGGATTTCATTTCTGTCTCCGTCGAGTACGGGCTCTGGCTTACTGGCGCCGGGACGCAGCGCCCAACGGATATGCTCCGCCGGCAACACCTGGATGCTCTCCTCGAATTCCGGTCCGGCAACCCCCAGCCATACGACGCCTGCAGGGTGTCCTTCTTGGCTAGCGGGTCCCGCCACCCCAGTCAGGGCCAATGCCCAATCGGAGCCCAAGCGATCCCGGGTCCCAGCAGCCATCGCCGCGGCACACTCTGCGGAGACGGCGCCATGGTCGTCGATAAGCGATGCGGGCACCCCGGCTAGCGCCGTTTTTAAATCGTTGGAATAAGTGATGAGTCCACCCACGAGTACATCGCTAGCGCCTGGAACATCGGCAATGCTGCTGGCAAGCAAGCCAGCTGTGAGGGATTCGCAGGTAGCGACGGTAAGAGAACGCTCTTTGAGCGCACGAACCAGGGCTGCCTTAGACACGGTTTTCCTTTCGAGAATCGAGGATGTATTGAATACCGGTGACCACTGTGACGATCACAGCAGCACCCATAACCAGCTGCGCGAGCAGCCATGCCCAACCTGGCAGTGGCATTAGGTAGAGCGCTACTGCCAAGCTCTGCAGCGTCGTCTTAATCTTGCCGCCCTTCGACGCTGGCACCACCTTGCCCTGTCGAAGCTGGAACATCCGCCAGAGGGTGATGCCAAGCTCGCGGATCACTATCACCACAGTCACCCACACGGGCAAGACACCAACGATGTTGAGCGAAACAAAGGCGGAGATCATCAGCGCCTTGTCAGCTATGGGGTCCGCGATTTTCCCGAAGTCCGTGATGAGGTTGTGCTTACGGGCAATGTCGCCGTCTAGCTTGTCCGTGATCATCAGCGCGACGAAGCACAGAAACGACCACCACATCCAAGTGGTATCGCTATGGTCGGCCTTGAGCACCAGCCAAACGAAGAGCGGAACTGCGATAATGCGCAGGCTCGTGAGGACATTTGGCAGATTCCAGTTGGAAGTCTTCTGATCACCGTTCACAAGGCACCACCCTACCCGCTCAGCGTTACAGAACTACTGTTGAGCATGGCGGGTTTAAGCCTAAACTTGGGAGCCATGACTTACTTCGCAGTTAACTACCAGTACCCCGCAGATTCCGAAGCCATAGCAAGCACCCGCCCGGTGCACCGCGAATTCCTCGGCACCCTCTTGCAGGAAGGCAAGCTCGTAGGCTCTGGCCCATTCCTGGATTCAGACGGCGGCGCTTTGATCATCATCAAGCTCGCCGAAGGCGCAACCGTCAGTGATGCCACAGAGCTAATGGACAAGGACCCCTTCACCACCGCAGGGCTGCTGGATTCCCGGAGCATTCGCCCCTGGAACCCAGTGCTGAACATCTTTAGCTAGTCACCGACTTCTTACAGCAAAGTCGCCCGCATCCGAAAGCAAACTCAGTTGCTAAAGGGGCGGGCGGGCTTTGGGGTTGGGGTCTAGACAGTGTCGTCCTGAATGTCCTTCGCGGTATTCCACTTCGGCGGGATCGCACCTTGTGCTTCATCGCGCTTCGTCTTGATCACGGAGGCGATGGTGGTCAGCGCCAACACACCGACGATCACGAAGAGCGAGACGAGAGTCGGGATCTCCACAACATGCAGGTTTTCACCACCGTTAATAAACGGCAAGTTGTTCTCGTGCAAAGCATGCAAGATCAGCTTGACACCGATGAAGCCCAGAATGATGGCCAAGCCGTATGGCAGGTAGACCAGGCGGTCAATGAGGCCATCGAGCAGGAAGTACATCTGACGCAATCCGAGCAATGCAAAGGCGTTGGCCGTGAAAACGATATACGGCTCTTGGGTAATGCCGTAAATTGCGGGGATTGAATCTAGCGCGAACATCACATCAATCATGCCGATGGCCACGAGGCAGACAAAGAGCGGTGTCAGCGCGCGCTTACCCATGTGACGGATCCACAGCTTGTCACCTTCATAGGTCGGGGTGACGTGAATGACCTTTCGCAGCGTCTTGATGATCCACATATCCGAAGGATCGGTCTCCGGCTGGTCCGAGACTTCATCGATGATCAGCTTGATTGCCGTGTACAAGATGAAAAGTCCGAATAGGTAGAAAACATCGGACCACGCGTTGATCACGGCAGCGCCCAGCAGGATAAAGACCAGGCGGAACACCAACGCCAGCACAATGCCGATCAGCAACACCTTTTGCTGATACTTGCGCGGAACCTTGAACGAGCCCATGATCAACGCGAACATGAACAGGTTGTCCACGCTGAGCGCTAGCTCGGTGACATAGCCGGTGAAGAACTCCATGCCGTGCTGGTGGGGGTTCCCCGGCTCACCCCAGGTAAACCAAAGGAATACACCAAAGCCGCAGGACAGCGCCATGTAGAACAGCATCCAATAGGCGGATTCCTTCATCGACGGCTCGTGCGGCTGCCGCACGTGGGTGAGAAAGTCGAAAACGAACAGGCCTAGCACCACAATTCCTGTGATGCCCCATGTCATCGCGTTTACTTCCACTATAAAGACCTCCGGTCTGATCGGTTGACGAAACTGACCGGAGGTCTCCCCCGCCCACACTGCTGAATGCTGCTGGGTGGCATGACCGGGAGCCCGTTTCTGGGGCAGCCGTGCTGACGATCAATGCCGGGAATTGGGGTACTCCCCTCCAAGACGAAACACCACTTTAGCCGATGGCAGCTGATGTGTCACAAACCACGCTGGGTTGTCCGCAACTTAGTGAGCACGAAAGGTCCCCTATGGACGCCGATAACCCCGGTAGCTTCTTGGGAAAGCTATCGGGGTTATCGGGTAGGGAGAACACTAGAACATGCCAGTTCCCGGATTTGCTTGGACAACGCGGGTGGCGGAAGTGTCGGCTGGGCTATCGACGTCGTTAAGCTCGGGATCGATATCCACATCGTCCTCCCAACCATCTTCCTTTGGCGCTTCGGCAGGGTCTGCCCCCTTCAGCATCCACAGGATGGTGTCCAGCTCGTCCGGCTTTACCAGCACCTCCCGGGCCTTGGACCCCTCGGAAGGGCCCACCACGCCGCGGGTTTCCATCAGGTCCATGAGGCGTCCGGCCTTAGCGAAACCGATTCGAAGCTTGCGCTGCAGCATAGAAGTAGAGCCGTGCTGGGAGGTCACCACGATCTCGACGGCAGCCAGCAAGTCCTCCAAATCACCTCCGATGTCGTCGTCGATCTCCCGCGCAGACTCCGAGGCCTTTTCTTCAGTAACACCCTCGGCGTAGTTTGGCTCTGCCTGATCCTTGGCAGCATCCACCACTGCCTGGACTTCTTCGTCCGTCACATAGGCGCCCTGCATACGGATTGGCTTACCAGCTCCCTGCGGGATGAACAGCCCGTCGCCCATACCGATGAGCTTCTCGGCGCCGCCCTGGTCCAGGATGACGCGTGAGTCGGTAAGGGAGGAGGTAGCAAAGGCCAGCCGTGATGGGACGTTGGTCTTGATAAGACCGGTGACTACATCGACGGAAGGACGCTGCGTAGCGAGCACCAAGTGGATACCGGCCGCGCGAGCCTTCTGAGTAATGCGGACGATAGACTCCTCGATTTCCTTCGGAGCAGTCATCATGAGGTCCGCGAGCTCGTCGACGACACACACGATGTAAGGGTACGGGCGGTATTCTCGCTCAGATCCTGGTGGCGCCGTGATCTCGCCAGACTCGACCTTCCGGTTGTAGTCCTTAATGTGTCGCACACGCGTGGACTTCATATCCATGTAGCGCTGCTCCATCTCCTCCACCAGCCAGTTCAGTGCTGCTGCAGCCTTCTTCGGCTGGGTGATGATCGGGGTGATCAGATGCGGGATCCCCTCATAAGGTGTTAGTTCCACCATCTTCGGGTCAACCAGAATGAGCCGTACTTCTTCCGGAGTCGCACGCGTCAGCAGTGATACCAACAAAGAGTTCACGAACGCGGATTTACCGGAACCAGTTGAGCCTGCGACGAGCAGGTGTGGCATCTTCTGGATGGAGTGGGAGATGAAGTCGCCTTCAATGTCCTTGCCCAGTCCGATGAGCATCGGATCATGGTTACCCACCGTCGCTGGTGCGTTAAGGACGTCGGCAAGCCGCACCATCTCACGGTCCGCGTTGGGCACTTCAATTCCGACTGCCGACTTGCCAGGGATCGGAGCCAATAGGCGCACGTTGTCGGTCGCGGCAGCATAGGCGAGATTCGACTGCAGATTGGTGATCTTAGAGACCTTAACGCCTGGGCCGAGTTCAACCTCGTACCTCGTTACTGTCGGACCACGGGAGAATCCGGTTACCACGGCGTCCACATTGAATTCGCGGAAGACGTCGGTGATTGCCTCGATCATGCGGTCGTTGGCAGCCGAGCGGGTTTTTGGTGGTTCGCCCGGAATCAATAGGTCAGCGCTCGGGAGTACATAATTGCTATCCACCTGACGCGGTACTGGTGGCGGGGTGTCTTTGGATAGTTCACTCTTCGGGGTCGTGGCTTTGACCTTGGCCGGATCAATTCCGGAACGGGCGATAATCGCGTCACGGATTGCTTCCCGGCTCGCGGCCACCGCATCTGGCGCTTCCTCGACAGCCTCGGAACGTGGCAGGACGGTGGTCGGCTCGGTGGTTACTGCGGGGAATTCGTCCGTGTCAGGCTGCGGCGCAGGAACCTTCCGTGCGGTTGCTGCGTTGCGACGCGGCGCTGGAGGCGCTTCCTCTTCTTCATAGAGATCGACGGGCGCAGCCACAGGCTTCTGCTTACCCATACGACTAAATAGTGAAGGCTGAGGATCCTCGTCAGCGTCTTCCTCTACTGGGTAATTGTCGATCGGACGTGAGCTGCGGCCGGAGCGCACCCGCGGGGCGCGGGCAAGCTGTTCGATCTCATCATCAGCGCTACCGTATCGGTCATCTTCATCCTCAGCATCCGATGCCGCGCTGGCGTCATGGAACCCGAGAGCCTCAACCAAGTAGTCTACGAACTCACGCACTGCCACCCCAGTAGCGCGCAGGGCACCGTAGATGATGACCAAGACGAGGATCGGGATAGCTAGGTAAGCACTAAATCCTGCCGCCAAGGGTCCGCCAACGATGTATCCCAGCGCGCCTCCGGCCGCTTTCCGTGCACCCCAGTCAGCCGGGTTACCAGCAAAGATGTGCACTAGCCCCAACATACTGAGGACAATGAGGACTGTGCCTAACACCACTCCAGTGTTATTGCCTGCTCGCGGCGAATGCCCCAGCATCAGTGCCACTGCGAGGGCAACTAGAGCAACGGGAAGCACGAGGGCACCGGCGCCAACGGCGAGATGTGCAATTTCCGCAATCCATGCGCCGATTGGACCCGCGACGTTGAACCATACTGTGGCACCGAGGACCACTGCCAGACCGATGAGGGAGAGGCCAATGCCGTCGGCATGCTCGCCCACATTGAAGCTGCGGCCACCTGGCTGCTCTTCGCCTTCATGCTTATTATCTGCCACGTCTGCGTCCTCCCCATGGTTCCGCTTTGTCAACATACGGGCAGTGCCGCCCATCCCCCGAGCGGTTGCCCCAAAGATCGTTCCCAGCCCCGAGCCTACAGCTCGGAAAGCGCTGCCAGTGCGTTCATGCGACGTTTCGGCAGCACGTGACGCGGTTGTGGTGCGTAGTGCGACTGCGGAGGCGCCGCGACGCGAACTGGCAGCCGGGCCAGTTTTACGCCGTGAACCTTTCGACGACTTGGGGCTTGTTGAGACAGACATAGCCCAAACTCTAGTCGCTCACAGCACTCTAGTCACACGCGCCACACCGCTATCTGGCAGGTTTTATAGCGAGGAACGCACCACTTTGGTTGCATCTCCCACAAAATCAAGCCCTTCGGCTGGACGTTGGTAGGTATAGAGCAGTAGTTCGCCCACCGCTCCTCGGATCTGCACTTTGTCTTCGGCTGAGACGGAGCCGGTGGAAATAGGAACGAATCCAGTCGGACACAGCTCAACGCGACACGAAGAAGCACGATACATCAGCTTTAGTGTGCGCAGGGCGGCATAGAGTTCGCGTTGATCGGCCGTCGACAAGCGGCGCGACATAAGCCCGTTTGCCCGCCGCAGATCTTCATGATGGATGAAGTGCTCGGCAACATTTGCTCGACCGTCGAGCAGCCGCCACACGCCGACCGGTCCCCTCCCCCACTGCTTAACGACGTCCATAAAGGGGCGCTCCAGTTGCCGCTGCATCGCGCGTTCGGTTAGTCCCGCCAGTGCTGGAATGAACATTCCGGCCGCTGCGAGCGGGGAACGCTCTCTAATTAACAGGTGCGCGGCAAGGTGATCAGCGGTCCACCCCTCGCATAGCGTAGGTGCTTGTGGACCGAGCTGAACAAAAGTATCGACGAGTTCCTGACGTTCCCGTGCTGCAAATGACATGCGCCCCAGTCTAAGGAAAACTCCTAGGACTGGGGCGCCTGCAGACAAGCTTGAAGAATTACAAGCTTGGTCTAGCGTGCTCGAGGTCAGTATCGTCAACCACGTCAGTTTCAGCGGTCATCGGCACAACGGTCGGCATGATGAGTGGCTTACGACGCCACTTCTGCTCCACAAAGCGGGATACCTTCCGACGGACCTGCTGGGCGATGCGGTACGGATCGTTCTCGCCTTCGCCGGCCTGCTCCATCATGATGTTTTCTACCAGCTCTGCGATTTCCGGCATCATTGCCACTGCATCCTCGGAGAAGCCGAAGGCGCGAGCGGTAGGGCGCTCCAGCAGTCGGCCAGTGCGGTTGTCAATGACAGCAGTGATGTCGATGACGCCACCTTCGCCCATGGACGTACGATCCTCCAGGACCTTCGCATCAATGTCACCCATGGTGACGCCGTCGACGTACAGGTTACCGACTGGGATCTGGCCGACAACGGATGCGCGACCGTTAACCAGGTCTACTACCACACCGTTTTGGGCGAGGACGACGCGATCGCGTGCCACGCCCGTGGAAATAGCAAGTTCCTTGTTAGCACGCAGGTGACGCCACTCGCCGTGCACCGGCATCGCATTCTTCGGACGCACAGCGTTGTACAGGAAGAGCAACTCTCCGGAATAACCGTGGCCCGAGGTGTGCACCTTGGCATCACGACCGGTGATCACAGTAGCGCCGATCTGCGCCAACATGTTGATGACGCCGAATACGGCTTCCTCGTTACCAGGAACCAGGGAGGAAGACAGAATGATCAAGTCGCCATCGCGAACCGTAATCTGGCGGTGCTCGCGACGCGCCATGCGGGACAGCGCTGCCATTGGCTCGCCCTGGGTACCGGTGGTAACCAGCAGCACCTTGTGCGGTGCCATTTTGGCTGCTTCATCCATCTGGATGATGGTGCCACGAGGGGCCTTGAGCAAGCCCATCTTCTCCGCGATTTCCATATTGCGGATCATCGAGCGGCCATTAAAGGCCACCTTACGACCCGAAGCAACAGCGGCATCGATTGCGGACTGCACGCGGTACACGTTAGACGCGAAGCAGGCGATAATCACGCGCTGCTTGGCTGTAACCACCAAGCGCTTGAGGGTTGGACCGATTTCCGACTCAGAACCAGAGACACCCGGAGTGGTGGCGTTGGTGGAGTCACAAAGGAATAGGTCAACTCCTTCATCGCCGAGGCGAGACATCGCTGGAAGATCGGTCGGACGGCCGTCGGTTGGGGTTTGGTCCAGCTTGATATCGCCGGTGTGAACCACCATGCCGGCGCCGGTCTTGATCGCGATGCCGAGGCACTCTGGAATG
The DNA here is from genome assembly GCF_037482665.1 of Corynebacterium sp. H127. Classification (NCBI taxonomy): domain Bacteria; kingdom Bacillati; phylum Actinomycetota; class Actinomycetes; order Mycobacteriales; family Corynebacteriaceae; genus Corynebacterium; species Corynebacterium sp. H127. Next base: position 299,407 of record NZ_JBBHKY010000001.1, read on the forward strand.
GAGTGATTCACAGCGAAGAAGCGCAGGTTGAATGGCCCGCGGTTCACGTTGGACTCTTCATTAACCTCGATAAGCTTCGGACGCTGGCGGTGTTCCTTCGTCTTGGCAGCGATCAAGGCCAAGGTAAAGCGAGAAGCAAGGATTGGCAGGTCGTGGCGCTGCTTAAGCAGCCACGGGATCGCACCAATGTGGTCCTCGTGGCCGTGTGTGACCACAAGTGCTTCCACCTTGTCCCACTTGCCCTCCATGTAGGAGAAGTCCGGGAGAATCAGGTCCACGCCTGGCTCGCCAGAAGATGGGAACAACACGCCACAGTCGACGATGAGCAGCTTGCCTTTGTACTCAAAGACGGTCATGTTACGACCGATTTCGGAAATACCGCCGAGCGCAACAATGCGCAGGCCGTCCTTCGGTGCCTGTGGTGGCTCTGGCAAACGTTCGGTGAGGTCTGCGCCTTGCATGGACTTCACAACATTGCGACGTCCGCCGCGGTTGTTGTTCCCGCTGTTGCTATTGTTCCCGTTTGAGCCGTTGCCATTTGAGCCGTTGTTGTTAGCGCCGTTGCCACGGCCACGACCACGGCTGCTGCGACGATTGTTCGAACGGGAGCGATTACGACCGCCCTCTCCGTTCGAGCCGTTATTCTCATCAGTCTGCTCTGGCTGGTTGGCCGGCGCGGAATCGCTAGCAACCGGGACCTCTGGCGCCTGGAACTTGACGGCCTCTACGGCCTCTGGTGGGCCAGCTTTGCGGGTCACCTTGCGAGAGCGATTTCGTGGTTCGGTCATATTTATAGGACTCCAGCCTCTTCTAAATCTTTATGGAGTGCCTCGATCTCAGCATCGTTTGCAGCGACCTGAGGAAGTCGAGGATCTCCGACGTCAATGCCCTGCAGTCGCAGAGCAGCTTTACTCATACTGACTCCACCCAATCGAGCTTGCGCACCAAAAAGTGGAAACAGCGTGGCGTTGATTTCCCGCGCACGGGCGAGGTCGCCGTCCTCGAAGCTTGTGTACAGCTCACGCAACAAGCGCGGAGCCGCATGTCCAACCACAGAGATGAAACCTGATGCCCCAAGGCTCAACCATGGCAGGTTAAGTGGGTCATCTCCTGAGTACCACGCAAGACCAGTTTGAGCGATCAAATCAGTCGCGGCGCAAAGGTTACCCTTCGCATCCTTCATCGCCGTAATATTCTCATGGTCAGCCAGACGCTTAATGGTATCAGAAGTTATCTCAATTGCTGACCTGCCGGGGATATCGTACAAACAAATTTGTAGATCGGTTGCATCCGCGATGGCGATAAAGTGCTGATATACGCCATCTTGAGAGGGCTTTGAATAATACGGTGTCACTGCGAGCAGCGCGTCTGCCCCCGCGGCGGCGCTTGCCTTCGCCAAGTCAACCGAGCCCTTGGTGCAATTCGTACCGACACCGGCCACGATCTTAGCTCGGTCCCCGATTTCTGCACGCACTGCTTTAATCAGCGCGATCTTCTCGGTAGCAGTCGTCGTGGGCGATTCCCCAGTGGTGCCCGAGATAATCAGGCTATCGATGCCGCTATCAACCAGGTGGGCGGCGAGTTGCGCCGCTTTGTCTAGGTCCACCTCGTGGTTCTCATCAAAGGGCGTGACCATGGCGACGCCGACGGTACCGAATGTTTCCGTGCCTGTCTTTGCTGCGAGACCGGTATGTGTAGGCATGGTTTCTACCTGTACTTTCTTGTTTCTGTTGTCGTTTACTAAAAGTCAGTTACGTATGGGCTCGTCGCCATTTCCGAACCATCATGCAGCTTTGCGATGTCAAAGTCTCCGAACACCACTGGCGCCTCTTGCTGTAAAACTTTGAGACATTCCACTGCAACTTTACGGATCTCAACGTCCGCATGTTCGGTGGCACGCATACCGATGAAGTGACGCCAACTGCGGAAGTTTCCGGTCACCACGATGCGCGATTCAGAGGCATTCGGCAAAACGGCGCGCGCAGCCTGGCGAGCTTGCTTCTTTCGCAGCAGCGCGTTGGGTTCCTCGGCGAGCTTCTCATCCAATGCGTCGAGTAGCTCGTCGAAGGCAAAGCGAGCTTCATCGACAGCCCGGTTGAACAGGCGCATCAGGTCCTCGTCCGCGGCAATGAGCGGTGGGACCACGACGTTGGTCTCCTCCGGATGAACAAAGCGCTGGGAAAGCTGGGAGAAGGAGAAGTGACGATGCCGCACCAATTCGTGCGTCGCACTGCGCGAAATACCGCGAAGATACAGTGTTGCAGTCGCGTGTTCTAGGAGCGCGGTGTGCCCGACCTCCATGATGTGTCGCAGATAGGACGCGTTCTCGGCAGTGCGCGGGTTCGGCTTATCAAAGCTCTCATAGCAGGCCCGCCCGGCGAACTCGACGAGCGCTTCACCGCCGGAGGCATCGGTGTCCCACTTGATGTCTGCTGGCGCAGTGAAGTTCGAGCACGCGATCAATTCCACGCTTAAAGGTACGGCCTTCGCCATGTCAGTAACTCCTCCTTCCGCTCAGATGTCCAGGTAGTGCTCAAGGCCAACGGTCAGCCCCGGATTCTTGCCCACTTCACGACAACCGAGGAGCACACCCGGCACAAAAGAGGTGCGGTCATATGAGTCCTGACGAATGGAAAGTGACTGGCCTTGCGTACCAAAAATGACTACCTCATGCGCGACGGTGCCTTGCATACGAACCGCATGCACTGGGATTCCATCGATGTCAGTGCCCCGCGCGCCGTCGAGCGACTGGTTGGTGGCGTCAGGCTGCGGCCCCATGCCCGCTTCTCGACGAGCATCAGCAATGCCCTGCGCAGTGTGAATGGCGGTCCCTGAAGGAGCATCCAGTTTGTTCGGATGGTGCATCTCTATTACTTCGGCAGACTCGAAGAATCGCGCAGCCTGCTTGGCAAACTCCATGGTCAGGACAGCGGAGATGGCGAAATTCGGGGCGATCAATACGCCAACCCCTGGGTTTTTGTCCAGCCAGCCCTGGACGGTAGCGAGGCGTTCCTCGTTGAAACCGGTGGTACCAACTACACAAGAAATTCCGTGGTTAATGCAGAATTCCAGGTTTTCCATCACGACCTGGGGCGCGGTGAAGTCTACGATGACCTGAGCGTCGGCGTCGACAAGCTGTTGCAGACTGTCATCGCGATCAATCTCTGCCACCAAGGACAGCCCCTCAGCTGCGGTTACTCCCTCAACCACGGCCTGTCCGACTCGCCCTTTTGCGCCGAGAACGCCGACTTTAATGTCACTCATCTATGCTTCGCCTTCCTGTGCGGTCTATGCTTTCACAGTCTAGTCCTCCACTATAGACGCCATTTATTAAGACACTCTAAACCCTGTTAATTAGAAGTGATTTAGATCTTGGCTAAGCTCATTCAAATGAGATCTAGCATCCTGTCAAGAAGGCTCGCTGGCTTTGCCGGAGTGATCCTCCTACTGCTCATCGTGGGATACGCTACTGGCCACTTCACATGGGCCGTCCAAGCCAGCATCTTTTCGGTGGTCTTTTGGGTTTTCGCGTTGGCGATCAAAAAGGTGATCTTCTTCGGGGAAGAATAAGGCACCGTTGCCAAGTCCAGGGCCGGAAGCCTAAACCATATTTAGAAAAACGGCGGCCTCCCCAAGCATGTGCTTAGCGAGGCCGCCGATGCAGCGAAAACGTCTAGGAGATTAGTCCTCAGACTCCGCAGCGTCATCAGAAACTGGAACCAACGAGATCTTACCGCGGTTATCAATGTCCGCGATCTCAACTTGGATCTTCTCGCCCACGTTAACTACATCCTCAACCTTCTCGACGCGCTTATCGCCACCGAGCTTGGAGATGTGAACGAGACCGTCGCGACCTGGCATCAGGGACACGAAGGCACCGAAGGCAGTGGTCTTCACCACGGTGCCCAAGTAGCGCTCGCCTACCTTAGGAAGCTGTGGGTTAGCGATGGCGTTGATCTTCTCCATCGCAGCCTCAGCGGCCTCGCCGGAGGTAGCGGAAACGTAAACCGTGCCGTCTTCCTCAATGGAAATATCTGCGCCGGTCTCTTCCGTGATCGAGTTGATGGTCTTGCCCTTAGGCCCGATCAGCTCGCCGATCTTGGATTGTGGGACCTTCACCGAGGTGATGCGTGGTGCGAGTGCATTCATCTCGTCCGGAGCATCGATGACCTCAGCCATGGTCTCAAGAATCGTGATGCGGGCATCGCGTGCCTGAGACAACGCAGCGGCGAGCACCTCAGAAGGAATGCCATCCAGCTTGGTGTCCAGCTGGAGAGCAGTCACCAAGTCGCGGGTGCCTGCGACCTTGAAGTCCATGTCGCCGAAAGCGTCTTCGGCACCGAGAATATCGGTGAGCGCGACGTAACGGGTCTCGCCGTCGACTTCGTCGGACACCAGGCCCATGGCAATACCAGCAACTGGAGCCTTCAGTGGCACGCCGGCGTTGTATAGCGACAGCGTTGAGGCGCAGACCGAGCCCATGGAAGTGGAGCCGTTCGAGCCGAGAGCTTCGGACACCTGGCGGATCGCGTACGGGAACTCTTCGCGAGACGGGATCACTGGGATCAACGCACGCTCAGCAAGCGCACCGTGACCGATCTCGCGGCGCTTAGGAGAGCCGACGCGCCCGGTCTCACCAGTGGAGTATGGCGGGAAGTTGTAGTGATGGATGTAGCGCTTGGACCTTTCAGGAGTCAGCGAATCAATCTGCTGTTCCATCTTGAGCATGTCTAGCGTTGTCACACCCATGATCTGGGTTTCGCCGCGCTCGAACAAGGAAGAACCATGCGCGCGAGGGATGAGGTCTACCTCGACCCCCAAGTCACGGATATCGGTGATGCCACGGCCGTCGATGCGGAAGTGATCAGTGAGGATGCGACGACGTACAACTGCCTTCATGACAGCGTTGTAGGCAGCACGAACTTCCTTCACTTCTTCTTCGTCAAACTTCGCGACGATCTCTTCCATGTATTCATTAGTGGCTTCGTCGCGCTCCTGCTTACCCTTGAGGGTCAGCAGCTTCTCGAGCTTCTTAGCAGCCAGCTTTTCCACTGCCGAGTAAATCTCGGAGGTGTACTGCGGGAAGAGTGGGAACTCTTGGGTTTCCTTCGCGGCGGCGTCGGCAAGCTTAGCCTGAGCGCGGCAGAGGATGTCGATGAACGGTTTTGCAGCCTCGAGGCCCTCGGCAACTACCTCTTCGGTAGGAGCTGGTGCGCCAGCCTTAACGCGCTCAATGACAGACTCGGTAGCGCCCGCCTCCACCATCATGATGGCGACATCATCGACCTGCTTCTTGCCCACCTTCTTGGAGACAATGCGGCCAGCTACCACGATTTCGAACAGCGACTGCGCATGCTGCTCGTGGGTTGGGAACGCAACCCACTGCCCCTTCGGATGCTCCTCATCAGCGATCAGCGCCATGCGCACGCCGCCGACTGCACCGGAAACCGGAAGGCCGGACAACTGGGTTGCAGCGGAAGCGCCATTGATAGCGAGCACATCGTACATGTCCTTGGGATCCATGGACAGAACAGTGATGACCACCTGTACTTCATTGCGCAAGCCCTTAACAAAGGTCGGACGCAGCGGACGGTCGATCAGACGACACGCCAAAATTGCCTCAGTAGATGGCCGACCTTCACGACGGAAGAAAGACCCCGGGATGCGGCCAGCGGCGTACATCCTTTCCTCAACGTCAACGGTCAGTGGGAAGAAGTCAAAGCCTTCGCGCGGTTGGTTGGATGCGGTGGTAGTAGCCAACAGCATCGTTTCTTCATCCAGGTACGCAGTTACTGCGCCGCCAGCCTGTCGAGCCAGCTGCCCGGTTTCGAGGCGAATAGTGCGGGTTCCGAAGTCACCGTTGTCGATAGTTGCGGTGACACCGTAGGTGCCAAACTCAGGGTCTTGATAGAAAGCGACATCGCTCATGTAGGCGAGTACTCCTCTTTACGTTCGTCTTGCGTGGCGGTCATCGGTGCCGCCAATTTTGTGTCCAGGTTTATAGACTGCCCGTTATCCTACCATTTGGGACGACAAATCCGGGTGTGCTCCCCGCCACTGCTTTTCGACGCCACCAACCAACGCATCCCGATGGCCGAGCGAACCCCGCTCACCGGGGACTAGCCGCGCGTCGCGATTGCCCGCAGAACCCCTTTTGCCGATCTTCCCTGGATGCCACCGATTACCAATAACGCCGACCTGCAAAGTTCGGCAACAAGGGTTCGCACAACCCATCGGCACGCCCCACCCCGCACACCCATACAACACAAAACGCCCCCACCGTAAAAACGGCGGAGGCGTGAAGCTTTAAGAAAATTATCGACGCAGACCCAGGCGACCGATGAGGTCACGGTAGCGCTCGACATTGTTGGCAGCCAGGTACTTCAGCAGGCCCTTGCGACGACCAACGAGCAGCAGCAGACCACGACGAGAGTGGTGATCGTGCTTGTGGAACTTCAGGTGCTCGGTCAGGATCTGAATGCGCTTGGTGAGCATTGCGATCTGAGCCTCTGGAGAACCGGTGTCGGTCTCGTGCAGGCCGTACTCGGCCAGGATTTCCTTCTTCTGCTCAGTAGTAAGAGCCATGGAGTTTTCTCCTTGTAGTTATTTCAGTCCGCATGAAAGAATCCGCTTGCAGGGCACGCGGGGCCAAACTGCTGCGAACCGCAGTAAAGACCATCGACCAACTTAGCACGCGGCGGGGTTAGGAGCGAAATCCTCCCAGCCGGGTCATGAACTCATGATGGAAACGTTCTTTCTCCACCGCCACCGCAACTCGCGTGACCGCTCCCTCGGGTCCGCGTTTAGTGGCGTCGCCAATGGTGCGCCCGCGGGTTGGGCCCGTGGTGTCCACGGTCAGATGGATCGGTAGGAAAAGTGCCAGCGTAGGATCCACCGCTACTGCCACTGCGAGCGGATCGTGCAGGCCACAGCCACCGAGTTGTGGCGAGGTCGTGGCATAGGCATCGATGTAGTAATCAGTAATATCGGCGAGGAACTCGGCACGCTCCCCTGCCCCACGCCATTGCGCGGTGTCGGACTTGCTCAGCAAAGTTTGCAGGGTGACATCAAGCCCGATCATGGTGACATCCATGCCAGATCTGAAGACCGCATCTGCGGCGTCGGGGTCCTGCGCAATATTGGCTTCACTCCACGCGGTGACGTTTCCCGGGACCGTGAGTGCACCGCCCATGATCACCACTTGGGTCTTGGCAAACGCTGGATCACGTTGCAAGGCCAGCGCGAGATTGGTGAGTGGGCCCGTGGCAACGATGATGAGGTCATCATGAGTGGCAGCTGCTTCAACGAGAAATTCGATGGCATCCGGCGCTTCACCGCTCAGGACAGGTACTGCGACGTTAGCGATGCCGTTTTCGCCATGAATGAAGCGGGAAATGTCCAGTACTTCGAAGGAGTCCGCAGCAATAGCGTGTACGGCCCCGGCATAGACGGGAATGTCGGATCGTCCGAAGAGCTGCAAAATCGCGCGGGTATTGGCCACCCCTTGCGCTGTGGTGACATTACCGAAGGTGCCGGTGATCCCGATCAGTTCGATCTCTGGGGATGCCAGTGCGTAGGCTAGCGCCAGCGCATCGTCGATTCCCGTATCGAGGTCAAGAATTACTTTCACGCCAGGATCTCGCGAATCTGCGCAATATCGCGCTCCATTGCTTCCAGCAGTTCGGCCACCGATTCGAACTTCAGCATGCCACGCACGTGCTGTATGAACTCCACGGTGCAATCATGCCCATAGAGGTCCGCATGGCGATCCAGCACGAAGGTTTCCACGCTGCGGCGGGCATCACCGAAGGTTGGATTCGTTCCTACCGAGATCGCCGCTGGGTAGCGCACGCCGCGTTCCATATCGCCGTCGATTGGCGCTTCGGAGTCGATGAGGAACCAGCCGGCGTACACGCCGTCCTGTGGCAGGGCTGCCGATTCCGGAAAGTACATATTGGCCGTCGGGAAGCCTAGCTCAGCCCCGCCGCGACCTGCACCCCGGGCCACCATGGCGGAAACGGAAAACGGCCTTCCCAGCACTACCGCTGCGGAAGCGACATCGCCGCCGGCTAGGAACTTGCGCACATTCGTGGAAGAACAGCGGATGCCATCTACCTCCAGCAAGGGCTGCACAATCACCTCGATGCCATGCGCGCGTCCCAGCTCAATGAGAGTTTCGGTATTGCCTGCTGCTTTATGGCCGAAGCGGAAGTTCTCCCCCACAACAACGCACCGTGCGCGAAGCTTGTCTCGCAGGATAGTCGTGAAAAATTCTTCCGGTTCGAGTGCAGCCAAGTCACGCGTAAATTTCAGCGCAAGCATGTGCTCTAAGCCCTGGGCCGAGATTAGTTCTGCGCGATTTTCCAGGGTCCCGAGCAGGGGCGGCATGGAATCAGGGCGAATCACCGCAGTGGGGTGCGGATCGAAGGTCATCACCACAGCGGGCAGACCGCGCTGCGTCGCCTGCTCCCGGGCGGCAGCTATCAGGCTTTGATGCCCCCGATGCACGCCGTCAAAAACTCCGATGGTGACCACAGACCCACTCAGGGTGTCCGGGATTTCTTGAAGACCATGCCAAATATCCACGGCTAAAGATTACGTCATAGACTAAAGCGCATGTGTGATCCCTTGGCTAATTCTGGAATCGTGGTCGTCGATAAGCCTGCCGGCATGACGAGCCATGACGTCGTGGCGCAGCTAAGGAGGGCTTTCGGTACGCGGAAGGTGGGGCATGCGGGCACGCTCGACCCGATGGCTACTGGAGTGCTCGTTGCGGGGATCGAGCGTGGCACGAAATTCCTCGCGCACATGGTGGCGGAGACCAAAACCTACGAAGCCACCATCCGCTTAGGCAGGTCCACCACCACTGATGACCGCGAGGGCGAAGAGCTGCAGCTCTCAGATGCCTCCGCAGTTGAGGACACCACCATAGCTGAGCATATTGCCGCGCTCACTGGTGAGATCATGCAACGCCCCAGCTCCGTGAGCGCCATTAAGATCGATGGTAAGCGCGCCCATGAACGGGTCCGCGCTGGCGAAGATGTTGTCCTGCCAGAACGACCAGTCACCGTGTTTAGCTTTGAGGTCTTGGATCGGCGTCGCGAAGGCGCTTTCTACGACCTCGATGTCAGCGTCCATTGTTCCTCCGGCACTTACATCCGTTCCCTTGCGCGCGATCTGGGCGAGAGGTGCGGGGTGGGCGGACACCTCACTGCCCTGCGTCGCAGCTCAGTCGGACCCTTCACCTTGGAGCACGCCCGCACACTCGCAGACATCAAGGAAGACCCGCGTCTGTCGCTTTCCCTGGACCAGGTGTTGGCGCTGTCCTACCCCATCCTTGAAGTCACCGCGCAGGAAAGCGCCGACCTTGCGATGGGAAAGTGGCTGGAACCGCGTGGGCTGGCAGGCGTCCACGCCGCTGTCGGGCCGGATGGCAGGGCCGTCGCCCTGGTGAAAGAGCAAGGCAAGCGCTTATCGACGGTCTTCGTCGCGCGCCCCTCAACGCTCTAGCGCGCTCGCTTAGGACACCGCGGTAGTGGCCACCACATAGCCATCCTGAACGACCCAGCGTCCCGAAATGAACGGCACTGGGGTCGGTCGCACGAGCAGATAGGACACGAAGGTCCCGTCATCACGCAGGTCAATCTCGGCCTGGTCAAATCCCAACCAGCGGTGAGTGAGCGGGAACCAGGCCTTGTAGGTGGCTTCCTTGGCGCAGAAAAGCAGGCGATCCGCGCATTCGATGCCGTTGTCTCGCAGCCGGTCGAGCTGTTCCAATTCTCCGTCACGGGCGATGGAACCGATCACTCCCGGTGGCAGTGGCTCTGCCGGCTCCGCATCCAGCCCCATGGAGCGCACCAGCAACCGCGGTGCTACTACCGCTGCCCGGAAGCCTTCGGTATGGGTCAGGGATCCGCTCACTGAGGCCGGCCACAGTGGCATCCCGCGCTCACCGCGCAGGATCGGAGCCCCAGTATCTCGACCAAGCTCTTTCAGTGCCTGGTGAGCGCACCACCGAGCATCGCCGAATTCTGCCTTACGTACATCCACGGAGTGGGCAACAAGTGCGCGTTCCAGCGGATGCAACGCGTAGAAATGGTCCAAGACAGTCGACTGTGGGCCCGTGGTGTGGGTCGCGAAACGGGCGGAGGCTGGGAACAGGGATTTATCCAGCAATGTCCACCTCCATGACCGGGAATGGCCACGGCCGGTCCGGTGGCAGCAATTCCCACTCCCGGGGATAGCCCAGCGAAACCTCAATGTGCGGTATGCCAGCTACTTCAACGATGCCTGGCATGTGTAGATGCCCGTAGATCACCGACTTCGCTTCGTAGCGTTGCGCCCACGTCCTGGTATGTCTGGTGCCGCACCACAACCCGATCTCCGGGTAAGCCATCATGTTCACTGGTTCCTGAACTAGTGGCCAGTGATTCACCAGAATCGTCGGACCGCTGACTCGGCCCAGACGCTTAATCGAATAGGCCAGGCGATCCCAACACCAGGCGCGGACATCCACGAACGGGGCGATGGCAAACTCATCGGTCATCACCACTTGTACATCGTGTGCCGCTTGCACCGCCTGTTCTACGGTCACCCCCTGTTTGCGGAAGGAGTAATCATAGAGCGTGAACAGCGGAACGATGGTGACACCGCCAAATACGGGAAAAGGATCCTCGGGGGTTAACACATCGATAAGCCGACAGCCTTCAACGAGTTCATCGTATTTGTCTCTGCCTTTGGCCCGATCCCCACTGCGGGAAAACAGCTCGTGGTTTCCCGGTACCCAGATCACGCAAGCAAATTTTTGGCGTAGCTTGCCCAGGACCTGCAGCACCAACTCCGTTCTTTCGGCGACATCACCCGCTACGATGAGCCAGTCCGAAGGATGGCGCGGGTTTATCGAGGCGATCGGGTTCGCGTTCGCTTTCACCGCCGCATGCAGGTCAGAGACGGCCCATAGCGTTTGTACTTCTGCCATTGCGTCTCTCCCTCCCAAGCTATCCTTTTGATTATGCCTCAACATTGTGCTTCGTGAACTTTAGCCCACTTCATACTCCGGAATCGCCAGATTACGGCAATTGCGCGGAGCACAATGAAGCTCGCCAGCCCACACCACACTCCTAGGATGCCCCATCCGAACGCGAGTGACAGCCAAACTGCTGGGAGAAATCCGCACAGCGCGGCCGCCATGGTTGCGTTGCGCAAAAACGCCGCGTCAGAGGCACCGAGCAACACACCATCCAGGGCGAACAACACTCCGCCGATCACGACCATGCCACACATGAGCAACCATGGACCACGCATCGTGGCCAACACGTCTTGATCCTGAGTGAAGATGCGGGGTATCACCCACGTTCCGGCGAGCAGCGCGGCACCGAGTCCGGCGGCCAGGAGCGTCGAGAAGCGCACGATCTTTTCGCCGATGGCGCGAGCAGTGCTTATCGACGCCGCCCCCAACGCCGACCCAATCAGCGCCTGCGCCGCAATGGCCAAGGAATCCAACACCAGGGTCAGGAAGGACCACAATTGCAGGAGAATCTGGTGCGAGGCCAGCGACACCGCCCCGAACCGACCTGCCACTGCTGCTGCAGACACAAAGGACACCTGCATCAGCAACGAACGCAAAATCAAGTCCTTGCCCATCGCCAACTGCTTGCTGATGATGGACCAGCGTGGCAACCAACTGCCCTTATGCGCCTTGAGCAGCGCAGCAAAGAACCCGAGGAAGGTGATGGTCTCCCCCACCAGATTCGCCCAAGCCGAACCCACGATGCCATAGTGCTGCACCAGGATCGGAACGAGCGCAGCACTGGGGATCACACCTGCGAGAGTAAACAACAAGGGCAGCCGGGTGTTTTGAATGCCGCGCAGCCAGCCGTTACCAGCCATAGTGGCCAGAATCATTGGGATGCCCAGCGAGGCCACCCGCAACCACTGGGTAGCTTCACTAGCCACTACGCTGTCCCCGGCCAACCAGAGTGAGAGTGTTGGCGCGGTGAACCATACGAGCAGTGACAATAGCGCCCCAACAACCCCCGCTACCCAGGTCGCCTGCACTCCCTCCAGCACGGCAGCGCTCTGTTTCCCCGCACCAAACAGGCGTGCGGCCCGCGCAGTAGTGCCATAGGACAGGAATGTCAGCTGCGTGGTCACCTGTGCCTGAATCGTTGTTGCGGCCCCCAGCGCAGCGAGGTCCGTCGAACCCAGCCTGCCGACGACGGCAGTATCAAGCAGCAGGTAGATCGGCGTCGCTGCCAGCACGCCTAGTGCGGGCAGTGCTAGGCCCAAAATTTGCCTAGCGGTTACTTCTTTAGGATCACGTTTGGCCATTTAAGCAAGCGTGACCTTTGTAGCCTCACGCAGGAGCGCGCCTAACACTTCCTCCACTGTCCCTTCTTGGGTATATCCGGCGGCACGCAGGTGTCCGCCACCGCCAAGGGCACCGGCGATCAGGGAAACATCAAGATCACGCGTGGTGCGTAGTGATACTGCGAACCAACCAGGGTGATATTCCTTGAGCACGGCGCCAAGATCCGCGTTATCCAGGCCCCGTACATACTCCACGAGGCTTTCCACCTCGGAGGTAGAGCGCCCGGCGATTAGATCGTGAGAAGCAATCAACACCGCCACCTTTAAATCCCCGGCCTGGTGGACAGCGATTCCACCAAGGACGCTGCCGATCATTTTCAGGCCGGCGATGCTGATGCCGTCGATAAGCTCGCCGGCAATCTCACGAGTGTCCAAGCCGCAGGCGACCAACTCGCCCGCCAGCGTGTGCATACTTGGTCTGCCCCAGCGAAAGCTGCCAGTGTCCGTGACCAGGCCGGCATACAGGGCATGCGCGATGTCCTTGGTCAGTGCAACGCCAAGGTCAGCAAGCCATTCCCGCAAAATAGTAGTGGTGGATTCCGCCGCAGAATCCAGCAGATTCACTGTGCCAAAGCCCGCGTTGGAGGCGTGGTGATCCACCATGACAACCGGTAGCGCTGCTTCCTGCAGCTGCTGGCAAAAGGCACCCGTGCGATCGATGGAACCACAGTCAACCACAATGACGAGGTCTGCTGTCGGCAGGTCCTGGGCGCAAGTGATGTCATGTGCACCAGGAATGCTCAGCAGATCCTCCCCAAAAGGGCAGGACTGTCCGATCCAACCACTGGTTTCCTTGCCCAAGCCCCGCAATGCCAGCGTCAAAGCGCACACGCTGCCGATAGCATCAGCATCGGGACGGATGTGCCCGATGACGGCTATTTTTTCGGCGGAGCGCACCAAAGAACTAGCGGCGTGGAACTGCGCCTGGGTAGTCATAGGTTATTCATCCTTATATGGCTGCGGATCGCCAGCTGGCCGGGCACCCTCGGCGAGTTTACGCAGCTCTTCATCACGCTGGCGCGCTTTTTCGAGCAGGGCCTCCATGTGCGCCGAAGCTTCCGGAACGGTATCGAGCTTAAAGCTCAAGGTCGGGGTAAACCGCACTCCTAGCTGATCGCCTACGGTCTTTCGGAGCTGGCCACGCGCACGGTGCAGTGCCTCGGCGGCAGCCTCAGTATCAGGGGCTTCGTCCACCGTGGTGCCCCGGACAGTGTAATAGATCACGGCATCGTGGAGGTCTCCGCTGACGGTGCAGTCGGTGATGGTGACAAATTCGAGCCGACGGTCCTTAATATGCAATTCCACCGTTGATGCAACGATCTGCAGGATCCGCTTGGCAAGTCGAGCTGCGCGAGCATTATCAGCCACGTCAGTCATCCCCCTTCATTTGTTCTGATTGACCTTGTTAAGTCTACTTAATTAGCGTGCTAGGAAGCTAAACAGGCACCCGGCCCAACTGGGCTAGGTGCCTGCTTGGCATGTGAGTATCCGGTGGCGAACTAGTCGCGCGGAACCTCAACCATTTCATAGACCTCGATGGTGTCCCCGACCTGAATGTCTGGGTAGGACAGCACCATACCGCACTCGTAACCGGCGGTTACCTCGGTAGAATCGTCCTTTTCACGACGCAGCGAGTCGATGTTGGTCTTTTCCACGATGACGTTGCCGTCGCGGATGAGGCGGGCCTGAGCGTTACGACGCACCTTGCCCGACTCGACCATACAACCTGCGATGAGGCCGACAGAGGAAGCCTTGAAGATGGCACGGATTTCAGCCTTGCCAACTTCGCGCTCTTCGTAGATTGGCTTGAGCATGCCGCGCAGGGCCTGCTCGATCTCCTCGATAACGCGGTAGATAATCGAGTAGTAGCGGATCTCCACGCCTTCGGCATTGGCTTCTTCCGTCGCCTTGCCTTCGGCACGCACGTTGAAGCCGATGATGACGGCATCAGATGCGGCTGCCAGCGAAACGTTGGTTTGGGTAACTGCGCCAACACCGCGGTCGATGATGTTCAACTGAACTTCGTCATCGATCTCGATCTTGAGCAGTGCTTCTTCCAGTGCTTCTACAGAACCGGCATTGTCGCCCTTGAGGATCAGGTTCAAGGTAGAAGTTTCCTTGAGCACCGCATCCAGGTCTTCCAGGGAGACGCGCTTACGGGACCTAGCAGCCAAGGCGTTGCGCTTACGGGCGCTACGCTGGTTGGCGATCTGACGTGCCACGCGGTCATCTTCAACCACGAGGATGTTGTCACCAGCACCTGGGACTGAATTCAGACCCTGTACCTGTACCGGACGGGATGGGCCCGCCTCGACAACGTCCTCACCATATTCGTCAACCATGCGACGAACACGACCGAAGGCATCGCCGACGACGATGGAATCACCGACGTGCAAAGTGCCGCGCTGGACGAGGATCGTTGCCACTGGGCCACGACCGCGGTCCAGGTGAGCTTCAATAGCAACACCCTGTGCATCCATTTCCGGATTCGCACGCAGATCAAGGGAAGCGTCTGCTGTCAGCAGCACGGCTTCCAGCAGCGTTTCAATGTTCGTGCCCTGCTTAGCAGAGATGTCCACGAACATGGTTTCGCCGCCGTACTCTTCTGGAACGAGTCCGTATTCGGTCAGCTGGCCACGGATCTTCTCCGGGGTGGCGCCTTCCTTATCGATCTTGTTCACTGCCACCACGATTGGGACATCTGCTGCCTGAGCGTGGTTGATTGCTTCCACAGTCTGTGGCATGACGCCGTCGTCTGCAGCAACAACCAGAATCGCGATATCCGTAGACTTCGCGCCACGGGCACGCATCGCGGTAAAGGCCTCGTGGCCTGGAGTATCCAGGAAGGTGATCGTACGGGACTGATTCTCGAGGTGAACCTCTACCTGGTATGCACCGATGCCCTGGGTAATGCCACCGGCTTCACCCTTACCGACGTTCTCCTTACGGATCGTGTCGAGCAGGCGGGTCTTACCGTGGTCGACGTGACCCATGACGGTGACCACTGGTGGACGCTGCGCGAGGTCATCCTCATCGCCTTCGTCTTCACCGAACTGCAGATCGAAGCTCTCCAAGAGTTCGCGGTCCTCATCCTCTGGGGAGACGACCTGAACCTTGTAGTTCATTTCTTCACCGAGCAGCATCAAAGTCTCTTCAGACACGGATGCGGTAGCAGTGACCATTTCGCCGAGGTTGAACAGCGCCTGTACGAGAGCTGCAGCGTCTGCGCCGATCTTCTCTGCGAAGTCAGCCAAGGAAGCACCGCGTGCCAGTCGCAAGGACTGGCCCTTGCCGTCCGGCAAGCGCACGCCACCGATGACGTTTGGTGCCTGCATTGCTTCATATTCGCTACGCTTCTGACGCTTCGACTTACGACCCCTGCGAGGTGCGCCACCTGGACGACCGAAAGCACCAGCGGTACCACCGCGACGTCCGCCGCGAGCGCCGCCTCCGCCGCCACCAGGACGGTTGAAGCCACCTGGGCCGTTGTTGCCACCCTGGCCGCCGGAGCCGCCACGGCCACGTCCGCCGCCAGCTGCGCGCGATGGCATCTGGCCTGGAGTAGGCGCGTTATTAGGCATCATTGCTGGCGATGGACGACGTCCGCCGCCCTGACGTTCTTCAGAACCGCCCTGCGGACGGTTGCCGCCCGGACGTCCCTGGTTGCTACCTGGACGTGGACCGCCCTGACCTGGTCGGCCTTGGCCTGCTCCGCCACGGCCGCCTGGACGAGGTGCTCCGCCGCCTGGGCGTGGGCCACCCTGACCTGGGCGTGGTGAGTTGGCGCCTGGACGAGGCGCAGGTCGCTCGGATCCGCCACCGGTAGAGAATGGATTGTTTGCTACGCGAGGTGCGCGGCCACCGGGCTTCGGCCCTGGCTTTGCCATTGGACGAGGCATAGCGCCGTCCTGTGCTGGCTTCGCTGCGGCCGGCTTTGGAGCTCCTGGCTTAGCGCCGGCAGCTGGTTTTGGCGCGCCAGGCTTGGTCGCAGCAGGTTTCGCAGCGCCAGGGGTTGGTGCCTGGAATGCTGGCTGCTGCGCATTGCTTGCAGCTGGCTTCGACGCACTGGCAGCAGGCTTTTGTTCGGCCTGTGGGGCAGCTTGTGGTGCTGGCTTGGCCGCGCCAGGTTTTGGAGCTCCTGGCTTAGCGCCGGCAGCTGGTTTTGGCGCGCCAGGCTTAGCCGCAGCTGACTTAGCAGCGGCAGGCTTACCGGCAGCAGCCTTTGGAGCTTCTGCAGCACTGACACCTTTCTTTTCGTAGTACTGCGCCATCTTCTTCACCACGGGTGGTTCGATGGTGGAAGACGCAGTTTTTACGAACTCGCCCTGATCTTTCAGGGTTCCGAGCAGTTCCTTGCTGGTAATACCGAGCTGTTTCGCCAACTCATGTACACGTAGCTTTCCGGGCACTTTTCTCCTCTATGTTTTCTAGAAGTCTCCAAGGCCCTGGAAAGGGTGTTTGGAAAGACTTCTAGGTGTCTACCTTGACGTTCATCGCTGATGCTTCATCGTGTGCTCATCAGTGCTGTAGTCTTCCTTCTTCGATGTCGGGTCCAGCAACAATAGCTGTGATGTACTCGCGTACAGGACCTGTGTCTGGGTTTCCAGACACCCTTAACGCCCGCCCGAAAGCGCGACGCTGTTCAGCAATTTCCAACGCGTTAAGCGTCGGAGTAATCCATGCGCCCCGGCCGGGAAGTTTTCTTTCCGGATCGGGCACCACTGTGTTCGGCTCTGCCGCGCTAGAAACAACGCGCAGCAGGTGTACATCGGGAAGAACTTGCTTTGTGGCAATGCAGGTACGCATCCGCAAACTCTGCACTAATGGCTGAGTTTGGACTTGTCTCATGCACTACCCTTTCTTCACGCATCGAACATGTAGCTGAAAATGGCAACAAGAAATCGCCAGCCCGCGCACGGGCCATCCACTACTCTACGCCACAACAGCCAAAAAGTTAACCCACGGTTCACCCGACACGCTGGTGGCTGTCACACTATTCCGCGTCAGAACGGATATCGATCTTCCAACCAGTCAGGCGAGCGGCGAGGCGAGCGTTCTGCCCTTCTTTACCGATGGCCAAGGAAAGCTGATAGTCCGGCACCGTGACCTGCGCATGCTGTGCCTCTAGGTCGATTACTTCGACGCTTACCACCTTGGATGGCGCGAGTGCATTGCCCACATATTTTGCTGGCTCATCGTCAAAGTCGATGATGTCAATCTTTTCGCCACCGAGCTCGGACATGATGTTGTTCACGCGCTGCCCCCGTGGGCCGATGCAGGCGCCCTTGGCGTTCAGGCCCTTGACCATCGCACGGACCGCAATCTTGGTGCGGTGGCCAGCTTCACGGGCAATGCCCATGATTTCCACTGCTCCATCGGCAACCTCAGGGATCTCCAGCTCAAACAGCCGGCGCACTAGTTCGGGGTGGGTGCGGGACAGGCTGATCTGTACGTTGCGCGGCTGCCGGTTGACCTCAACAATGTAGGTCTTCACTCGATCACCGTGGGCCAGCTTCTCACCAGGAATTTGCTCACCAGGAAGCAGCAAACCGTCCTGACCATCCAGTTCGGTGCCGAGGTTGACGACGACGATGCCGCGTTCGTTGGCAATGGCATCTGCCTCTACGCGACCGGAAACGACGGTGCCTTCCAGGCCTGAATATTGGTCAAAAGTCTGAGCAGCTTCCGCTTCGCGCAGCTTTCGGATGATCGCGTCTCGCACCGACAACGCGCCAACACGACCGAAGTCCTGTGGGGTGTCATCAAATTCGGAGACAACGTTTCCCTCTTCGTCACGCTCGGTGACGATCACGGAAACATCACCGCTGACCTGGTCAATATCGATGCGGGCATTCACATCTTCATTGCCAGCAGACGCCTTGTAGGTCTCGAGCAGCGATTGCCCAATCGTCCAGATGAGCTCTCGAACTGGGACACCTTTGTCCTTCTCGATGGCCTCAAGAGCCTTGACGTCAATATTCACTTGTTTTCCTCTCGCCACGCAGTGGCTTTGTCGTACGTCTTGCCGACGATTTCTGCTTCGTCAGCGGGAACATTTGAGAATTCAATTTCTACCACTGCTGGCGGCTGTGATGCCAATTCGAGCTCGCGGACACTGAGATTTTTTCCCTCGCGAGCGATGAGGACGACGTGGGTTTCGGCGTCGTTAAGCGCGCCGATGCGGGCAAACTCTTTCTGATCGTCCTGGGTGAGGACGACCTTGCGGCCCCGATTGCGGCGCCAATGCCGCGGCGCAGTCAACGGCGTATCGACGCCCGGAGTAGACACCTCAAGGTTGTAACCAGGCCCAAATGACACCTCACCGCGCTCCTCGGCGGCATCCAAAGCTTCCGAGACTTCATTCGAAATGACCTCAAGCAAATCAAGATCCGGACGAGAGTCACTGTCTACCGCAATAGCGACGACCGATTTCGCACCAGCCTTCGTGATCTTGATCCCCTCTAAATCCACGCCATGCGAAGCAAGGAACGGGCTGATAATTTCTGTAATTTTCTCTGCGGTAGGAAAAGCCATGGCTACCACCATAGCGCGTACTCCCAGGTAGACTGAACCGCTGTGAAACTACGCCTGCTTGCCCTCACCACAGCCTGCGCGCTCGGACTCAGCGGCTGCGCCATTATCGCGCCACCAAAACCGAACAAACCATTGCAAGCGGTAGCGGAAAGCGCGCTGAACGACTCCGCAGGCCTCGCCGAGACCGACGCCTCACTATCAGCCCTGCGCAGCGAACAAGCACAAGCTCTGTTCGCAGAAATCGCACGCCTATGTGGACGCAACAAAGAAGGCGCTACACCACCCGAATGCGTCCTCCCCACCGCTGACGCCACGCCTTCCACCGGCGATGCAACATCCTTAGCCACCGCCGCGCAGGAGCAAATACTCGCACAACTCGACGACTTCCCCAAGGAATCTCTCCCCCGCGTCTTCGAGGTTTACACCCAGCTCGCTCCCTACACCGCCGAGCGCAACCCCGGAGATGTCCCCACCAAGGACACCAAATCCGTGGATGCCATGCGGGCATGGGAAAACTCGGTCATCTTTGGGCTGGATGTAGCTTTGGCGTTTGCAGGTAACGCCACGACAGACATCGAAGCAGCGGTCGAAGTACACAAAGAGATCGCGAATGCCCTCCCTGCGGGCGAAACCCCCGCACCGACTTCGTATGATCTCAGCGGATACCCACACGTCAGCGACACCGACTCCGCCCGCGAATTCATGCAGGCAGTGCAAGCCGACAGCGTAAAACGTTGGAGCATTTCCGCAGCCGAAACCAAGGACCCCAGCTGGCGGAAATACGCGTTAATTCAGGCCGGAAACGTGGCTCGATTGGGCTAAGGCTTGGTTTTGGCGCCGCGCGCGCCGAACCTACTTAAGCAGTTCGGCTACCTTTGCCAAGGCATCGTCATAAGCGATTTCTAAGGTCTCGCCGCCTCGGATACGCACCTCGACGTTGCCATCAGCGAAGGATCGTCCCAGGATTACGGCGACCGGCATTCCGAGTAACTCGGCATCCTTGAATTTTACGCCTGGGGATACTTTTGGACGGTCGTCGATAAGCACTTCGATGCCGGCTTCGGACAGTGCTTCAGCCAAGGACTCGGCGGCCTCCGTAGCTGCGGCATCCTTGTTTGCCACTGCCACGTGCACCTGGAATGGCGCGACTTCGGCCGGCCAGACCAGTCCCTTTTCATCATGCATCTGCTCGGCGAGCACTGCGATGAGCCTGGAGACGCCGATACCGTAGGAGCCCATGGTCGGGATCGCGGTCTTGCCGTTTTGATCCAGGATCTGGACGTCGAACGCCGAGGTGTACTTGCGGCCAAGCTGGAAGATGTGGCCGATCTCGATGCCGCGCTGCAGGGTCAGGGTGCCCATGCCGGCCGGCGCTGGGTCGCCTTCGCGGATTTCCGCAGCTTCGATGAAGCCGTCCGGAGTGAAGTCGCGGCCGCACACCATGCCCACGACGTGGTGGTTAGCCTGGTCTGCGCCGGTGATCCAAGAAGTACCTTCCACCACACGCGGGTCGGCGAGGACACGGACACCGTTGTCGGCCAGAGCCTTCGGGCCGATGTAGCCCTTAACCAGGAATGGGTTCTTGGCAAAGTCTGCTTCTTCAGCGAGTGCCACTTCAGCAGGCTCGAAGGCCGCTTCGAGGCGCTTCATGTCTGCTTCACGGTCGCCTGGCAACAGGACTCCGGTGAGCTCCCATTCTTCGCCCGGCTGCCGGACCTTCACCACGAGGCACTTCAAAGTGTCCTTCGCTTCAGCCTCAATGCCGGCAGATTTAGCCCACTCGACCAGCGCGTCAATGGTGACAGCGTCCGGGGTTTCATGAATGACGGCCTCCGGCTGGCCCTCGATTGGTCGTTTTTCGCCAGGCTGCGTCACGACGGCCTCAACATTGGCCGCGTAGTCGCCATCGGTGGCGGAAACGAAGGTGTCTTCGCCGTTCTCGGAAATCGCCAGGAACTCTTCAGATGCGGAACCGCCCATGGCACCGGAGGTGGCGGCACAGATGGCGTACTTCACGCCGAGGCGGTCGAAAATACGCTGGTAGGCCACGCGGTGCTGCTGGTAGGACTCCTCCAGGCCTTCGTCGCTCATGTCGAAGGAGTAGGAGTCCTTCATCACGAACTCGCGGCCGCGCAGGATGCCGGCGCGAGGGCGTTCTTCATCGCGGTACTTGGTCTGGATCTGGTACAGAGTGACCGGGAAATCCTTGTAAGAGCTATAGAGATCTTTCACCGTGGCGGTGAACATTTCCTCATGGGTCGGGCCGAGCAACATGTCGGCGCCCTTGCGGTCCTTGAGCCGGAACAGACTGTCGCCGTATTCGGTCCAGCGGTTAGTCACCTCGTAAGGTTCGCGTGGCAGCAGTGCCGGGAAGGACAGCTCCTGCGCG
The DNA here is from genome assembly GCF_037482665.1 of Corynebacterium sp. H127. Taxonomy (NCBI): domain Bacteria; kingdom Bacillati; phylum Actinomycetota; class Actinomycetes; order Mycobacteriales; family Corynebacteriaceae; genus Corynebacterium; species Corynebacterium sp. H127. The sequence goes on from NZ_JBBHKY010000001.1 coordinate 320,699, forward strand.
CCAATAGCGTTCATCTCCTCGCGGACAACCGTTTCAATGTTGCGGAGGACTCGCAGGCCCAGCGGCAACCACGAGTAGACTCCCGGGGCGACGCGGCGGATGTATCCGGCGCGGACGAGGAGCTTGTGGCTAGGGACTTCAGCATCTGCTGGATCCTCACGCAAGGTGCGCAGGAAGAGCGTGGACATACGAGTGATCATGGTTGATAAATATACCGCGCTAGTCAAAGGGAACGAACACGAGATACCAAGAATCTCCCAGGTCGCGTCGTAACTCCATATGCTGCGGCACCTCAAGCCCGCCTGGTGCGTGTACGACGTAGTAGGAGTCTATGAATCCGCCCCCTAAATCGAAGGCCGGGTTACCTGCCACATCTGTGCAATAGATATCTCTGGTTAGGCCGGCGGTACTGGGGCATTGGCCTGCGGCTATAGCGTGTTCCAAGTCGGCCTGGATGACAGGCCAGTGGATCCTCTCCGAGATGCCGAGGCCTAGCACGAGCGCAGCAAAAGCTAGCACGAGCAAGGGCCATATCAGTGATCGATAGATTCGCTTCCCCGCAATCGAAACCACGATCACGGTTAGATAGAGCACTCCGAAAACCGGGAAAGCCAACATGAGGCCAATGAACCAAAACGCATGCGCGCCTCCTGGGACACTTGCTTCATAGAACAGGAACACCAGGCAGATTGTTAAAGCCACAGCCATAACAATCTCCACAACCACCGGGATTTGCTCCCGCGGGCCTGAAGCCTTCAAGCAGCCCACCTCCTACTACAGTATGACCCATGTTGATCGTGTTGCCTCCTTCGGAGACGAAAGCCTGGGGCGGGGATGGCCCGGCGTTGGACGTCGATAAGCTCAGCTTCCCCGAACTGAACACCGTGCGTCGAGACTTGCTGCGGATCCTCTCGCACATGACGGATGCGCAGGCTATGAAGAATCTTGGCCTGTCAGAAAAGCAGCTGGCCGAGGCCGTCGCGAATCGCGAGCTACTCTCCTCTCCCACGATGCCGGCGATCCTGCGCTACACCGGCGTGCTTTACGACGCCCTGTGCGCCGAATCCCTCCCGCCAAGTGCCCTCGACAAGCTCGCCGTCGGTTCTGCACTCTTCGGCCTCGTGCGCGCCAACGACATGATCCCCCACTATCGTCTTTCTGGCGGTAGCAAACTCCCCCGCTCCACCAAAACAATGAAAGCGCGCTGGGGGACCCGCATCACAACGGCGCTGTCCGCAGAAAAGGGACTGATCGTCGATCTGCGCAGTGGCACATACCAGCAGCTCGGCCCCGTAAAGGACGCAGTCACTGTGCGCGTGGAAAAGGACGGCAAGGTAGTCAGCCACTTTAATAAGCACTACCGCGGGCTAGTGGCGCGGGAGTTGGTTTTGGCAGAGCCTTCTCATTCCGTGGAGCAGGTTATAGCGGTTCTAGAAGCTGCTGGTATGAGTGTTGAACGCCGCTCTCACTGGGAGTTATGTTTGATTGTGTAGATGTCACAATTAAACTACTGCACTATGACTGCAACTTCATCGCACCGATTTCGGTTATGGTTCCTCATCACGCTTTTGATCGGCATTGCCGGAATCGGTTTCGGAGCGAATGAATCCACCTCTAGTTCAGTAGATCGTTTGCCAGAGGGATTCGACTCAACCTTCGTTGCCCGTGAAATGGCCAAAATTCCAGGTGACGAGACCTCTGCCGCTATTGCAGTTCTCAGCTTTGAGGACCCCGCAACACTTGCCAGCCTTCAACCCTTGGCGAATGAACTCGGCGGCCCGGTGATCCCGGCGCAAGACGGCACCGCCGCCATGATTCCTTTCGAAGTCCCAGACGGTACGAACGCGGCAGATAAGCAAACCATCGAGGAACTCCGCGCCAACCTCACTAGCAAGCTGCCTGAGGGAGTGAGTTCCCAGGTCACCGGGCCGGTTGCTATCAGCGCGGATCTGGCCAATGTGTTTTCTGGCGCGAACTTCATGCTACTGGCGGTGACGGCCACGATTGTGGCGGTGTTGTTGATCGTCACTTACCGTTCCCCATTCCTGTGGTTGTTGCCTCTCCTCATCATCGGTATTGCAGACCGCTTTGCCACTGTGACCTCTACGCATCTGTTGCATGCGAGCGGCGCAATTGCCGACGAATCCACCTCAGGAATTTTGTCGGTGCTTGTGTTTGGCGCGGGCACTGACTACGCACTGCTGCTGATTTCTCGTTATCGCGATGAACTGCACAATCACGCAAACCGATTCGCCGCCATGCAGGCATCCTGGTGGCCGACCACCAAGTCGATTGTTGCCAGCGCGTCGACAGTGATGTTGGGGATGCTTTGCCTGTTGCTTTCGTTGGTACCAGCAACTCGTGGCCTTGGCCTCGCCTGCGCATACGGCATCGTCGTAGCTGCCTTGTTTGCGATTTTCGCATTGCCAGGCATGCTCGTCCTCTTCGATCGCTGGATCTTTTGGCCTAGAGTGCCTCGCAACGGCACCGAGGTTCAACACGGCGCCGTCTGGGACAAGGTTGGTGGCTTAGTGCGCAAGCGCGCTTACGCGGTCATGAGCATCGCGATCCTACTGTTAGTTGCCGCTGGCACCTTGCTGATCGGTGCCCGCGTCGGTCTCTCCACGACCGAGCAGTTCCTGGATACTCCAGAATCTATACAGGCCTCCGCTACTTTGGAAACAAAATTCGGTGCCGATGCCACACCGGCAAATGTCTGGACCCAGGATCCGGAAAGAACCACAAAGGAAATTGAAGGTCTCGGTGGTCGAGTGATGAGCACCAGGTCCGGTGATGGCTACGAAATCCTTATGGTTTCTGGTCCCGGACCTGCAGAGCTACGCAGCACGCTAAGCAACGCCAAAGTTGGAGGCCCCGAGGCGGAAAACATCGATAGCATTGCCAGCGCCAAACGTGATCAACGGGTAGTGTTCCCGCTTCTTGCTTTGCTGGTGACCCTTGCGCTCGGCGTCCTCATCCGTTCAATCACAGCGCCGATCATCATGGTTGCCACCGTGATATTGACGTATTTCTCCGCAATGGGCATATCGTGGGTGCTGTTCACCCAGGTCTTTGGTTTCAGCGCCATCGCGGAAACTACCCCGCTGTATGCTTTCGTCTTCCTTGTCGCTTTGGGCGTGGATTACAACATCTTCTTGATCACCCGTGCCCGCGAGGAAGCCGATCGCATTGGTACCCAAGAAGGTGTATTGAAAGCTTTGTCTGCAACAGGCGGTGTGATCACCTCCGCTGGCATTTTGTTGGCTGCAGTATTCGCAGCGCTTGGGGTGCTGCCACTAATCGCACTCGCCCAGATGGGCGTGGTGATCTTCATAGGCGTGCTCATTGATACGCTGCTCGTTCGTACCGTGGTTATGCCGGCGATCGTTACCAAGATGGGTGATAAGTTCTGGTGGCCAGCCAAGGTGAATCGCGCTCAATCACCAGCCATTGCCTGAAAAAGGACTACTCCCCTAGTCCTACGACTTCACCAATGACGATCACAGCGGGCGGCTTCACGCCGTTGTCGACCAACGCAGCTCCCAATGACCCCAGGGTGGTCCGGAACCCGGTCTCAGCAGCAGTGGTGCCTTCCTGAATCACCGCGACAGCAGTGCTGGCAGCGCGACCGGCGTCGATAAGCGCGGCAGCGATCGCCCCACCGTTCTTGACCCCCATGATCACCACGAGCGTGCCCCCCGTCTGGGCGAGCGCTGGCCAGTTGTTCAGTGAGCTCGGGTGGCCAGGCGGAACGTGGCCGGATACAACGGTGAAGGAATGCACCATGCCACGTTGCGTGACGGGGATGCCAAATACTGCGGGTACAGAAATCGCGGATGTCACGCCCGGAACAACCTCGCAGGTAAGGCCGGCCTCGGCGCAGGCTTGGACTTCTTCAAATCCGCGGCCGAATACAAAGGAATCGCCGCCCTTGAGCCGAACAACCCGACGCCCAGCAGCAGCATAAGAGACAATTAGCTCATTGATCTTTTCCTGCGCCATCTGTCGCCCATAAGGCAGCTTGGAACAATCAACTACCTCTTTAGTGGAGATGTCACACAGCTGCTTCAGCTCGGAGGTAGGCCCAAGATGGTCCGCGAGGATCACGTCGGCTGCCTGCAGCCGGTGCATCCCGCGCACGGTAATCAAATCCCACGCACCTGGGCCGCCACCAACCAGAGAAACTAAGGGCGAATCAGTCATGGACAACTACTTTAGTAGGTTCGCTACACGCAGCTAGGAAACGCTCCACCGCTTGTGGCACAGCTGCCGGGTGAACATGCAGGTAAGAAGCGTGAACGTTGCCTTGCACGAATCCTTCCCGCCGCAGCGACCCATCCCATGCTTTCCACCCCCACGCCTGTGAAAACCCTTCGGCCAAAGCGGAGACCAGCGCCGTGTGGTGAAACTCGTGACCAATGATCCGCTCCCCTGCCCGGTACAGCACGCTGTCCGCCAACACCACTGCCTCGCGATATCCGAGCACTAGCCTCCTGCGCATCGCAGCATGGACAGGAATTACGCCGAGCATCGGGTGTGCATCTAGCGAATCTGCCAGCCACAACAGCCCGGCGCACTCGGCGTGGACGGGTTTGCCGGCCGCGACGTGGGCACGCACCGCGGCGCGCAGTTCGCTTCTCGACGCCAACAGCTCCACATGCTCTTCCGGGAAACCCCCCGGAATGACTAGTCCTTCGCATTCTGGCAGGGGATCTTGCAATGGATCGAAATCGACGACCGTGGCTCCTGCGGCCGCCAGCAACTCACGATGCTCGGCATAGGCGAAAGTGAACGCGGGTCCGCCTGCCAGTGCCACGCGGACCGGAGTTTGCGGGGCCACTGCCGATTCCGGCGACCATGCCTCGCCGTCATAACTGCAACGCGCCAATTCAATCAGAGCGTCCAAGTCACAATGCTGCTCTACCAGCTCCGCCATCCGCTCGACAGCATCCCGAGCTGCTTGTCCGTGTTCTGTGGCAGTAACCAGGCCCAGATGCCGGGATGGCACCTCGATCTTCTCAAAGCGAGGCAAGGCTCCGAGTACCTGTAGACCTCGAGCCTCGATAGCCTCGCGGCACACCGCCTCGTGGCGCTCGCTGCCTACTTGGTTCAGAATCACGCCAGCAACCCGCACCCTGTCGGAGAAGCTAGCAAAACCATGCACCAGTGCGCCTACGGATTGGCTCATTCCACGCACGTCCACGATCAGTACCACGGGCAGCCCTAATTCGGAGGCGATTTCTGCCGTGGAACCAGCTGGGATGTCCGAGTGGGAGTCGGTGATGCGGCCGTCGAAAAGCCCCATGACGCCTTCGACCACGGCGATGTCAGCCCCCGATGCGCCATGCGCGTACAGCGGACCAATGAGTCCTGGGCACATGACGGAATCCAAATTGCGGCCTGGCAAGCCGGTGGCCAAGCCGTGATAACCAGGGTCGATATAGTCCGGGCCGACTTTGAAGGGGGCGACTTTCATGCGTCGAGCCAGCGCCGCCATGAGCCCCGTGGCGATCGTCGTCTTCCCGGTCCCCGAAGCTGAAGCCGCGATGACCAGGCCAGGAGTTACCACTCGATGCCCTTTTGTCCCTTGCGTCCCGCATCCATCGGGTGCTTGATCTTGCTCATCTCGGTGACCAAGTCAGCGGCCTCGATGAGCTTAGGATCCGCATCGCGCCCAGTAATCACCACGTGCTGTTTTCCTGGCCGGTTGGCCAGGGTTTCCACCACGTCGTCTACATCAACCCATCCCCATTTGATCGGGTAGGTGAACTCGTCGAGCACATAGAAGTCATGTTCTTCGGCTTGTATGCGGCGCTTGACTTCCTCCCAGCCCTCGCGGGCATCGCGCGCATGATCCTCGTCGGTCCCCTGTTTCTTGGACCAGGACCAGCCCTCGCCCATCTTGTGCCACTGGACGCTACCTGGCTCCAATTCGCCGAGTCGCTTAAACACCGATTCTTCGCCAACTTTCCACTTCGCGGACTTCACGAACTGGAACACGCCCACTTTCATGCCTTGGTTCCATGCGCGCAGCGCCATGCCGAAAGCTGCCGTGGACTTGCCCTTTCCCGGGCCGGTATGCACCGCGGTGACAGGCAGGTTTCGACGCTGGCGGGTGGTCAAGCCGTCATCAGGAATGTTTGCGGGGTCAACTTTTCCTTGGGGCATGGGGTCCTCTCTGGTTTTCCAAGTTAGAACGTGAAGATGCAGGCTAAGGCGCTAGCTCGGCCCCGTGCGGCCACCGAACTCGGCGACTATTATCTTGGTCATCCTCATCATGGTCTCATAGGCATTCGGGGCACTCATCAGCTCCCCGAAGTTCGCCGGGATAACCTGCCACACCAGACCAAAACGATCCACGCACCAACCGCACGGTTGTTCTTGCGCGGCGAGGCCGTCCCACAGCTGATCAATCTCCGTTTGATCCTTGGCCTGGATAAGGAAGGAGATGCCACCATCAAAAGTGAAATCCTGCGGGACGCCGGAATCCATGGCGGTGAACCACTGCCCTGCCAGCTGAAACTCGGAAAACATGACCTGGTGCGGGTCGTCTGGGTAGCTGACACGACGTCCTACTGCGGAATCAGCAATGAGCTCGCAGTAGTAATCGACGGCCTCTGCACAGTGCCCTTGGGCGGCACCACAGAACATCAGCGCGGGGATGATATGTGGCCGGGGCTCGTTCTCTGGACGGGTGAGGATGAGCTGCCAATTTAGGCCGTATTTGTCCTCAACCCAGCCATAACGCTGGCTGAAGGGGTACTCGCCGATATCCATGAGGATCCGGCCTTCCCGCGCCAAGGCAGACCACAATTGGTCGTTGTACTGCTCGGCATCCGTGAACTCAGCCGGGTCGACGTTGACCATGAAATTCACTGCCGGGTTCGGGCGGTAGTGATCATCCGCATTGATCAGCGATAGCTGCAGGCCAGCGATCTCCATATCCACCATGAGGTCCTGCCCCGCAAGGTGTTGCTGAAAATCGGGTAGGCCTTCCGTGGGGTAGCTTTGCGAACCGCAGATTCTGGCCGAGCGGAAAACACCGGTGTAGAACTCCGCCATCTCCCGGGCATTGCCGTCACACCAAATGTTGGGGATGATCTTCTGCATAGTACTGAGGCTACCGACTAAATGGCATCGATGATGCCGGCGACGGAGTCCGCATTGAGTTCATCGAGGGTGATGCACACCGCGCCCAAATCCTGCGCCAAAGTCTGAGCGAGGCCCAGCCGAATGCGACCGCCCTGCTCGCAGTCAACGACCACGGACGCTGCAATACCGCGCTGTGCGATGATGCCCGCAGCCTGGCGCATGCCGCTGTCTCCGGAAGCGCCGGTCGCTCGGCCGTCGGAGAGCACGACCAGAATAGGCTCCTTGCCGGGATCCCTGCGGTACTCCCGCTCGATGAGGTCATGCGCCATGAGCAGTCCCTCTCCCAATGGGGTGCGGCCGCCAGTAGCAACATCGCTCAATCTGCGGACAGCAACATCAATCGAGCTGGTCGGAGGCAGAATCAGCTCCGGGGTGTTGCCGCGCACGCTGATGACTGCCACTTTATCGCGACGCTGGTATGCATCCGAGAGCAGCGAGAGGACCGCTCCTGTCACCGCAGAGAGGCGATCTCGGCCCGCCATGGACCCAGAGGCATCCACGAGGAAGACGATAAGATTCGAACGTTTGCCGCGCCGGAGCTGTCCACGCAGGTCTCCCGGGCGAAAATCGATTATCTCGCCGTGAATCCGGGCGCCCCGTTCGGCGGCGGCGAAGACGCTGCCGATGAGGTGTAACCCATGGCCGTCGCGACGCGCGCGCACGCTGGAGCCCACGGTCGACCACGCCGCTGATCGACGCCCCGGCGCACCTATCTCACTGAGCGAACGACGCCGCAGTACTTTTGGAGCGAAACTGGGCGCCGGTGTCGGCGCTACCTGCCTTTCCATCCGCATCCGGCGTCTCTGGCACGTTTCCTTCAGTGGGCTCTGCAGGCTCACTTGGGTCATCCGGCAGCTCTTCATTGAGCGCATCGTTTAATGCATCGTCGAGCTGCTGTTCGTCTACACCCGGCTCGTCAAAAGGATTGCGACGCTTCCGGTGTGGCAACGCCAGCTGGGCCGCCACCCGAATATCTTCCTCGCTCACGCTCACAGCATTGCGCCAAGCTGCATGAGCGACGGCCGCGCGCGCAATCACCAGGTCAGCGCGCATGCCATCGACGTCGAAGCTCGCGCACACACTAGCAATCGCGCGCAGTGCCTCGATGTCCAATTCGATCTCGCCGACCCGATCCCGTGCAGTCTGGATCCGGGCACTGATCTCGGCTGTGTGCTCCGCCCATTGCTGCGAGAAACCGGCTGGGTCCTCTTCGAAAGCCAAGCGACGGCGCATGATTTCCGTGCGCGTGTCCACCTCACGGCTGGCCGCAACTTCCACTGCGAAGCCGAAGCGGTCCAACAACTGTGGCCGAAGCTCCCCCTCCTCCGGGTTCATCGTCCCTACCAGGACAAAGGATGCCGGAGAAGAATAGGAGATACCGTCGCGCTCGATACTGACGTGGCCGGTGGCCGCGGAATCAAGCAAGGCGTCGATCAGGTGGTCTGCCAGCAGGTTGACCTCGTCGACGTACAACACGCCACCGTGTGCCTGTGCGAGCAGACCCGGCTGGTACTCGGCTTTGCCGGTGGTGAGCACCTTTTCGACGTCAATGGAGCCAATCACACGGTCCTCGGTAGCACCCAAGGGCAGGTTGATCAGTGGTGCGTCACCGAGAAGCGCTGCGAAGGCACGAACGGTGGTGGTTTTGGCGGTTCCCTTTTCGCCACGCACGACGACGCCCCCAATCCGGGGCGAAATCGCGTTGAGGATGAGAGCGAGTTTGAGTTGCTCTTGTCCTACTACCGCAGCGAACGGAAAGCCCGGATTGGGGGCGACAGTCAAGGTATTTAGTCCTCCAGCTTGAGAGTCTTCTGCGTGCGCTGCCAGACTTCCTGGAAGAGCTGCTTATCGCCGGAAAGCGATACGCCATAGGTCGGGACCATTTCCTTGAGCTTTGGTCCCCACTCGATCATGCGGTTGCCGAAGCATCGCTCTAGGACCTCGATCATCGCGGATGGTGCGATGGAAGCTCCTGGAGATGCGCCGAGCAGGCCAGCAATAGTGCCGTCGGAGTTGTTGATCAGGGCGGTGCCGAACTCGAGGGAGCCGAACTTAGGGAAGCCAGCTGGCTTGATGATCTGGACGCGCTGACCAGCGATGACCAACTCCCAATCCTCGGCCTTAGCGGTTGGCATGTACTCGCGGAGGGACTCCAGGCGAGCTGCCTCGTCCTTCATGACCTCGGTGACGAGGTACTTGGTCAAGCCCATTTCCTGCACGCCGACGCCCATGTAGGAAGGCAGGTTGCCCGGACGCATCGACTTAAACAGATCCAAGTAGGAACCCGCCTTGAGGAACTTAGGGGTCCACCCGGCATATGGTCCGAAGAGCAAGCCCTTCTTGCCGTCGATAACGCGGGTGTCCAAGTGTGGGACAGACATTGGTGGGGTGCCAACGGATGCCTGACCGTAGACCTTGGCGGCGTGCTGCTCGATGAGTTCCTCGTTGGTACAGCGCAGCCAAGCGCCGGAAACTGGGAAGCCACCGTAGCCCTTGATTTCCTTGATGCCGGACTTCTGCAGCAGTGGCAGCGCCATTCCGCCAGCGCCGACGAAGACGAAGTTCGCCTTCACCGTCTGCAGGTCACCGGTGTGGACATTCTTGACGGTGACGAGCCACTTGGCGCCGTCTGCCTTGATGTCCTTCACCTCGTGCCCGTAGCGGATTTCGGTGCCGCCCTTTTCAGCGGCGGCGAGGAACTGCTTGGCCTGTGCACCATAGTTGATGTCGGTGCCGTTGTTGAACCAAGAGATGTTGACCTTTTCGGCCTCGAAGTCGCGGCCCTTTGCCATCAATGGCAGGAACTCAGCGAACTTAGCATCGTCCTCGGAGTATTCCATCCCCTCGAACAAAGTGTGCTTGGAGAGCTTCTCGTAGCGCATCTTGATGTACTTAACTTGGTCATCGCCACGGCCGAAGGAAACGTGAGGAACCGGGTTGATGAACTCGCGGGGCTCGGTGAGAATGTCGTTTTCCACCTGGTGCGACCAGAACTGACGCGAAACCTGGAACTTCTCATTGATGTTCACAGCCTTGGAGATGTTCACTTCGCCGTGCTGCAGTGGGGTGTAATTCAGCTCGCAGAGTGCCGAGTGGCCGGTACCTGCGTTGTTCCACGGCGAGGAAGACTCTTCCGCTGGCTGATCCAAGCGCTCAAAGATTACCTGAGACCAAGTTGGCTCGAGCTGCTTAAGCATCGCCCCTAGCGTGGCGCTCATGATACCTGCGCCAATAAGGACTACATCTGCCTCGTCAGTTACCTTTGCGCTTACTTTTGCTTCGGACACTGTAGCTCAACTTCTTTCATCAACTATGCAATTCATTTAGAACCTGGAACACCGAAAATCCGCCTAAGCTTCTACTTGCCGCGGACCCGGTATGCCAAGGTGGACTTCCATTCCCGTTGCCGATTCCCTGTGACCGACAACTCGTCCGTTAACCCTCAACCTTACGCCGAAAGAATGCGTCATTGGGAAAAGACCGGGATAAAACCTAAGTTTTTAGGCGCCATTTCTCCCCCATTCGCCGTTTCTAGCTCACATTTTGAGCTGGTTCTTTGCTCAGGTTTGCTGCTATTCGCGGCGAATTTCACCCCCAAAAGTCGCCAGCGCCATTCCGGAAAAGCGCCCCCTGAAACCGCGGAAAACTCTTCTGTTAGCAGCGTTCTACATCTGATTCACGGGAAAGTTTTCCCTCTTCGCCGGAGGTCTTGGCCAGATGCCAGACGGGTCGCATAACCTTGGGTCAAGACAATCCCATGAAACTAGCCGTCGATACGCGTGGCGCTAGCGTTCTAGACAAGGAGCTTCCGTGAGCAAGCATTACGACATCATCATTATCGGAACTGGTTCCGGCAACTCCATCCCCGGCCCGGAGTTTGATGACAAGTCCATCGCGATTATTGAAAAAGGCACTTTCGGTGGCACTTGCCTCAACGTCGGCTGCATCCCTACGAAGATGTTCGTCTACGCAGCAGATATCGCTCGCGCCATCGACCATGCTGACCGCTATGGCATCGCGGCGCACCGCACGGCAGTGGATTGGCCATCGATCGTAGAGCGGGTTTTCACTCAACGCGTGGATCTCATCGCAGCAGGTGGTGAACAGTACCGTCGGGGCCCGGAAACCCCGAATGTTGATGTGTACGATCGACACGCATCCTTCACCAGCCCCAACACATTGAAGACGGGCCAAGGCGAAATGGAATGCGAGATCAGCGGCGACACCATCATCATCGCAGCCGGCTCTCGCCCGCATATCCCGGCCGCAATCGCGAACTCCGGAGTGCGCTTTTACACCAACGAAGACATCATGCGCATGCCTTCGCTGCCACGTCGAATGACCATTGTTGGTGCAGGCTTCATTGCCTGCGAGTTCGCGCACGTCTTTTCCGCGCTCGGCGTCGAGGTCACCCAATTGGTGCGCTCCCACCGCATGCTACGCAGCATGGATGAAGACATCGCCACAGCCTTTTCCCGCGCCGCCGAATCTCAATGGGAAGTCCGCTATGACTGCGAGATCACCGGCGCACGCGGCCAGGAAGGCGACCTGACGCTGCAGCTTAACGACGGTAATAGCCTAGAAACTGATGTCCTCTTGGTAGCTACCGGGCGCACGCCAAACGGTGACCAAATGAACCTCAGCGCCGCTGGGATCGAAATGAACGGTACCGCCATCAAGGTCGATACCTTCGGACGCACGAGTGCCCCAGGGGTGTGGGCGCTTGGCGACGTGTCCTCTCCTTACCAGCTCAAGCACGTTGCCAATGCAGAGATGCGCGCAGTACGCCACAACGTGTTACACCCCGACGACTTGCGGGAAATGCCCCACGACTACGTCCCTTCTGCGGTATTTAGCAACCCGCAGATCGCAACTGTTGGGCTCACTGAGGCGCAGGCCCGCGAGCGCTACGACAACATCACCGTCAAAATCCAGAAGTACGGAGACGTTGCCTACGGTTGGGCGATGGAGGATACGGATAGCTTCGCCAAGCTGATTGCCGACCGAACCACCGGACGCTTACTGGGCGCACACATCATCGGCCCGCAGGCATCCACCCTGATCCAGCAGCTCATTACCGTGATGGCTTTCGATCTTGACTGCCGAGACGTAGCCACCAAGCAGTATTGGATCCACCCTGCCCTGCCGGAACTGATTGAAAATGCGCTGCTCGGATTGGAATTCGAGTAAAGAAGCGGTGGCGCTTTGCTTTCAGCCGTTGCCGTAGTGGGTTGGTACGTTGAGGGGAACTTAGCAAGAATTCTTGTATCTCGTATACAACACTTGGTAGGCCAAGTGCATGATGGCGTTCTCCTCCTAGTTGGGTAGTGAACGCAAGCTTTGGGTGTGCCGGAGGTCGAGTTGTAGGTGTTCTTAACTCCCAGTTAATGAGATTGAAATTTGCCGTAGCAGTTCTGAGCGCAGTTTATAGATTGAGGCACATTGAGTAACTTTTGGTTTCCACTTTTAATCCTGGTGGGTGCAGCAGTAGTATCCATCAGTGCTGCTGCAGCTACCAAGACGCAAAAGCCGAAGCATCCATTGGTGGAGCGATCATCAATATTGGGCTTTTGGTCATTCCTAGTTGCGACTGCATTTTACATTGCTGCAGCTGTTACCCTTTTTCAGGAGCGAACCATCCTTGCAGCAAGTTTAGCGCTGGTAGGGCTTCTTGGCTGCGCCATAGGATGTGGCACCACACGGAAAAGTGCATAACCACTGCGATCCGAAATCGACTCGTAAGCTAGGCAACGTTCCCGATATCACGGATGAGCCCCTGCCCTGATAGCTCAATAGCCTTTCCCGCACTCGCGGGGGTTTTCATGTACGTTCTAGGCCGCTGGCTAGCCATTTCCGTAGTGTAAGCAGCGTGTCCTTCGTACTTGTAGCTAGCATCGATGCCCTTCATGAAACTTGCGCGTTCAAGTGCTTGTTCTGATAGGGCCCCTGCAACAGCGCCTTAATTTCCATGTCTTTGACGGGGCTTCGCTCCATTGCCAGTAGATAGTCCTCTTTTGAGTTTTTCGTCCGATCGAGGCTTCCCCACCGGTATCAAAGCGCAACTTGCACTTTGAGTATCCTAGAATTCTGCCGCTCTGGTGGGTTTGCTTCTCAAATCCACCGGTGACTTCCTCAAAGCTTTCTTCTCTGTGTCATGCGCAGGCAGCCGTACGGTGTTCCCTGCTAGTCCTTGTGTTTGTTTCCGGCACGGTTGTTGTCCTTCAAGAGCTTCTAACTCACCGCTAAAAGTCGCAGGTAGGCCTCTTCCCGACCTGACTTTGCCCACAGCGAATTCTCTTGCTCGCTGCGCGCACTTCGCCACACATCGGCGCATTCAACGATGCCCATCGTTTGCCTTCCCTGCCAGTGACTTAGATATCATCTCAGCGTATTCCGAAGCCGGTCCCGCTGCAGTATCAACTGTGTTTAGCTTTTAGCCCCAGCCACTTTCAGCAGCTCATCCAAATCCCACGCCGCCTCAAGAGCATCCGCGATCAGATCCAGCTGCCGTAGCCGCTCGGCTTGGAAGGACACGTCTGGGGCAACCTGGAACCCGGGTTTGGCGGCTGCAGCGGCCACCCATTCCAAGAATTCCCGTCGGAAGGCATCGTTTTCCAGCTGGCCATGGCGGTGGGTTCCGCGCAGCGACCCCCGGGCGGCGCCTTCTGAACCAATCCATGGTTTCTCTGTAGAGCGTGCTACTTGCCCATGATGTACCTCGTAGGCGCCTCCATCGTGCTTGATCAGTGTCTTTTCGGGAGCAAAGGCAATATCGATATCAAACAGACCGAGGCCTGCGGTGGTGGAGGAAGATTCTACTGGGTCGTCGATAAGCGTGCACATCATTTGGAACCCGCCGCAGATGCCGAGGGTCGGGAGGGTACGGCTGGTCACGGCCTCCGCAATCCCTGTCGAGCGCAACCACTGTAGGTCAGAGACGGTGGCTTTGGAGCCTGGTAGGACGACGAGATCGGCATCCGCGATGAAGTCCGGATCCGCAGACCAGGTGACGCTGACGCCCGGTTCGCAGGCCAATGCCTCAATGTCCGTGGCATTGGATACCCGCGGCAGCCGGACCGCTGCTACACGCAGGTGTTGGCTGCCCAGTGCACGGGTCTGGGGACCGACGCTGGTGCCGACGACCGATTGCAGGGAATCCTCGGCATCGATCCACAGGCCTTCGATAAAAGGCAGCACCGCGACGGTCGGCACGCTGGTCAGGTCTTCCAGCTGCACCAGCCCTGGGTCGAGGATGCTTTGATCGCCACGGAATTTGTTGATCACAAAGCCTTTGATGCGTTCTCGATCCCGGGGCGCGGAAATGAAGTAAGTGCCGTAGAGGTGCGCGAGTACTCCCCCGCGATCGATATCGCCAACGATATAAACCGGCAAGTTAGCGGCTTCAGCGAGCCCGAAGTTAGCTACGTCAGTCTCACGCAGATTGATTTCCGCAGGGGATCCCGCCCCCTCACAGATCACTAGTTCAAAGCGTCGTTCCAAATCCGCGAGACAATCCGCCGAGACTTTGCGTAGGTGGGCACGGTGTTCGATGTAGTTTCGTGCGCTCACGCTGCCGCGCGCTTGTCCGCGCACCACCAGTTGCGACGTCCGATCCGAACCCGGTTTGAGCAGCACCGGGTTGAAATCTACGGAGGGCTCTAATCCGCAGGCCAGCGCCTGCAGTCCTTGGGCACGGCCGATTTCTCCCCCATCAGGGCACACCACCGAGTTGTTGGACATGTTCTGCGCCTTGAATGGCGCGACTCGGATTCCACGTCGGGCAAGGGCGCGGCACAAACCAGCCACGACTACCGATTTACCCGCGTCGGAGGTGGTACCGGCGATGAGGAGCGCAGACACTTAGATGTCTTCGTCTGGGAGGGTCAGAATTTCGTTGCCCTCGTCGGTAATGACGATGGTGTGCTCGAACTGCGCGGTGAACTTGCCATCGCGGTTCTGCACCGTCCAGTCATCATCCCAGATGTCGTAGTCCAGGGAGCCCAGGTTGATCATCGGTTCGATGGTAAGTGTCATTCCTGGTTCAAGGAGATCGGTGTAGACGTCGGAGTCGTAGTGCAGCACCACCAGCCCGTTGTGGAACGTTGGGCCGACACCGTGACCGGTGAAGTCACGCACTACGTTGTAGCCGAAGCGCTTGGCATAGGACTCGATGACTCGTCCGATCACGTTGACCTGCCGGCCTGGTTTCGCCGCTTTAATGCCGCGCATTGTGGCTTCCTTGGTGCGTTCGACCAACAGCCGATGCTCCTCCGAAACCTCGCCGGCCAGGAAGGTGGCGTTGGTATCTCCGTGGACACCATTTTTGAAAGCGGTGACATCGATGTTGACGATGTCCCCCTCTTGAATCACCGTGGTATCGGGAATTCCATGGCAAACAATCTCGTTGAGGGAAACACAGCAAGACTTGGTGTATCCCCGGTAGCCCAAGGTTGATGGGTAAGCACCGTGGTCGCACATGTACTCGTGCGCTACGCGGTCGACTTCGTCGGTAGTGACCCCTGGCTGCACTGCCCGCCCTGCAAGCACTAGCGCATTCGCAGCGATCTTGGAGGCTTCCCGCATGGCCTCGATTACCTCTGGGGTCTGGATGAGAGGCTCCCCCATTGCCTCTTGGACTTCGGACTTCCAAGCATATTCCGGTCGTGCGATGTGGTTCGGAACGGTCCGGATGGGGGTTGATTGTCCTGGGGTTAATTTTCCGCGCGTACTCATGTAATACATGCTAGCGCGATCCCAGTTATGGCTTGTCACCGCCGTCGACGGTTTTGAAGAAGTGGTCGGTCAACGCC
Source organism: Corynebacterium sp. H127 (assembly GCF_037482665.1). Classification (NCBI taxonomy): domain Bacteria; kingdom Bacillati; phylum Actinomycetota; class Actinomycetes; order Mycobacteriales; family Corynebacteriaceae; genus Corynebacterium; species Corynebacterium sp. H127. The sequence goes on from NZ_JBBHKY010000001.1 coordinate 336,661, forward strand.
ACCGCGGACTCAGATCCGCCGCCGTTAACGATGAGGGTGGCAAAGGCAACATCATCTTCGCGATAGCCGGCGAACCACGCATGCGATCCTCCGCTGAACTCCGCTTCACCGGTCTTGGCATAAATATTGCCACCCGTTTGGCCCATGCCGCGAGCGGTACCAGAGGTAACCACGGAACGCATCATAGACCTTAGGTTGTCCAGCACTCCGGGGTCCGGTGGTGAAACTTGCTCGTCCACGGTCGTCTCATGTCCAGAGATCAGCTGTGGCAGTGGCGTCTTTCCTGCAGCTGCGGTCGCGGCGACGAGCGCCATGCCGAAGGGGCTCGCCAGGTCTTTGCCCTGGCCGTAGCCTTCGTCAACGCGCTCCATGAACTCATCACCACGCGGCACGCTACCTGTCATGGTGTCCAAACCCGAGATGTGGTAATCCAAGCCGAGCCCGAAGCTCTTGGCCATATTCTCAAGTTCTCCCGGCGCAAGACGGGAAGACATGTCAGCAAAGGTGGTGTTGCAAGACTGCGCGAATGCGTCCTCAAGCGAAGTATTGCCGCGAGAGAAACTGTTGTAGTTGGTCACGATGCGCGGCCCGACTTCCATGCTGCCCGGACAGGGCACCGTCGTACCCGGGGTGGCCCCTTGGTGCGCCATGCCTGCCGACGCCGTGATGATCTTAAACGTCGAGCCGGGCGGATACTGGCCCATCAGTGCAGGGTCACCGTCCTCATCAGCGGCACGGGTTTGCGCCACCGCGAGGATCTCGCCTGTCGACGGCCGGATGGCCACCATCATCGCCTTCATCCCTTGGCGGAGGTCAACCGATTCCTGCGCTGCTTGTTGCATGCGATGATCCAGGCTGATCTTCACGGCGGGGGCGAGCTGTGGCTCGTGGCGTTCAAGCGACTCAATGGCGGCGCCGTTTTGGTTCACCACTGCGATCTGCCAGCCGTTGGCGCCTTGTAAATCATCGGACACGATTTTCTCCACGCGGGACATGATTTCCGGCGCAAAGGTGGGGTCGGTGCGCACCATCGCGGCCTCTTCGTTCACAATCACCCCGGGGATACCACGGAGGTCGTCTGCGACAGCTTTGCCCTCCGGCCCGCCAATGACGGCAACGGAATACCTACCCTTGTGATCTGCAAGGTTCTTGGACAGTTCTTGCTGGTCAATCTTCGGCACCGCCTTGTTTTGTGCGTGTGCATTATTGATTGCAGTGGCCACACGAGCGGCAGCGCCGGTAAGGTTCCCGGCTTCATCAGTGTTGATCAGGATGCGCTGGACGCTCCCAGGCTTGAGAACGTCGGCTCCGTCTGCACTGACCACGCGGGATTTCTCCGCTTCGAGGGCTCGCAGCTCGAGGTGCTGGTTGTTGCCTAGCTTCGGATGGATCACCGTGGGGAGGAATCGAACTTTCCATTCCTCTTTGACCTTGGTGAGGGTCATCGGGGCATCATAAGTGAAGTTTCTTTCGCGCGGGAGCCGCCAGTCCATGTGGATATTCGCGTTCGCGATGGTGTCTTGATTCGTTACCGACGTCACAGCAGCATCGAGGCCTTCCGCCTGCATGCCGTCGATAGTGGCTTTGAGCAGCTGTCGTGTTTGTTCGGGGTTATCTGTCAGCGCCGCCGCCGACTCAACGTCGCCACGCTCGACGGCAGCCACGAAGTCTTCCGCAACGGGGTCGGCAACATTCGGTTTTGGGGTGCACGAAGACATCGACGCAGCCACCAAAGCCCCAACCACCAGTACGGAAAGCTTCTTCATAAAAACGAATCTAACAGGCTCTTTTAGGTTGTTTGGGTACCTCTACGGCGTGTATCGGAAGATCCCCCGCTTTCGTAGCATGACACAGAAAAACTCGGCCGACGGATTTCATCCACTTCGGCCGAGTACACAGAGTCTGTTACTTGGTGATGCTCACCGTAGGAGCGCCAGTCACCGTGGTGTCTTCCATGGTTTCTGCAATCTTCATTGCCTCTTCAATCAGGGTTTCCACGATCTGGGACTCAGGGACGGTCTTAATAACCTCGCCCTTAACAAAGATCTGGCCCTTGCCGTTGCCGGAAGCAACACCCAAGTCAGCATCGCGAGCCTCACCTGGACCGTTAACTACGCACCCCATCACAGCAACACGCAGTGGAACTTCCATCCCCTCGAGGCCAGCGGAGACTTCTTCAGCCAGCTTGTACACGTCCACCTGGGCACGACCACAGGACGGGCAAGAGACGATTTCTAATTTGCGAGGACGTAGGTTCAGCGACTGCAGGATCTGGTCGCCTACCTTGATTTCTTCCTTCGGATCCGCAGACAGCGAGACGCGGATGGTATCGCCGATACCTTCTGCGAGCAGCGCACCAAAGGCCACTGAGGACTTGATGGTGCCCTGGAAAGCAGGACCTGCTTCGGTAACGCCCAAGTGCAACGGGTAATCAGACTTCGCCGCAAGTTGCCGGTAAGCCTCGACCATGATCACCGGATCATTGTGCTTAACCGAAATCGCGATGTCTCCGTAGCCATGCTCTTCGAAAAGCCCGGCTTCCCATAGTGCGGATTCGACAAGCGCCTCTGGGGTAGCCTTCCCGTACTTGTCCATGATGCGCTTATCCAGCGAACCAGCGTTGACGCCAATGCGAATGGGGATGCCCGCATCGCCGGCGGCCTTGGCTACTTCCTGCACTCGGCCATCAAACTCCTTGATGTTGCCCGGGTTAACACGCACTGCGGCGCATCCGGCATCAATCGCGGCGAAGATGTACTTCGGCTGGAAGTGGATATCTGCGATCACTGGGATCGGAGACTTCTTAGCAATGATCGGCAACGCCTCAGCATCCACCGTCTTCGGGCATGCAACACGCACGATGTCACAACCCGAGGCCGTCAGCTGAGCGATCTGCTGCAGGGTGGCATTGATATCGTGCGTTTTCGTGGTGGTCATGGACTGCACCGAGATCGGGTGATCGGATCCGACACCCACCTTGCCGACCATCAACTGGCGCGTCTTGCGGCGCGGTGCGAGGGTTGGCAGCGGTGCATCTGGAATTCCGAGGCCGATTGGGGTTGACACGTGAGGTGCTCCTTTGAAAAACACAAGAATTAAGTGGTCACTACTCTACCACCGGGCCATCAGACATCCGCGACGCAACTAGCCAAATAAGCGAACCGGATTGACGATATCCGCCACGATCACCACTACGCCTAATACCAACAAGGTGCCCGTCATGACGACTGTCAAAGGCATGAGCTTGGTGTAGTCCGCAGGGCCCGCTGGAGCCAGGCCCCGCAGTCCGCGCACCCAGTCCCGGAGCTTCTCCCACAACACGACGGCAATATGTCCGCCGTCGAGAGGCGGCAGTGGAATCAGATTGAACAGAGCCAAGAAGAAGTTCAGGCTGGCCAGCATCAACAGGAATGTCGCCCACTGGGCACGCTCTGCCATTTCGCCGCCGACGCGGGAGGCACCGACCACGCTCATCGGGCTGGTGTCCGCGCGCTCAGCGCCGAAAATCGATGCGAGCACTCCGGGGATTTGTGCTGGCATGGCAGCTAATCCATGCACGGTTGCGGAGATCATTTCACCGGTGAATGCAAAAGTCGCTGGAACCGCAGCTAGTGGGTCGTATTTTTTGATGGCGTCTTTGATAGGAGCCGCGGTCACTCCCATGACACCGACAGTGATTTTCTGGCCGTCCTGGGTTTCCCGCTCCACAGCCGGCACCACGACCGTGATGTGCTGGCGTCCTCCGGCGCGCTCAATATCAACCGCAACGCTTTGCCCCGGCTTGTCCATCACGATCTTGCGTACGTCCATGAAGGTCGGTACTGACTGGCCGTCGACAGCCAAGATCTTATCCCCCACCTTGATGCCGGCAGCCGCAGCGGGACCTGCATCCGTGCACTCCGGTGTGACGCAGGTAGTCTCCCCCACAACCGGGCTGAAATCAGCCTTCGGGTTGGGCAGCCCAGAGCCGACCGCCACGGCGTACAGCACCACTAGCCCGATGAGCATGTTCATTGCCACACCACCAAGCAGCGTCGCGATGCGCGCCCACCAGGGCTTATCAACCATTGCGTAAGGCTTTTCTTCCGGGGTGACCTCATCAATGGCAGTCATTCCCGCAATGTCGCAGAAACCGCCTAGCGGAACTGCTTTCAGGCCATAACTAGTGTGGCCTTTAGTGAATTGGAAGACAGTAGGGCCGAACCCGATGAAGTAACGACGCACTCGCATCCCACAAGCCCGCGCAACCCCCAGGTGGCCGAGCTCGTGCAGGGCAATGGTCACGGCAATACCAAGAGCAAACAGGAATACTCCCGCAAAATAGCTCACTTAAGTGTTCTCCCTAATTATGTGTCCAAGCTGTCCACGACCTCGTTTGCCCTTCGCCGGGCTTCGGTTTCCGTCGCGATGACATCGTCGACGTTTGACGGTACACCAGCGAACTGATCGGCAGCTGAAAGTACCGCAGCAACAGTGTCCACGATGTGTGGGAACTTAATTCGCCCAGCAAGGAAGGCCGCCGCTGCCTCTTCATTCGCCGCGTTGTATACGGCTGGGAATGTGCCGCCCGCGCCGACGGCCTCCCTAGCCAGTTGGACCGCCGGAAAAGCCGCATCGTCGACGGGCTCGAAGGTCCAATTCATTGCATCCGTGAAATCAAGCGCGGGTTGCGCCCCTGCTACCCGGTTTGGCCAATCCAATGCCATGGAAATTGGGAGTTTCATGGAGGGGGGCGAGGCTTGCGCGATGGTGGCACCATCATGGAAGGTCACCATCGAATGGATAATGGACTGCGGATGCACCGTGACGTCAATGAGCGCTGGATCCACCCCGAACAACAGGCTGGCCTCAATCAGTTCCAGACCTTTATTAATCAGTGTCGCCGAATTCAACGTGTTCATCTGCCCCATCGACCAGGTCGGATGCTGCGCAGCCTGTTCCGGAGTAATCTCCCACATTTCTTCGCGATTCCATCCGCGAAACGGGCCTCCGGAGGCGGTAAGTACAAAACGCGCCACCTCGTCCCGGCGCCCACTCATCAAGCACTGCGCCATCGCCGAGTGCTCGGAGTCCACTGGTACTAACTGCCCAGGCTGCGCACGCTCCAGCACAATGTGTCCACCGGCGACCAAAGACTCTTTGTTTGCCAACGCCAGGGTGGCACCCCGATCCAGGGCCGCCAAGGTCGAACGCAGTCCCATCGAACCGACGAGTGCGTTCAGGACGGTATCGCAATCGATGGCGTCGACAAGCTCATGGGCATGCTCCAGCACCCGGCCGCCGAGTGCCTCAGACACCTGTGCTGCAGCTTCGGGACGCGCAACACAGACCTGCGATGCGCTCAGCCCCAACTCTCGCGCCTGCTTAACGACGCCCTCGGGATGCGCACCTCCCGCAGCGATGCCGACGATCTCGAATTTATCCGGATTCTCCGCCACCACCTCCAGGGCCTGCGTGCCGATTGATCCGGTGCTCCCCAAAACCACGATGCGCTTTTTCACGCCCTCCATTGTTGCACCCGGATGAACAGCTCAAACATGAAGTTGACCACTTTTGGGTGTAGCGTCGCTGCGATAGGACAGGGTCGTTGTCGAGTTTATGGGCTGCGGGCCCTACAATATGCGAAGATATTAAAAACGTTTTCTCACTGAAGGAGCTATGAGCGTGGCTGGTTCTCACAAGATTGAGCCTGAGGTTCACAATGGCGTGTCTACCCTAGACGAGCCATCGGCAGCGTGGGGCTGGCACAACATCGGACGTCGCCCAATCCAAATCGCTGGTTGGATCTCCGTGGCATTCCTGCTCGGCATGAACTTTGGTAACCACCGTGGCCACGTGGAGACTATCTGGTTGATCGCAATTGCTGCACTGATCGCCATTGGACTGCTCCTCCAGCTTTTCCAGCCAAAGCTCTCTCAGGTGCGCACCGTTACCGCACACAACAAGCCACAGGATCACGTAGAGCCACACTGGACCTACGATCAGCACGCCATGACCGGCACTTACGCTGGCCTTTCTGAATCTCAGATGCGTGCGCTCAACGTGGATCCTGTGAGCGTTAAGGGCGAGCTTCGGGCCTAATTCTTCAGCTAAATCCCCACTCCCCGTTTCCGGTGAAGTGGGGATTTTTTTCTGCCCAGTATCAGTTCACCCAGGCCTTAACCTTCTGGAAAATCTCTGGATAGCTGTTTGCTAGCTTGCGCGAAGTCAGGTGGATAGTGACTAGGTAGAACACCACCGCGAGCGCCAGCATCAGAACTAGACCGACGACTTTCAGCAGCATATTCTCCATGACAAAGCCCGCGATCAACAAGCCGGCACCAGGGACTAGCGGTATCCATCCGAGCAACAATGCACCAAAGCTGGATGCGAAAGCAGCGCTGGAGTATCCGGACTTATCCTGCCAAGGATTAGTGCCTGGTTTCGCAGTGGCGAAAGGATTATGCACACTGAAAATCAGGCCAAAGGCTGCGCCATTCAATGCAGCAGCTACAGCAGCACCAGAGACCCACCAGGCGATGCTGTCCCCCTTGGCGATGACTAACATGATGGCGCAATAGACTGCCACCGCTACCCAGACGATTCCAGCCATCGCAAGATGCCTGCTGACAAGCAGCGTCTTCGCCGGCAGCCCAGTAACGATATGCACCCAGTTAGCGGGGCCGTCATAACCAAAATCATTTGAACTCACCGCAGCGCCGAAATAGGCCATGAGAAAAGCCCCGACATAGAGCTGGGACGGACCGATCGTCACCCCCTGGATCAGGAAGACTGCGGCGAAAAGCGGGAAGATCGCCAAAGAAGCGGTCAGCTTCGCGTCTCTGCGCACATAGCGGAAGGCGCGGGAGTAGATCATGCCACCCTGCGTGCGCGGCGCCCAAGGCATCAACAAGGTCTCGGAAGGCTTGAAGTCCGCCGCTCCCTGTTCCGCAACGATCGGTGCTGCTAATCGACGGGCGATGGTGCGCTGCCACGCCCACCAAATCCCTACCAGGCTGAGCACTGCAATCAATAGCTGCATCCCGGCGGCGCCATATTTGCCCGCTGCCATCGAAGAAACCACGGCTGGCGCTGCCGCGATGGGGGTCCACTGCGCTATTTCACCGAAGGGACCAAGCGGGAACACACCATCCTCCGGCAACATCTGCATAACAAGGCTATAGCCGATGATAAAGACAAAGCCGAGCACTGCTGAGATCATCCCTGAGCGTTCCTGGCTCCGGCGTCCGCCACCTGCCGAAAGCAACCCCGTCACCAGCTGCCCTGCAAAGAGCGTGATCGCAAGCTGCAGCACGAGCATTGGCACCACTACCCAGCCAAAACCCAACATCGCTGCCCCAAACACCATCGAAATGATGGTGAATGACAAAGCAAGTACCCCGCGACTTTGCATCAGGGTGGCTATGGCACAGGCTTGGATCAGATCCTTTGCCGGCAGTGGCAGCACGGAAAAGCTCTCTGGGATGAGATTATCCTCCGCGCTCGGCATGGCGAAGCCCGCCAGCAGATATGACAGACAGCCGATTCCTAAGAGAGCGGGAAACGCGGTCACCACGCCCTCGTGTAGGTTAGCGGCCGTCGCCAGATAGATCCCGATGGCCCCGCCCACGGCGTAGACCGTGACCAGGATGATCATGAAAGCCTGGCGTGGGTTGTGTTTGAGGTTGCGTCGCCACAGGGTTGATTGGAGTTTCAATAGGGTCTTAGTCATCGCTCTTCAACCACCCCAAGGCCTCCGCAGCGAGGTCACCTCCGCCGACGAGCTGGACAAAGACTTGTGTGAGGGTGGAATCTCCCCGCACTTCCGCAACGTGTCCTTGCCGCAGTACTTGACCATCCTTGATGATGGCGACGTGATCGCACAGTCCTTCCACGAGCTCCATCACGTGGGAAGACAACAACACCGTTCCGCCAGCGGCAACATAGCGTCGCAGAATCTGCTGGATCACTTGTGCAGAAGCCGGGTCCACCGCCTCCAATGGCTCATCAAGGATGAGCAGCGGCGGGTTGTGCAGCAGTGCCGACGCCAGCAGGATTTTCTTAGTCATGCCCGCGGAATAGTCCACGATTTGTTTGTCTGCCGCCGGGGTGAGCCCGAGCGCGGCCAACAACTCGGTGGCGCGTTGCTGGGTAACTTCTGGCGGCATACGCCGGAGACTGCCCAAGTACTCCAAGAATTCGCGTCCTGTGAGCCGATCGAACACGGGCATTCCGTCCGCAAGCAACCCAAACCGTTGCTTGGCTTCCATACCCTGTTCCCAGATGTCGAAGCCACAGATACTGGCGGTACCAGCATCTGGACGTAGCAATCCGGTGGCCATGGAAATCATTGTGGTCTTTCCGGAGCCGTTAGGCCCAACTAGGCCGTAAATGCTGCCCCGGGGAACTTTGAGGCTCAGGTCATTTACCGCGACCTGGGTGCCAAAGCTCTTTCTTAAATTGCGAACTTCAAATGTAGCCTCAGTCATAGGCTACAGCCTAATGAAATTATCGTTCTTCAGCTGCCAACTGGCCACAGGCCGCAGCGATCTCCTGGCCGCGGGTGTTGCGCACGGTACACGGCACACCTTGTTCACTGACCCGCCGAACGAATTCGTCCTGGCGGTCCCTCGGCGAGGCATCCCATTTAGAACCAGGGGTTGGGTTCAACGGAATCAGGTTGACATGGACGAGGGGGCCGAGCGCCTTGTGGAGCTTCTTCCCCAGCATGTCTGCGCGCCAGCCCTGGTCGTTGATGTCTCGGATCAGCGCATACTCGATGGAGACGCGGCGTCCCGACTTGTCCGCATAATAGCGGGCAGCGTCCAACACCTCAGTGACAGTCCAACGATTATTCACCGGCACGAGGGTATCGCGCAGCTCATCATCAGGGGTGTGAAGAGAAACAGCGAGGGTGACGGAGAGCTCTTCATCAGCAAGTTTGCGAATCGCTGGCGCGAGTCCGACTGTGGATACGGTGACATTGCGCTGGGAAATACCAAAGCCCTGTGGGGCAGGCGAGGTAATCTGACGTACCGCAGAAACCACGCGCTTATAGTTGGCCAGCGGCTCCCCCATCCCCATGAACACGATGTTGGAAAGTCGACTCCCTTCGGCCTGCATCGTCGCCGCAGCGGCGCGCACCTGGTCGACGATCTCCGCGCAAGATAGGTTTCGATCCAAGCCCCCTTGGCCGGTAGCACAAAATGGACACGCCATACCGCAACCTGCTTGGGAGGAGATGCACAAGGTAGCGCGGTCCTTGTAGCGCATCAGCACAGATTCTAGAAGTGTGCCGTCATGCAACTTCCACAGGGTTTTGGTGGTCTCACCATTGTCAGTGGAGATCTCTCGAACCGATGTCATCAGTGTTGGGAAGAGTGCTTCCTTCACCTTGGCGCGAGCTGCTTCCGGGAGATCTGTCATCGTCATTGGATCGGCTTCTAGCCGCCCATAGTAGTGACGTGCAATTTGATCAACACGGAACTTCGGAAGTCCAAGTTCCTGCACCGCCGCAATGCGCTCCTCAGCAGTGAGGTCAGCGAAGTGTTTCGGCGGCATGCCACGCTTTGGGGCGTTAAATACGAGAGGGATTTCAGCCATAGTAGCCCCCATCTTTCCACGTATCCCGCTGAGCGCCAATTGGCGATTTTCCGCCACACCGCGTTCAATATAAGGCATGACTACTCCGAACAACGATGACTTAACTCAGTATGACGCTCAACCGGACGACGCTTCGCAGCCACAGAGTGCGCCCGCAACGGACGTCGAAAAGCGCGTAGAACCAAAGCAGACTAAACCAACCAAGGTCAACAGCTCGCTCGCAGGAGGCACGTGGGTCGCGTTAATCTTCGGTGCGCTGCTACTTATCCTGCTGCTGGTTTTCATCATGCAGAATCAGCAGAAAGTTGATCTGAACCTGTTTATGTGGACCTTCCAGTTCCCGGCTGGTATCGGGTTCCTGCTCTCCGCGATTTCCGGTGCCCTGATCATGGCGCTGGTCGGCGGTGTGCGCATGCTTGAGCTGCGTCGCCAGGTTAAGAAGGCTTATAAGTCCTAAAGTCCTAGGTCAGGCTGAGAATCAGCCATGTGACCATTGCGGATGGCAACATGCCGTCCAATCGATCCATTAGTCCGCCGTGCCCTGGAAGCATGGCGGACATGTCTTTAATCCCTAGCTCTCGTTTAAACTGACTTTCCACCAAGTCTCCAAGCGTCGCGCATACCACGAGGCCAATGCCAAGCAGCAACCCGAGCCACGCTTGCGCGCCCAGCAGAAAATGCACCGATAGTACCCCCGCGATGCTGCCTAGAATGATGGATCCGGCGAAGCCTTCCCAGGACTTCTTGGGGCTCACTGCCGGAGCCATTGGGTGCGTGCCAAACATCACGCCTGCAATGTAGCCGCCAACGTCCGAGGCGATGACGCACAGCATAAAAGTGATGATGACCATGCCATAAGGCACGCCGGGCCGCTCGATGAGGGAGAGCATCGCGGCGAAGGAGCCGAAGAACGGGATCCACGTCAGCACGAAGATTCCCAGCGACATATCGCGCAAGTAGTTTTGGGGGGCGGTGTTATGACCGTGATGAAACAGTCGACCGAACATCAGCGCCAACACACTAGTAACAAAACCGGCCACTAATCCGGTGGTACCGAAGGGCCAGGAAAGCCACACCATTGCTTGTCCCCCGATGAGGAGCACAGCGCGCTGCAGGACATAGCCGTGTTCTTTAAGTCGCGCATGAACTTCCCAGGTAGCCACGAACACAGCCGCAGCCACGAGCGGGTACCACGCGAACGTGCTGACAAATATCGACAGCAAAACGAGGGTTGCCAAACCCACGCCTACCCCGATGGCCTGTTTTAAGTCTCGACCAGCCGAGTTTTTGGGTCGAATATGCTCCACGTTCGCTCCTACATAAGAAAAGCGCTGCATGATTAACAGCGCAATGGTTCATGGCAGGTAGGACTAAACCTCCATGAGCTCCTTTTCCTTGGCGGCTACCAGATCGTCCATTTGTGCGACGTACTTCTGGGTTACCTTATCCAGTTCCTTTTCGGCTGCGACAACTTCGTCCTCGCCTGCGTCGCCGTCCTTTTGCAGCTTCTTGAGCTGCTCCATGCCCTTACGGCGAATGTTGCGGATGGCGATCTTACCGTCTTCACCCTTGCTCTTAGCCAGCTTCACCATGTCTTTACGACGCTCCTCAGTGAGCTGCGGGATAGTGACGCGCAGTACCTGACCATCATTGGTTGGGTTGACGCCGAGATCCGAGTTACGAATCGCATTCTCAATCTCGTTCATCACAGACATCTCATATGGCTTAATCAGCAGCATGCGTGGCTCTGGTACTGCGATAGTGGCCATCTGAGTGATCGGGGTCAAGGTGCCGTAGTACTCCGCCATGATGCCATTAAACATTGCAGGATTTGCACGACCGGTGCGGATGGTGGTCAGATCCTCACGGGTGTGCTCGACCGAAACGTTCATGCGTTCTTCGGATTCAAAAAGGATTTCGTCAATCATGCTGTTCCTCAAGTCTCGTCGTTAGTTAGCGCTAGTGTTTTAAGATATCAGGAACGAACCAAGGTTCCGATACTCTCGCCGCGTACCGCCCGGGCGATGTTGCCGTCAGTGAGCAGGTTGAACACCAGAATCGGCATCTTGTTATCCATGCACAAGCTGAAAGCGGTGGAATCAGCCACCTTCAAGCCCTTTTCAATGACTTCCTGTGGCGTGATTTCGGTGTACATGGTGGCCTCAGGGTTGGTGCGAGGATCATCGGAGTAGACGCCATCCACGCCTTTCGCCATGAGCAGCACCTCACAGTCGATTTCGAGGGCGCGCTGCGCAGCGGTGGTATCCGTAGAAAAGTATGGCATGCCCATGCCCGCACCGAAGATGACTACTCGGCCCTTTTCAAGGTGACGCTTTGCCCGCAGTGGTAAATAAGGTTCGGAAACTTGGGCCATGTTGATGGCAGTCTGCACGCGCGTCTCTACGCCCTGCTTTTCCAGGAAGTCCTGCAGAGCGAGACAGTTCATGACGGTACCGAGCATGCCCATGTAGTCCGAGCGCGCGCGATCCATGCCACGCTGCTGTAGCTGCGCGCCACGGAAGAAGTTTCCGCCGCCGATGACTACACACACTTCGGTGCCTGCTTGCGCGATCTCAGCGATCTGCCGCGCGACGTTTTGCACCACGTCTGGATCAATACCAACGTTTCCGCCGCCGAACATTTCACCGCCAAGTTTCAGCATCACTCGCTTGTATCCTTGGCGCTTGGTTGCGGAATCCTCCGACATGAATGTTCTACCTTCCTTTTGGGCGTTTAACTAGGAACAGTTTACATGGTTTACACACGAAAAAAGCGCCCCGCACGCTTGGTACGGAACGCTTTGATTGAGCACTGGATTAGTGCTGGCCAACCTCGAAGCGGGCGAAGGAAGTCAAAGTAACTCCGGCTTCGTCCATGAGCTGCTTCACGGTCTTCTTGTTGTCAGAAACAGAAGCCTGCTCGAGCAGGGTGACATCCTTGTAGAAGCCGTTCATGCGGCCTTCCACGATCTTTGCGACGGCTGCCTCTGGCTTGCCTTCTTCGCGGGTGATCTTCTCCTGAGTTGCGCGCTCCTTCTCAACAACGTCAGCCGGGACGTCTTCACGAGAAAGGTACTGTGCCTTCATCGCAGCAACCTGCATGGCAGCAGCCTTAGCAGCGGCCTCATCATCACCGGTGTAAGCAACCATGACACCAACTGCTGGTGGCAGGTCAGATGCACGGTGGTGCAGGTAGACGGCGATCTTCTCACCCTCGAGGGTAACGGCGCGGCGCAGCTCGAGCTTCTCGCCGATCTTTGCGGACAGCTGCTGGATAGCCTCTGCAGCGGTCATGCCGTCAACCTCAGCGGCTGCAAGTTCTTCAGCGGAGTTTGCCTTTACTGCAGCAGCAGCGTCAGCGATCTTGGCGCAGAAGTCCTTGAACTCAGCGTTCTTAGCAACGAAGTCGGTCTCAGAGTTGATCTCGACCATGGTGTTGCCGGAAACAGCGACCAGGCCCTCAGCAGCAGTGCGCTCTGCACGCTTGCCGACGTCCTTAGCGCCCTTGATACGGAGCAGCTCGACAGCCTTCTCGAAGTCACCAGCGGTTTCTTCGAGAGCCTTCTTGCTGTCCATCATGCCAGCGCCGGTCATTTCGCGCAGCTTCTTGACATCTGCAGCAGTGTAGTTCGCCATGTTGGGGCGATCCTCCTTGATTTTAGAAGAAATTTTCCTTGTTGAAGTCTAGCTTAGAGTTCGAAAAAGTGCGCGCAGCGGGTGGTCAAAAACGAGCCAGAACTACTGAACAAAAGCACGTCTTGTATAACCAACTATCTTCGAAGCAGCCTTGTGAAGCTACTTCCTCAAAATAATACGTCACCCTGCGTCCACGATCGTCGGAGTTGTTATCACATTGAAATGAATTTCACTTGGCTTCCGCGCATAGTCTGACGACTGTCAACCCAAGACAGTACTGGTGTTTCCATTGTGGTTGCTACGCCGGTGGCAACCGCTCTCGCTGCAGAGGCTTCCCTAGTAGGCATTTGTGGCGCTTGGGGCAATGGAATTCGGCTGTTCCCCACTGGAATGTGCTGGTCTCAGTAACCAAGTGAGAGGATGAAAGGGATTGAAAAAGAAGCTCTTAGTTCTTTGGGGGCTAGTTTCTGTCGGATTCTGCGTCTACGCAGTCTTTCATCCAGAAACCATCCTAAGCCGCATAGCAAGTATCATCGCTGCCATGTTTATCATTGGGACTACAGCTTACTTGGTAACGCACAGCAGTGAGTTCAAATAGGAAAATTCATACCACGTCTCGAAAGAGATCTACCCCCACCCCATAGAATACAGGGTCAATGATAACACCCATGGTTTTCGTCACCCTCTAGGTACATTTTGACAAGTAAAGCATGGGGCGGGGTAATCTCCAGGTGCACCAACTAGCCGTCCAGCAAATGATCGCCGGCTAGTTTTTCTCGCTATGCGGCAATTGCCTGTGGCTGGATTCTCAGAAAGTTCTGGGTTTTTAAATCGCAGAAACAACGTTTTTACTTCCGTCGCGCTTGACAGAGGGTCAAGTCCGGTGGAGTGGTGTACGAACCCTTTCGGTCTAACAGGGATTACGGTCTGAGTTCGGGCCCGGCACAGTCCTTTGCACAAATCTCATTTGGGCCTGGCGAACGTCTTTGTCGGATTATGGAAGTCGGAATTAGGGCGCAGATCTGTCAACCTGATTGTTTTATTCACTTTTCGCCCCGAAATCCGACTTCCCTAATCCGATTTACAGCGCAGAACGCGAAAAATCCCCTTGCGCCCGTAAGCACAAGGGGATTTGAAAGTACTGTTTTACTCAGCAGCCTTTTCTTCAGCTACTTCTTCGGTTGCCTCAACCTTAGCGGCGACCTCTACCTTTGCAGCAGGCTCTTCCTTTGCTGCAGGCTCTTCCTTCTCGCCTGCGGCATCCTTGGCTGCGGCGAGCTGACGCTCTTCGCGAGCCTTCTTGCCCTCTTCCACAGCGGTGGAGATGACGCGGGAAAGCAGTGCGGTGGCGCGGATAGCGTCGTCGTTGCCTGGGATTGGGAAGTCAACTACGTCTGGGTCACAGTTGGTGTCCAGGATAGCTACCACAGGGATGGACAGCTTGTGAGCTTCGCTGATGGCGATGTGCTCTTTGTTGGTGTCGATAACCCACATTGCGGAAGGAAGCTTGCTCATTTCCGCGATGCCACCGAGTACACGCTCCAGCTTGGTGCGCTCACGGGTGAGCATGAGGATTTCCTTCTTGGTGCGACCCTCGTAGCCGTTCTCGGCTGCGTCCATGGCCTGCAGTTCCTTCATGCGGTGCAGACGCTTGGAGACGGTCTGGAAGTTGGTCAGCATACCGCCGAGCCAACGGTGGTTCACGTATGGCATACCGACGCGATCAGCCTCGGTAGAAACAGCTTCCTGAGCCTGCTTCTTGGTGCCAACGAAAAGGATGGTGCCACCGTGTGCAACGGTTTCCTTGACAAACTCGAAGGCCTGATCGATGTAGGTCAGCGTCTGCTGGAGATCGATGATGTAGATACCGTTACGATCGGTGAAGATGAAACGGCGCATTTTTGGGTTCCAACGACGGGTCTGGTGTCCGAAGTGGACGCCAGCGTCGAGAAGCTCGCGCATGGTTACAACTGCCATGGGTGCTTCCTTTCAAGTAGAAGTTTCGGTTTTAAAAGTTGTGCAGGTTTTTCTCCTGCTCCTAGCGACCAAGCCGCAGCACAACACCCGGTGAAAATCCACAGGGACCTCGTTGCGCAAGACTGTGTTTGGACGCGCGTAGTCAATGTGCGGACACACTGCTAGGGATCACTTTAGCGGTTGGCACCGGCTTTTCCAAATGAACACGACCGATTCTCCACAGGTCAGGCGACTTTAGCCCCAAACGCACCATCTTCCACAGCTTTGGCGCCACAACGCTTGTCGACGCCCACTCAACGCATCACCCTAGTAGCCATGAGACTCTCCTGGTTCCTGGTAGGACTGCTGCTAGTTTTCGCGTTGCCAGATCCTGCCCATGCTTATGTTTCCCCCACCACCGGCGCTGCATTTGTCCAAGGGATCCAGCGCCCTTTTGACAAACCGGAACGCAATTGGTTGCCAGGGCATCGAGGAGTAGACCTCGCCGCTCCGCCTGGCAGCCCAATCCGAGCCGCGGAAACAGGGGAAGTCGTGTTTGCGGGAAGCATCGCCGGCAAACCCACCATATCCATTCAGCATGGGGACGGCATCCGAACTACATATCAGCCTGTACACCCACATGTTGCGGCAGGAATGTCGGTGGGCAGCGGCCAAGTCATCGGCACACTAGCAGGCTCAGAGGGGCTGCATTGGGGCGCGCTGCAGGCGAAGGATGACTACATCAATCCGCTCTCGCTACTTGATGCCCCAACGATCCGGCTCAAGCCCGTGGATGCGCCTGATCAAAAGCCGCTTTGAGCCGATCGGCGCTGACGTGGGTGTAAATCTGGGTGGTTTGCAAAGAGGAATGTCCCAACATTTCCTGAACTACACGCAGGTCGGCTCCTCCGTCCAACAAGTGAGTCGCGGAGGAATGTCGCAGTCCGTGCGGGGTGAGTCCAGAAATCCCGGATACTGCAGCAGCCTGTTCTACTACTCTTCGCACCTGACGTGGGTCAATCCGTTTTCCCCGCACCCCGACAAAGAGAGCAGCTTCCCCGGCAGCCGCTAACTCTTTCCTGCCCGATCCCAACCATTGCCCCAGGGCATCAGCAGCCGCAGCACCAAAGGGCACGACGCGCTGCTTGTTCCCCTTACCTGTTACCCGTGCGGTTTTTGAGCTCAGGCTCAAGTCATCCACATCGAGGCCCACAAGTTCTCCAACGCGGATGCCTGCGGCATACATGAGTTCCAAAATGGCAGAATCGCGCAGGAATTCAGCCTCTGAGTGCGAGGCCGCATTCCCCATCAGCTCCCCTGCTTCCTTGGCAGCCAAGACCCGCGGAAGATGACGACCCGGCTTCGGACTCACGAGGCGAGCTGCAACGTCAGTTTCAATCTCTCCATGTTTGACCAGCCAGGAAGAAAACCCCTTCACTGCAGCTGTCCGACGGGCAAGAGTAGATCTGGCTTTCCCTTCGGCCACGGCTTGTCCAAGCCAGGCACGCAAAGCAACGAGCTGAAATTCTGCGGTTGAGGGCACAACCTCTGCCAGGAGTGTCAGATCGCTACGGTAACCCTTGACTGTGGCCGGGGATTTTCCTGCGACCAAGTGGAGCGCTTCGCAATAGTCGTCGATAAGCGGTATTAATGCAGCCATGACACTCCAAAAGCAAGTGGCGGCACGACTTTTTGTCGTACCGCCACTACCTTGAACTCACCCATAATGCATAACCTTAGCGCGCGTCGCGTGCAGGTGGTTGGAGGTGCCACACTGCCCACAACTAGTAGGAATGGTCGGAGTTGCAGAACCAGCCCGAACTACAACTCCTTCACTTAGGCTTGCCTAACCTATGTTAGGTTGCCGTTTCTAATTACGCAAGGTTTTTGTTGTGTTATTTTTCTGCGAGATTATTCCGCGCGCCTCCACTGGCTCCCCTCCCGCTCTACTACCCCACGTTTAGCCAGGTCAACGAGCAAATGGACGGTAAGTTGAATACTCAATCCCGCATTCACAGCTATGTCCTCTGCCTTGAGCGCAGTTTCAGACATCGCGTCAAACACACGCATTTCATTCCTTGACAGGGTTTGAATCTTGTCAGCTGCAAACTGAATTTCATACTGTGCTTCAACGTCTAGCTTCCCCACCGCCGATAGCAGCTGCCGGATTTCATCCGCACTGACCACCAACTGCGCGCGACCATTGCGGATTCGATCATGACACCCTAGCGAGCCAGCGGTGGTGATCGGTCCTGGAACGGCCATTGTTACCCGACCAAAACCTTCCGCCCAGGTCAACGTATTCAACGCTCCCGAACGCCACGCGGCCTCTACCACTACAGTCCCCGCAGTCATCGCTGCGACCAAACGATTTCGCGTAAGGAAGCGGTGTCGCGCCGGCGGAGTACCAGGCGGATACTCACTAATAATCGCACCGTCGCCTGCTACACGATCGAACATCGCAGAGTTCGCCTGCGGATAGTTTCGATCCAACCCGCAAGCCGCAACCACTACGGTTTTTCCTCCTGCGGAAAGAGCAGCGTTGTGCGCCAACGCATCGATGCCCAAAGCGCCGCCCGAAACAATCGTCCACTGATGAGACGACAACCCCGAAACCAACTGGCGAGTAGCCTCCGCTCCATAACGCGAGTGCGCGCGGGTGCCCACCACAGCTACAGACTGCGCAAGCAATTCACTCACATTGCTTCCCCGCACCCACAGGGCATGCGGCGGAACCGCGTCCTCCTGCACCGAGCGCGCACAGTCACTCCTACCGGAGGCAGCGAAACCGAAAGACTGCGCAAATTCTGTGGACGGCCATTCCTGACATTCCGGAGTGAGCAGACGCCCACCTAGTTGCTGGATATGCGCCAAGTCCTGGGCTGATTGATCCAAAGCGTATCGTGCCTGTGTTTGTCCCAACAGGTCCCCAATCCATGACTCTCGACGCTTTATCGCCTGTGCAATGGCCTCCACATCCCGGCCTTGAGCAAGAAGTCTCTGGAGTGTCCGGTTAGGACCTTCCAAACACCGTGACAGATAGGCCCATGCCTGCGCCCGCGTCGTCATGCTGCCTCCAATCCACCGGAATGCAATTCAATAGCACGTGTCACTTCATCTAGTCCGGGACAAGGCGTACCCGCGAGATCGGCCAACGTCCACGCCACTTTGAGGGATCTGTCTACTCCGCGCTGGCTGATGCTGCCGTCGGCAAGCAGCGCAGACAGATACGCCATGGCGACGTCATCGGCCACAAAATCCCGTCGCAGCCGGCGCGGATCAATGCGCGCATTCAACACACCCCACCGATGCTGCGCCCGCTCCCGTGCCGCCTGCACCCGTTCCGCGATGCAGGCCGTTGGTTCTGCCTCCCCGCCCAACACTGACCCCTGCGAATAGGTACGAACGCATAAATCAATGCGATCACGCAGCGGGCCGGAAACGTTGCTCAAATAGCGACGACGCGTACTAGCGCTACAAGTACAGGCGGGTGCCTCTTCTGCCCCACACCGACAGGGATTAGCTGCAAGGACTAGTTGCAATTGCGCTGGAAACACCACCTCGCGATGCTGGCGCAACAATCGGACTTGGCCGGCTTCTAGTGGGACGCGCAAGCTATCAAGCACCTGCGCGGGAATCTCGCTGACTTCGTCCAGAAACAACACCCCATGATGTGCCAAGCTGACAGCGCCCGGCACAGGGTGTCCGGAACCACCACCGAGCAACGCTGACTGCGACACACTGTGATGTGGTGCCACGAAGGGAGCTGCTGTAACCGGCCCGTTGAAACTCAAACCGGACACCGAATGCACGGCTGTGGCCTCAATAACCTGTTCTGGACCCAACGGCGGCAGGAGCCCCGGCAGACGAGCAGCGATCATCGATTTTCCCGATCCTGGAGGGCCCACCAAGAACAAATGATGCCCGCCTGCCGCTGCGATTTCAGCACCGAGCCTGGCGTCGGGCTGCCCCACCACATCCACCATGTCCGGCTGTTCAGGAGCTGTTTCGTTTAACAGCTGCGGCCGCTGCAGGGCCGGCATCCCCATCATCCATTCGGCTAGCTCTTGCAGATGCGAAACCAAGAGGATATTTAGTCCCGCTAGCAACGCTGCCTCAGCCTCATTACCTGCCGGTACCATGGCAAGAGACATCCCGCTTTCTCGAGCGGCGATCAACGCTGGAAGAACTCCGGGCACAGGCTTTACCGAGCCATCTAGCCCCACCTCACCCAGGATCATGATCTCTGAAAGGTCGATCTGAGTGGTTGCGGAGAGCACCGCCGCGCATATGGCCAGATCGAAATGGCTCCCCGACTTTCTAATATCTGCGGGAGACAAATTGACCACGAGTTTGGTTTTGGGCCATGGAAGTCCAACGTTAAGCATCGCAGTCTTAAGGCGATCCTTGGATTCCGCCAGCGCCGCCCCCGCAAGACCGACGATGAACATCCCGGGGAGCCCAGGGCCGATATTGGCCTCAACTCCAACGGGCACCGCGCTGACTCCTACAATCGTCGCGGAGTTGGTTTTAGCAAGCGCCACAGTCAATCCCCTCAAAGTGTTGCACGGTGCCTTCATCGAGGAGGAACACTAGGACGTCGAAGCGCACTTCCCGGTAGGGCTGCCCCTCCAACCATCGTGCGGCGGCGCGCTTGAGCCGCGAGAATTTTCGAGGTGTCACTGCTTCTGCTGCCCCGAAGTCAGCTGTAGACCGAGTCTTGACTTCAACAAACACCACCTGCCCGTTCAATTGAAGGATAAGGTCAATTTCACCGCAGGTGTAGCGCACGTTGCGCCCGAGAATAATTCCACCTCGGTCAAGAAAGTAGTCAGCTGCCTGTGCTTCCCCAAAACTGCCGAGCTTTGTTGTCACTGTGTCCCCCAAGTACGTGATCGTGCAATATCACCTGGGACGATTCCATAGGAAGTAACAAGGGACGGCTGCGAGCAGTGCCTAACTGTGGATGACCCCCGCTATCCACAGCTGCGCAGTGTCAGGGCATACTCCCGCTTGACGCTGACTAATTCATCGTCCCCATCATCGGCTCATAGACTTCGGTGGCTTCGCACTAACCGAAGCCCAGGTGTTCGGCTGTACACACCGATTCCACAATCTTGCTCAGGGCGCAGCGTGCTTTCCGCCACGGCATGAGATCATCACCGGAGAGCTCCCCAGTAATGTAGCGACATGCAAGATCGACGGCGTACGGATCAAGGGACTTGAAAACTGGGATCGTATCCCCTGCCCCTAGTTCTAGTCTGGGATGATCATTTCTGGCTTGTCGAGTTCCTCGATGTTGACATCCTTAAAGGTGATCACGCGGACGAAACGCACGAAACGGGCTGCGCGGTACATATCCCACACCCAGCAGTCAGACATGCGCACTTCGTAGTACACATCGCCACCAGTAGTGTGCGGGATAAGCTCCACTGCATTCGCCAGGTAGAACCGGCGCTCCGTCTCGACGACATAAGAGAACTGGCTCACCACATCGCGGTACTCGCGGTACAGCGACAGCTCAACTTCGGCCTCGTAGTTTTCCAGCTCTTCAGCGCTCACCGTGTCTCCTTTTCACCTAGCCAATGTGCATGTGCTGCAGCAACGTTGGCATAACTATAGCGGTGAATGGGGCTTGCACCTTGGCGGCGCACCGCGTCCATGTGCACCTTCGTCCCGTAGCCCTTGTGAGCCTCAAATCCATAGCCCGGAAACTGCTGCGCGTACTCCGCCATCAGGACATCGCGGGAGTGCTTAGCTAGGATGCTGGCCGCGGAAATGCACGGCGCGTAAGCGTCTCCCCCGATAATCGGTAGTGAAGGCTGAGTGAGGCCGGGTACGCCAAAGCCGTCGATAAGCGCATAGGCGGGCCGCAGCTCCAACCTGGCTACTGCGCGCCGCATGCCGGAGATGTTTGCGTGCTGGATGCCCCATTCGTCCACAAATGTGGCGGGAAGATGCACGATGCTCCAGCTAAGCGCCAAGTTCTGGATAAGCGGAAACAACCGGGCGCGACGCACCGGGCTGAGCTTTTTGGAATCGTCTAGCCCAGCCAGTTCCTCCGGCAATGTCGTCGGCAAGATGCAGGCCGCGATAGTGATTGGTCCGGCACACGAACCGCGACCAGCTTCATCAACCCCAGCAACGGGGCCAAAACCGGCCGCTATGAGCGTTTGCTCGATCATGAGCTAGTGCGGATCGCTATTGAATATCCAAATCCTCGACCGCGCCGATGCGGTCAAACGGCAACACGATCGCCTGTACTTTGCCCACAATATTGTCGCGCGGAACGGTACCCTGCAGCTCGTCAGCGAGGTGGAAGCGGGAGTCGGCCGAATTAGTGCGATTGTCTCCCATGACAAAGTAATTGCCTTCCGGGACTTTCACAGGGCCAAAGTAATCGCCACTGCATGCCTCGGAGCCACGCTGCGGATTCGCCGGGTAGGTCGGCGGCTGGAGCTGGTAGGAAGAATCGACAAGCTGACCGTTGACCTTAATGCCCTCGTCACCTGCGAGGCACTGAACTTCCTGACCGCCGGTGGCGATAATACGCTTGACCATATCGTTTTCATCGGGCGAGGTCAGCCCCACGTAGGAACCTAGGTTCTGCAGGCCGCGCAACAAACCGCCTGTGTCCTGCTGACGGAAAGAACTATTCCACGAATCAGGGGCTTTGAAAACCACCACATCGCCTGGCTCCGGCTCGCTCATGCGATAGGCGATTTTGTCCACATAAATGCGGTCACCGGTACACCCGGGGCAACCGTGCAGCGTAGGTTCCATCGACTGGCTGGGGATCACATAGAGGCGTCCGATGAATGTCTGCACGAGCGCAATGAGGATAAAAGTCATGACGACAACGAGCGGGATCTCGATGTACCACGGGGTTTCTTTCTTTTGCTTGCGTGCAGCTGGTTCAGTCATAGTCGGAAACTTTACCAGCAGAGTGCGGAGTTTCTTTGCAGCACGGCATGCGTTGGCGCCGGGACTAGCGAACCATTGTTGCCGAACTCCCCTGGATGTCATGCGTTTTCAATAACAGGGACCTGGGAAGCTCGGCAAAAGGGGTTCGCGCAAGCTCAGTGCGCAACAAAAGAACCCCAAGCCACCACCTGGGTGGACTTGGGGCCCTGAGGAAAACGCTGGTAACTAGCGCTTTTCCTTGATTTTCGCTGCCTTGCCGCGCAGGTCGCGCAGGTAGTACAGCTTCGCACGGCGAACGTCACCGCGAGAAACAACCTCGATCTTCTCAAGGTTTGGAGAGTGAACCGGGAAGGTACGCTCTACACCGATGCCGAAAGAGATCTTGCGAACGGTGAAGGTTTCGCGGATGCCGCCACCCTGGCGACGAATGACGACGCCTTTGAAGAGCTGGGTACGGGTCTTGTTACCTTCGATGACCTTTACGTGGACATCGAGGGTGTCGCCGGCGCGGAATGCTGGAACATCCTCGCGCAGGGATGCTGCGTCAAGCTTGTCAATGAGGTTCATTGATTTCCTTTTACTTTGATGAACAGAGGAACCTAGCGGCATTTTCCCTACTGGGACGCTCGTGCTGGTTCGTGCCCGAAACATAGAACTGGACTAGTATGCCACCTGCTGCGACTATCGACCAAATCCTGCTTTCTTCAAAGCCTCAGCCATCGTTCCGCCAGCGGGTGCTTGTCGACGCCCATTGCCACGTTGCTTCCCGCCTTGCGCCTTGTGCTGGCGTGGTCCGGCTGCCCGTGGTGCAGCCTTCTGAGACTCTGCTTTCCGCTCGGGTTCATCATTGAGCCGCAGGGAAAGCGAAATTCGCTTCCGCGCTTCATCCACCTCAAGGACGCGGACCTTGACTACCTGGCCGCTGCGCACCACCTTGTGCGGATCATCAACATAGCTATCGGACATGGCGGAAACGTGCACGAGGCCATCTTGATGCACTCCGACGTCCACAAAGGCGCCAAAGGCGGCGACATTTGTGACGGTACCTTCCAGAATCATTCCGGGTTTGAGGTCAGAGATCTTTTCCACGCCTTCCTTGAAGGTGGCGGTTTTGAACTCGGGGCGCGGATCTCGGCCGGGCTTTTCCAGCTCGGCGATGATGTCGGTGACCGTGGGGATGCCAAACTGCTCGTCGGCAAAATCTCGCGGATTCAGCGACCCCAACACCCGTGAATTGCCTATGAGTTCAGCGACCCCAAGCCCGGTTGCCGCTGCGATCTTCTTCACCACTGGATACGCCTCCGGGTGTACGGCAGAAGCATCGAGCGGATTCTTAGCGCCAGTGATGCGCAGGAAGCCCGCACACTGCTGGAATGCCTTCGGCCCGAGGCGTGGCACCTTTTTCAGTGCTGTGCGAGCAGCAAAAACGCCATTTTCATCGCGGTAGGTCACAATGTTCTCGGCCAAGGCCGGGGTGATCCCTGCTACGCGTGTGAGCAACGGCGCCGAAGCGGAGTTGAGATCCACTCCCACGGCGTTCACCGCGTCCTCCACCACGTTGTCCAAGGCGCGCGCCAACGCAGTCTGGTTCACATCGTGTTGGTATTGTCCCACGCCGATGGCCTTTGGATCAATTTTGACCAACTCTGCCAGCGGGTCTTGGAGCCTGCGGGCAATAGACACCGCTCCACGCAAGGAGACATCCATGTCTGGGAATTCCGCAGCAGCCAGCGCGGAGGCGGAGTAGACCGAGGCTCCTGATTCGGACACTACGACCGGGGTGGGCTTCTTGCCACCAGCCTGCTCGATCAGCCCGGCGATCTCTCCAGCCAGCTTCTCCGTTTCCCGCGAAGCCGTACCATTGCCTACTGCAAGCAGATCTACCCCGTGTTCGGCAACCAATGCCGCCAGGTTTTGCACCGCCTGCGACCACTGATTCTGTGGCTGGTGCGGATACACGATGGAGGTCGCCAAGACCTTTCCGGTCTTGTCCACCACTGCGCATTTCACGCCATTGCGGAATCCAGGATCGAGGCCCAGGGTGGCGCGCTGGCCTGCGGGAGCGGCGAGGAGCACATCGCGCAAGTTCTTCTTGAACACTTCAAGCGCGCCCTCCTCCGCTTTCTCCTTTAACCGCATCCTGGTGTCTAGGCCAGCAGAGATATAGAGCTTGGTCTTCCAGCCCCAGTGGACTGCGTCATTAATCCACCGCGTATCGCCAAGCCCGAAACGTCGCTTGATCAGGCCCTCGAAGTAGTCATCATCCGCGTCCAGGTTCAGGTGGAGTACTCCCTCTGCTTCGCCCCGCAGCAATGCGAGAATTCGGTGCGAGGGCAGCGTGTGAAATGGCTCGGTGAACTCGAAGTAGTCCTTGAACTTTGCCCCTTCGATTTCTTTACCTGCAATAACGCTCGCCTGCATCGCTCCTCGGCTGTACATCTCATCCCGCAGCTCACCAACGAGGTCCGCATCCATGGCAAAACGATCGATGAGGATCGCCCGGGCACCTTCCAGGACTGCCTTGTCATCTGCGAATCCCTCGCTGTGGAAGGCAGAAAGATCGGGAGTGCCCTCAGCAATTAGCTCATCTACCAGTGGTTCCAACCCAGCCTCGCGGGCACTGTCTGCCTTGGTCTTACGACGCTTCTTAAACGGCAGGTAGAGGTCTTCCAAGCGCGCTTTGCTACTCACGCCGTCGATAAGCGCGCGGAGATCATCGGTGAGCTTGCCCTGCTCCGCAATGGCCTTCAACACGGCGGCCTTGCGTTCTTCAAGTTCGCGCAGGTACGTCAGGCGTTCTTCAATAGTGCGTAGCTGCGTGTCATCAAGGCCACCGGTGACCTCTTTGCGATAGCGGGCGATGAAAGGCACGGTGTTGCCTTCATCGAGCAGTGTGACAGTGGCTTCGACTTGTGAGCGATCGATTCCGAGTTCTTGGGCGATGAGGGAAAGCATTTGTTCATGGTAGCGCCTCCCCTATCTAGCTAAGTCGGCACCCCCGAATGCCACTTAAGTGCCTGCAAAACGGTTCCCAAACATGAACTTTGTCTCAACTGCTACCCATCTTCGCAGGCCGCAGATTAAATCAAAGTTAAGCACTAATGAAAGGAAGTACAGATGGATTCTCAGGGAATCTCTCGGCGCCGGTTCTTAGCAGGCAGCGCCCTAGCCACCACCGCAGGACTGCTCGCAGCGTGCAGCTCCGGCACTTCAGAAACGAAGGCCGAGGCCAAATCAAGCGAGACCGCGGGTGCGGGGTCCAAGACGGACTACAAATCAATCTCCGGCAAGCTCGTCATGCTAGCAACTGGCGGCACCATCGCCAGCCAGAAGGATGCCTCCGGCGCGCTCGTCCCTACCGTTTCCGGTGAGGAACTCCTGAAGAAGGTGTACGAGAAGTTCGACAAGAGCAAGCTGAGCATCGAGGTCCGCCAGGTAAGCCAGCTGGATTCCAGCGCGATGACTTTGAAGGACACCGACAACATCCTCAAGATGGTGCACGAGACCCTGAAAGAAGATGGTGTCACTGGCATCATCGTCTCCCACGGCACAGATTCCATGGAAGAATCTGCCATCGCCATCGACACGTTCTTGGACACCGAGCAACCAGTGGTGCTCACCGGTTCGATGTTCCCGTTCGATGATCCAGATACCGACGGTCCAGACAACCTCACTCTCGCAGTGACCGCCGCGACAGATCCAAAGAACAAGGGCAAGGGCGCCTTCATCGCTTTCGGCGGGAAGATCCTGCATGCGCGTGGCGCCTTCAAGATGGATGCCTCCAGCAAGGATGGCTTCGACACCAACGCCAAGGGTGACGTCAAGCGACCAAAGGCATTGGAACTCAAGCCACTGGATGGCACCCGCGTCGACATCATCGCCGCCTACCCAGGTGCACCGGGTGAGCTAGTCAAAGCCGCAGTAGACTCCGGCGCAAAGGGCCTAGTCATCGAGGGCATGGGCTCCGGCAACGTCGGTGGCGCGATCGCTGACGCGATTGTCGACGCCGCCGGCAAGGGAATCCCAGTCGTGATGTCCACCCGCGTGGACAAGGGCCTAGTTGAGGGCACCTACGGCGGCGCCGGTGGCGGCGCTACCTTGGCTGAAAAGGGCGTGATTGGTTCTGGCATCCTCCGCCCGGGACAATCCCGCATCCTCGTTGTTGCTGCGCTTGCTACCGGTACTGATGTGAAGGAACTGTTCCCACAGGACAAGTAGTACTAGTTTTTCCAAGGCCCCCTTGTTGCGCTCGCTTTCCGTTCTGATACGCGCAGCAAGGGGGTCTTGCGCATGCATTGCTCTGGAAAATACGCCCCGCGAAACCGCGAAAAGCCAGCCCAAACTAAAGGATGGATATCCATTTCGCGGGGAGGATTTCCCGTGGTGGACAGCGGTTCACAACAAGGCCCTGGTTACCGGTGGCTCGGGCGGAAACGGAAAAAGATCGTTCAGAGACCGGCGCTAGGCTACCTGGCGTTGCTGGCTATTGTGTGGCTTTCCCACTGCCGCACCGTCAATGCACGTCGCCCAAAACCTACGGACACCCCGGGACATCGCAAAGCCGAAGATCTGCGAACGCTGGGCCGATACAGCGAGCCCGCAGCAGGTCAACCTCAACTACAAGGGATCATTGTGGCTCGTCCAAAAGGTCTGGTCGACGCTCTCGTGTCCGCGCCAGCGACTGTTCGTGGCGCCACTGCTCCACCAGTTTGTGATTCCCCGAGAACAAGACATCCGGCACCTTAAGCCCGCGCCATTCACGCGGCTTGGTATAAGACGGGCCTTCGAGGAGGCCATCGGAGAACGAATCTTCTTCATGCGAGGATGCGTTCCCCAACACGCCAGGGATCAGACGGACGATCGCCTCGGTGATCACCAAAACTGCTACTTCCCCACCGATGAGGACGTAGTCGCCGATGGAGACTTCTTCGACCCGGTAGCGGTGCGCAGCATCATCAACCACGCGCTGGTCAATACCCTCGTAGCGGCCGCAGGCAAACACGATATGTTCTTCACTCGACCAGCGGCGCGCTAAATCTTGTGTGAACGGCTTACCTGCGGGAGTCGGGACGATGAGCAGAGGTTTGTCTGACTCGGGAATATCCGTACCGTAGCCAGCAAATTCCCGACCACTTAAGTCATCATGCCGAGGTTTATCGGCATGCGGCGTGGCGGAATCCAATTGCCATCCGGCAGCGCGCCCCTGGCTGACGTCGTCAAGCGCCGGCCCCCATACCGTCGGTTTCATGACCATGCCCGGGCCACCACCATAGGGGGTGTCATCCACGGATTTGTGCGCGTCGGTCGCCCAATCGCGCAGGTTGTGGACGCCTACGGAAAGGATGCCTTTTTCGATTGCCTTGCCAAGCAATGCATGACGCAATGGCCCGAGATATTCCGGAAATATGGTGATGACGTCGAGGCGCATTAGAGATCCAGCAGTCCTTCGGGTGGTGTGATGGTGGCTGTACCCGCTTCGAGATCAACTTCCGGCACGATTTCAGCCACAAAGGGGATCAGGACTTCTCGGCCTGCGATTTCTACTTCCAGCAAGGACTGCGCTGGACCGTGGCTGATTCCGGTAACGGTACCGATCTGTTTGCCGTCTAGGATCACGTGCAAGCCCTCGAGCTCATGGTCGTAGAAGCCGTCATCTTCATCGTAGATTGGGTCTGCGAAAAACTTCGTTCCGCGCAGCGAATCCGCAGCGGTGCGGTCTGGGATCTCCTCGAACTTGATGAGCAGTCGGCCCTGATGCTCCCGAATACTGGCGATGGTTAGTTCGTGTTCTTTCTTACCCTGCGTACCATGCAGTACTTCGCCGACAATATAACGCAGGTCAGGGTCATCGGTGGTTGCGTCCACCACTACTTCGCCACGGATCCCATGCGATTTCACCACTCGACCAATCATCAATTCCATGCTGTTTACTCTAGCGCAGCACCAAAAACTGAGTAGACTGAGTAGCATCCCGAAAACTGATAAAACTGAGTCAGATCTCGAAACCTGAGTAATCTGAGCAGCGGAGGAGAACTGTGCACAACCCGTTTACCCCTACTTTTGGGACCTCGCCTTCACATCCGGTAGGACGCCAAGAAGTGCTCGTTGCTTTCCAGTCTGCGCTGGATCAGGGGCCAGGCGCCCCCAGTCGCGCGCTATTGTTGATCGGCACCCGTGGAGTTGGCAAGACGGTACTCCTGAATGAGCTCGAGGACACTGCCCGCAGCAACGGCATGCACGTTATCAGCGAAACTGCCCTACCCGGCCTACTTTCTCGGTTCACCGACGACCACCTGCCTGCGCTACTCCGCGACATCGACCCCCGCGCGACCGGCACGAGGCTCACCGGTTTTAGCGCGCCAGCAGGGCTGGGCGGGGTGCGCACCGAACGCGTCGAGAAGCATGAGCCCGATCCAGGGCTGCGCAGCTTGCTTAACGACGTCCTGAGCCACGCCACCAATGGCCTCTTCCTCACCGTTGACGAGGTCGGGCGCGCAACGGTGGACGAATTGGCTGAACTGATGGCAGCCATCCAGCATCTCTTTCGAGAAAACAAGAATATCACCTTCGCAATCGCCGGACTGCCCGAGGAAGTCAACGCCCTCTTAGATCACCCCGGAATCACGTTCTTGCGCCGTGCTGACCGTCATCTTTTAGGCGCGGTTACCCCGGAGGATGCGCTCCGAGGGCTGCAAGATCCTGTGCGAGAAGCAGGCGGATCCTGGGATGCAGCAGCGCTGCAGACAGCCATGCAGGCCACTCACGGCTACCCGTTTCTCATCCAGTTGATTGGCTATCATTCCTGGAATCGAGCTACTGACGGAAAGCTTGACCTTGCCGCCGCACAGCGCGGCATCGAGCTCGCGCACGCTGAACTGGGCAAGCTGGTCCTCGAGCCGGTGCTCTCCCGTTGCACAGAACTCGAGTTGGCCTTTTTAACGGCCATGGCTGAAGACGATGGTGATTCAAAGCTGGCGGATATCATCGAGCGTATTGACCGCAGCGCAGACACCGCGAGCCAGTACCGTCGCCGATTGATCGACCGTTTCATCATTGTCCCGTCCGGTCACGGCCTGCTCCGCTTTGCCATTCCCGGGCTACGAGATTTCCTGAGGAGGAAGCAGGACGCAGCGCCTATCCCCTTTTGGTGAGTACACACACAGCGATACCTGCTCATACAAAACGCCCCCTACCCAAACAATTAAATGTTTGCGGTAGAGGGCGGATGCCTAGCAGGAATTACTCTGCAGCAGCTTCTTCAGCGGCCTCTTCTGCAGGAGCTTCTTCGGTAGCCTCTTCAGCAGCGGCTTCCTTTGCAGCTTCCTCAGCGGCAGCCTTTTCAGCGGCTTCCTTTTCAGCAGCAGCCTTGGCGTCTGCTGCTTCCTTAGCCTTGCGCTTCTTCTCGGTGATTGCCTCAGCGGTAGGAGCGTCGGCAGCCTCTGCGAGAGCCTGGTTGAACAGGTCAATCTTAGCTGGCTTAGGCTCGGCAACCTTCAGAGTGCCTTCTGCACCCTCGATGCCCTTGTACTTCTGCCAGTCACCGGTGATCTTCAGCAGAGCCAGCACAGCCTCGGTTGGCTGTGCGCCAACGGAGA
This sequence comes from Corynebacterium sp. H127, assembly GCF_037482665.1. Lineage (NCBI taxonomy): Bacteria > Bacillati > Actinomycetota > Actinomycetes > Mycobacteriales > Corynebacteriaceae > Corynebacterium > Corynebacterium sp. H127. Next base: position 366,353 of record NZ_JBBHKY010000001.1, read on the forward strand.
GCCAGTACTGAGCGCGCTCAGAATCGATCTTGATGACGGATGGCTCAGCCTTTGGCTCGTAGATACCGATGTTCTCGATAACCTTGCCGGAGCGCTTGGTGCGGGAGTCAGCGATGACAACGCGGTAGTGCGGGGTACGGATCTTGCCCATACGCTGCAGCTTGAACTTAACAGCCATGTGTATTCCTTCTAGTCACTGGGCAGTACAGACACTGTGTTCTTTTAACACAGCCGGTTCAACCCTTCATTTGGTCTGCGTGTGACGTCTTCGTTCGGCCGGAGCCGGAGGCGAAAATTACGCAGGACTCGACTAGTTTAGACCAGCTGGCCATTCAGCTCCAAACTGCCGTGCGCCGTGAGCGCCCGAGTAGCTGTCATCCGGCGATGGAGCTGCAATAACACGATCGTCGCGACGCTGACAAAGATCACATCGGCTACGGAAACCAGTATCCCCATCTCAGTCTGGTTCAAATCCTGCAATCCCAACACCCCAAAGGTGACAAAGCCGAGGTTATTACCTATGTGAAGTGCCATTGGAGCCGCCAAACTTTCGGTCCGATGTGCTAGGAACCCGGCGCACAATGCAAACCAAGCAATAGCTACCAAACCAAGTGGGCTGTAGTCATGACCGAAAACAAAGAGTGGCATCGGTATGAGGATCGCAGCTATTGGCGACCGCGTCCACGCCCCGATAGCCTGCCCTAGAATACCCCGGAATACCAGTTCCTCGGCCACCGATTGCAGGGGAACCAACAAGAAACAAGCGAGGAGCAAACCAACATCGAGGTGAACCTCCCCCGCAGGTTCTACCGCAGCAACCACGATGGAGACCAACACCGCCAAAGCCAGCACCACTATGCTGCCAAAACCAAGGTAGCGCCAGGAAAAACTACCAGTAACTGAAAGTAACGTCCGCCACCGGTGTCGCCGTACAATTCGAGCGCTCAGGAGCGCTGCTGGTGCGAGTACTGCGAGAAACAGCATGCCGCAAACGAATACTTCCAGCTGATACATATCCATCGATTCTGCAAAGCCGCGTCCAACAAAGCCTGAATCGCCTAAAAGTGCGCTGATGCCAGCGAGCGCACCGAGGCTTAATCCCAGGAATACGGCGCTGAATAGCAAGAGGAGAACAAATTCTAGAATCGGGTGCCACCACCGACGGCGGCTACAAATAAAGAACGTCATAGCAGCCAACTTTCCCCGAAGTTGATATCACTACGCATCAGTCATTTGGCCACTGTTTTTCATACTTTCGGCCGACACTAGCTCAGCCGCACCGGCGTTATAGTTAGGCCTTATGGTCATAGAAGCACCCCGCCCCCGCTGGAAAGTTGCCACAGCTATCAGCTGGGGACTCGGCCTGTTGCTGTACCTGTTCATGCTGCCGGTGATATTCAATTTTCAAGATATTGCTGCGCTCCCACCGGAGTACGTAACACCCCGGATTATCTTCTGGTTAGCACAATTGCCTACCGGCATTTTCAGCTTGGTGTGCCTTCCGTTCCTGCTACGGAGCAAGGGCGAACAACAGGGGGGCTACCTACTCGGCGCCGCCACCGTGTTCTGCGGCTGGTTCAGTGCGCTTGGGGTCATCGCAGGGCTTTATGCTCTCGTGCAGTTGGCGTCGAAGCGCACGGTCCGATCGATGACTATCGGAGCGATAGCTGCGCAGTTGGGGGCAGCGGCCAACTTGGCCGTGGACCCTGACAAGTCCGATATCGTGCCGGTGCTCTGGACCACCTTCTTGCTGATACTTGCGTGCATAATTGCAGGTACTGCCAAAGGAAAGCGGCGTGAAGCGGCGGAACTGCTCTGGCAAAAGGTCCAGCTTAACGAAGCAATCTTGCGTGAACATGAGGCCATGGCACGCTACGATGAGCGCCTCAACATCGCCCGGGATATGCATGACAGCCTGGCGCATCGCCTCAGTTTGATCACACTTCATGCCGGGGTGTTGGAGTTCCGAAACGACTTGCAAGCAGCGGAGTTGCAGCACCAAGCCAGCACCATTAGCGAACAAGCGAGAGCGGCAGTGACTGATCTCCAAGAAGTGCTGTCCGTGCTGCGGACCGAACCGGACCTCGTTGATCCGCGAGTCACCATAGCTGAGCTCGTCGAACAAGCACGCAGCGCAGGGACTCACATCGACCTCAGCATCAGCCCTAATGCTTCCCGAGCGCTGGAGAATCTTTCTACTGCCGCCAAGCACACCGCGCACCGCATGGTGCAAGAAGCACTAACTAATGCCCGAAAGCATGCCCCGCAGGCGCCCGTCTCCGTCGATGTTGTGGCTGACGATGCGCTGCGGATTGCAGTTAGTAATCCTTCGTCCGCACCGGATACCCCTATGGGGAAAGGCCTCATTGGCCTGCATGAACGCGCGACCTTATGCGGCGGTAAGCTGAGCGTAATTCACCACCCTTTCACCGTCACCTTGGAGTTGCCATGCCAGCAATCCGCGTTGGAATAGCTGATGATGAAGCTCTCATGCGCCACGGTCTCCGCATGCTTATCGACGGCGACCCCCACGTCACCTGCACAGGAGAAGCCACGAATGGCAAAGAAGCCCTCTCGCTCGCCCCGCACTGCGACGTTTTGCTCCTTGACTTGCGCATGCCTGTGCTCGACGGCTTAGAGGCGCTGGAATTCATCGTCCACCAGCCGAATGCTCCAAAGGTCTTGGTTTTAACTGCCTTCGACACCGAGCACAATGTTCTCACTGCCCTGCGGCGTGGAGCTACGGGATTTCTCCTCAAAACGACTCCCCCAGCCCAGCTCATTGGAGCTATCCACGCGGCAGCAACTGGTCAACCGCTTGTGTCACAGCAAGTCCTCCAGTCTCTACTCAACAAAGCCACCCCAACACCGCAGGACCCGCGGCTAAATAAGTTGAGTGGCCGCGAAAGGGACGTCGCAAAGCTCATTGCGCAGGGAAAGAGTAATGACGAAATAGCGCGTGAACTCTTTGTTTCCTTATCCACAGTAAAAACGCACATCACACGCATCATGGAGAAACTCGAGTGCAATAATCGCGTATCAATCGCCATCGCCGAGCTCGGGTCCAGCAGGTAGCCGGACATCAGATTTTCCACTACAGCGATTTAGGTCAGTAGAGTTTTAGCCTATCCCTGTCCATTGCTTTGAATTAGGCGCTGATGTCACAGAAGAAGCAGTCCAAAGACTATTCAGAAATCCTGTCGCATATTCCCCATCCGCGATCCCGCGTGCTCGTCATTGGCAGCCACTGCGGTGAGCTGGTGGAAAGCCTGGCAAGCCAATGCGGAGAACTCACCTGTGTTGACACTGATGGAGCCGCGCTAGCTGCTGTTCGAGCACACGCCACACTCATTCATGGAGATTTTCGCAGCCTTGAGTTGCCAGAATTCGACTACATCGTTGCAGTCAATTCTCTGAACCAGTACGGAGAAGACCACGCATTCCCGCGCATTGAAGCACTGCTTTCAGACCGCGGCCGAATTCACTTGATCGGGCAAACCAGCGATTCGGGTTTCTTCGGCCGCAAGGGCAAGCAACCGGTGAATCCAGCATTCCCTCCTCGGTTTAAGTTCCGCGAGGTACGCGCATTCGCACGGAAAAACTTCCATCAGTCCATTAACTGTCAAGCCCGCCTGGGCGGATATTGCATCCAATGGCGCCGATCCGGCGAAAGCCGCGGATACCAATCTGGGACTACACGGTCTACGTTGTGGGACTGGATCAAAGCAATCGGCACGATATTCAACGCGCTGCCCTGACGGTAGCGGCAGAGGTGGCGATACACCCCTACCGCATCATCACTTATCGAACTTGAGCTTGTTCAAGTCAATGTTCTCCATGCCTTTAGGCATCTTTGGCATGCCCGGGATACCCGGCATACCTGGCATCCCCGCGCCACCCATCTGCTCCTGCATTTTCTGCAGTTCTTCCATGGAAGGCATGCCGCCAGGCATTCCTGGCATGCCGCCACCTGGCATCTTTGGTCCGCGATTCTTGATCGGCTTCTTCTTGCCGCCCTTGCCCTTGCGGGTGGTGCGCTTCTTCTTAGTGGCAGAGCCGCCGCCCATGGCGCGCATGCCCATCTGCCCGGCCATCTTGCCCATCATCTTCTTGGCCTCGAAGAACCGCTCGACCAGATTGTTCACATCGGACACAGCCACGCCAGAGCCCACAGCAATGCGCTTACGGCGAGAGGCATTCAGAATGTTCGGGTTCGCCCGCTCAGCTGGCGTCATACCTCGAATGATGGCTTGGATGCGATCGAGCTGTTTTTCATCCACCATGTCCGCCATATCAGACATTTGCTTACCACCAGGCAGCATCTTCAAAATGTTGCCAATCGGACCGAGCTTACGAACCATCAGCATCTGATTGAGGAAGTCCTCAAGAGTGAGCTCCCCCGTGCCCATCTTCTGGGCGGTGGCCATGGCCTGCTCGTGATCCAGCGTCGCCTCGGCTTGCTCGATCAGGGTGAGCATGTCGCCCATGCCCAGAATTCGGCTTGCCATGCGCTCGGGGTGGAAAACATCAAAATCCTCGAGCTTTTCGCCGGTGGAGGCGAACATGATGGGCTTGCCGGTGACTTCACGGATGGACAGCGCGGCGCCACCACGGGCGTCGCCATCCAGCTTGGTCAGCACCACGCCGGTGAAATCGACACCGTCACGGAAAGCCTCTGCGGTTTGGACCGCGTCCTGGCCGATCATGGCGTCGATGACGAAGAGGACCTCATCGGGGTTCACCGCGTCGCGGATGTTACGGGCCTGCGTCATCAAGGTTTCGTCGATACCAAGGCGGCCGGCGGTATCCACGATGACGAAGTCACGCTGCTGACGCTTCGCTTCCTCAATACCCTGGCGCGCCACCTCAACCGGATCCCCATGCGAGGTACCCATCTCGTGATCAAGGGTGTCCATAGCCGTGCCCGGATCGGGTGCAAAGGTCGGTACCCCAGCCCGCTCACCGACAATCTGAAGCTGCTGCACCGCACCCGGACGTTGTAGGTCGCAGGCAACCAGCATCGGGGTGTGCCCCTGCTTGGTCAGGTGCTTGGCCAACTTGCCGGCAAGGGTGGTCTTGCCCGCACCCTGCAAACCAGCAAGCATAACGACGGTCGGTGGATTCTTCGCCAGGGTGATGCGGCGCGTCTCACCGCCGAGAATCTCAACCAGCTCTTCATTAACAATCTTAATGACCTGCTGAGCTGGGTTTAGCGCTTCAGAAACCTCTGCCCCGGCAGCACGTTCCTTAATGCGCTTGATAAAACCGCGCACAACCGTTAGCGAAACGTCAGCCTCTAGGAGAGCAAGACGGATCTCACGCGCGGTGGCGTTGATGTCCGCTTCGGACAGCTTGCCCTTGCCTCGAAGACCCGTGAGGGCTGTTTGCAGGCGGTCGGACAAAGATTCAAACACGTCTATGGCTCCCTAGTGGTCAGCTACTACAACTTTCCGTTCAACTCTAGTCGCCGATTCTTTCAGCGCGAAGTTTGGACATTCTAAGGCTTCCGAAGTCGGCTACCTTGCTTGCTACTTGCGTTCCCCCAAAGGACCCAGGTTAAACGTCATCCCTCAACTTCTTCATTATCTCGAGAGAAGGGCCGTTTGATGAGCCTCCATAGAAAATTGATGCCCCTCCTGGTCGCCGGACCACTTTTCACGCACTGATTTGCAGGCCACGACAGCAGAAGCTCCTCAAGAGCAGTTCGCAGTTGTGGCTATGGACAACGCACCAACTAGCGCCACAGACAATCCGCCCTTCGTCCCGGTCCGCCAAGCACAACAAGACCCGAGAACTAATGGCGGAGCCCTATCGGCCTGAAGAGATGCGATCAAAACAACAGAACGATTGCCGTAGCTCTCGATGATGTTGATTCGCATGACTACTCCACGCCCACTGACTTCCTGCCTCTCGACGATAAATCTCGGGCTCGCCTAGAATCACTAGCGCACCGACAAGGATTGAAAAACAAGCTCAACGGCTTATTATGGACAGGTCAATCAGGATGGCGCACACCTCAATATGAAACTTAAGCTTAGCTAGTTCCATAAACTCAACCCGTGTGATCTATCAAATTTGATTCGTATCCCCTTTAAAAGAAGCAGTTACAAATAGATCACGCTCCGGCCACAATACAATGTCAAACATTGCTAGATCCCCCCCCAGCACAGTCGCCAGCTAGCATCAGAAGTGGATCTGATTTTCATGAATCATATTTCTTTCAACGCTCTCAAGAAGAGTGTGAAAACAGCAGGCGAAGACTGTCGCGCAGCTGCCAGGTTCGCTGGCGCTGTGGCGGCAATTGCAACTGCTCACGGGATTTATCCGAATGCTCGCACGGTGCGGGTCAACATTAGTGGAGGAGCAGCTCATTGTCTGTAAAACCGCGGCGCGAAGCGCCATTTTGGGTTCTTTCAGTTGTAGTTCTAATAATTGGCATCTGCCTGCGGATCTACAGTGGTGAACCATTCGATCTTGGATTCATCATCTTCATGGCGGTGTTGTGCATAATGCCACTAGTTGGCGCCCACTTGGGCTTGCAGATAAAGAAAGAGCGAAAACAGCAGCATTAATGCAAAAGTGGAGTTGCCAGCTGCAACCCCGCACCTCTTCGTCTGCGGAATAACACCCGAAGGGCGCATCCTTAGAGCGCTCCGTCGCCACGCTCCCCTGTCCGCACTCGGATTACGTCTTCAACATGGGTGACCCAGATCTTGCCGTCGCCCACCTTGCCTGTGCGGGCAGATTCCAGTATCGCCGCCACCACTTGGTCTACGTACTCGTCATGAACGAGTACTTCGATCTTGGACTTTGCCACATATTCCGGGTTGTAGTTCGCGCCGCGATAAACCTCCTTGTGGCTCTTTTGATTTCCGAAGCCCTGGACATCGGTGACCGTCATGCCATGGCAGCCAAGACTGCTCAGTGACGCGCGGACGTCGTCAAGCATAAAGGGCTGAATTACTGCACTGATGAGTTTCATTTGCTATTTACCTTCCATTCCGAGGGCATCGTATGCGGTTTCACCGTGGACGTGGGCGTCGATGCCGCCGTGCTCCACATCGCGGTCGACGCGCCACCCCATAGTCTTTTCCAAGATCCAGCCGATGACTGCGGTGACGAGACCCGCGTACAGCATCGTCAGAGCCGCCACCACGATTTGCACGATGAGCAGTTTGAATCCATAACTCGGGTTTCCGGTGAAGATACCTTTGCCATCGGCAAAGAAGGCCAGCCCGATTGTTCCCCAAATACCCGCGACGAGGTGAACACCGACAACGTCGAGGGAATCGTCAAATTTGAAACGGAACTTGAGCGCCACACCAAAGGCAGCCAGCATGCCACCAATGAAGCCTAAAATTATCGAGGTTAACGGGGTAAGCACACCAGCAGCAGGGGTAATCGTCACCAGTCCAGCCACGACTCCGGAAGCCGCGCCGAGAGAGGTTGCGTGGCCGTCGCGAAGCTTTTCCGCTAACAACCACCCCAAAATGCCGGCGGCCGCCGAAGCCGTCGTGTTGAGCGTCGCTAGGCCAGTGAGCCAACTGGCACCGTGCGCCGAGCCGCCATTGAAACCGAACCAACCAAACCACAACAGCGAGGCACCTAACATGACGATCGGGAGATTGTGTGGACGGTGAGCTGAGCGCATAAAGCTGTGGCGCTTGCCGACGCAAATCGCTAACAACAACGCGGCTGTGCCTGCCGAAATGTGAATTGCTGTGCCACCCGCGAAATCAACTGGTGGCACTGCCGCTTCGTCACCATGCGCACCAAACATCCAGGCAGCAACCGAATGCGCGTGCTCAGAGAGCAATCCACCGCCCCACACCATGTGTGCGAGTGGGAAATAGACGAAGGTGGACCAGGCACCAGTGAACACCAACCAGGTACCGAACTTCACACGATCTGCAAGCGCTCCCGAAATCAAGGCACAAGCAATCACAGCGAATGTGAGCTGGTATCCGATCTCGATAACCGTTGGATACCCAAACTTGGAAATCAGCGGCATCCCGTTGACGGAAATCGCATCGTGTAAGCCAAAGAACTGAAAAGGATTGGCAAAGATGCCGCCAATGTCTTGGGAGCCGTAGGAAATCGACCAACCCCACAGGATGTACACAACGGTCACTACACCGAGTGAGCCGAAGGACATCATCATCATGTTCAGCACCGACTTTTGGCGGGACATGCCGCCGTAAAACAGCGCAAGCGCAGGTGTCATGAGGAGCACCATCGCGGTGGACACCAACATCCACGAGGTATTGGCAAAGACTTCCGTGTTCATGACGGGCCTTCTTTCTCTGATCTTGGGGCCCATCATTGACCCAATGCAGAAATCCTAAACCTGCAGTAACCGAGCTGAAGTTCTTTTATTCACGAGTCCGCAACATGCAAAAGCCCACGATCTGGACGATGTAAAAGTTCATCCATATCGCGGGCTGAAAAACGTGGGCGATGGCTGCTAAGCCAGCAAGGCGTCCACGAAGCTCTCCACCTCGAAGGGCGCGAGGTGATCTGCGCCCTCACCGAGTCCAACGAGTTTGACGGGCACTCCCAGCTCCTCCTGGACCTGGAATACAATGCCGCCCTTAGCAGTGCCATCGAGTTTGGTGAGCACAACACCGGTGATATCTACTACGTCCCGGAAGGTACGCGCCTGCATCAAGCCGTTCTGGCCAACGGTAGCGTCTAGCACCAACAGCACCTCGTCTACCTTTGCCTTCTTCTCCACCACGCGCTTGACCTTGCCGAGCTGGTCCATCAGACCGACAGAAGTGTGGAGGCGACCTGCGGTATCGATGAGCACAACATCCGCTTGAGTTTCTACGCCCTTAGCCACTGCATCAAAAGCCACCGAGGCAGGGTCTGCGCCTTCTGCGCCTCGCACAGTTTCAGCGCCCACACGGCGTCCCCAGGTCTCCAGCTGGTCCGCGGCCGCGGCACGGAAAGTATCGGCTGCGCCGAGCAACACTTTGTGCCCCATCGACACCAAAACGCGGGCAAGCTTGCCGGTAGTAGTGGTCTTGCCGGTGCCGTTGACGCCGACGACCAGCACAACTGCTGGTTTACCCTCATAAGGCATCGCTTTGATGGAGCGATCCAGCTCTGGCTTTCCCACCTCGATGAGGGTTTCGCGCAGCATGGCTTTGGCCTGTTCTTCGGTTTCCACACCCCGAGCCGCGATCTTTTCACGCAGGCTTTCCACAACCTTAACTGTGGTTGCTGTACCGAGATCAGCCATGATCAGCTGATCCTCGATTTCCTCCCAGGAGTCCTCATCCAGGTCACCAGCAGTGAGCATGCCGAGCACAGACTGGCCAAGGAAATTATTGGACTTTGCCAGTTTTCCGCGCAGCTTGCCCAAGCGTCCGACAGCAGGTTCGATCTCATCGAGTGGTTGCGGTGCCGGAGCCGGAGCAGTGTCCGGCACGGGGGTCTGTTCGAGTGCTGCTTCTGCGGCATCGACGGTTACTGCAGCGGCCTCGGCAGCTTCTTCGGCTTCCTCAGCAATCTCTGGTTCCGCCGGCGTTTCGACGTCCTTAACATCCTTAATTTCTTCTGCTACCTCTCGAGCAAGCGGGGTGGTCGCGGCAGTAGCAGCTGCAGCAGCAGGTACCTCAGCACCGGTTTCTTCTTCCCTGACCTGATGCGTTTGCTCCGCAGTGGCCTGCTCAGAAACTTCAGCTTCCGGCTTTGGAGCCGGCACCTTTTTCAGCACCATGTCCGTGGCCGTTTTAGGCTCCGGTTGTGCTGCTGGAACTGGTGGCATGACTGATGCTGCGGCCTGCTGCTCTTGCGGCTGTACTGCGTCTAAGCGTTGGCCGTCCAGGAGCTCAGGTTCTTTATCCTTGGCGGGCGCAAAGTTGAAACCGCCAGCGGCCTGATAGTTGCCACTCTTTTCCTCACGCGTCAGCTCTTTCGGCTGCTCTTCCTTGGTGAAGGTAACGGTTTTGTCCTTTTTGCGCTTGTTTCCCAGCACGATCATGATGATGACAGCTAGCAGTAGCGCAAGGACAACAAGGCCGAGGATCAGGTAAGTGGTATTCATCATGGTTTCCATAGTGTCAGCAAACCTCGGCCCGCTGCCACTTATCCCGAGGCGGGTGGGGTAACCGGCTGGCAATTCAAGGAAAAGCTTTCCAACCGTGGCAGTCGGCTTTTGAGATGCTCGCCCACGTGATGACGCAGGTGCGCCATGTCGGCCACGGTGGCGTCGGGCCGCATATCGACGTCCGCTTCTACCCACAGTTGGTGGCCCAGCCAGCGCGCTCGGATGTGCTGCACCCCGCTCAACTCTGGGTGTTCTGCCAGCTCTTCCTGGACGGTATCCACGATTGCGGGGTCGCTGCCGTCGAGAAGCCGCTGCAGTACGGACCGCATGGAGCTGAGTAAGACCCCGAGAACCATCACCCCAATGAACAGTCCGATGGCCGCGTCGAGCTGCGAAAAACCGAGCCAGGTTCCTACTACACCGAAGATGACCGCAACTGAGGTCAGGGCATCGGTGCGCGCATGCTGGCCTTCCGCAATTAGTGCGGCCGAGCCCACACGCCGCCCCGATCGGATTCGGAACTGCGCCACTGCTTCATTGCCCAGGGCTCCGATGATGGCGGCGGCGAGAACCCATCCGGAGTTTGCCATGTCGCGTGGGTGCCGGAGGGCATCAAATGCGTCGATAAAGATCAACACCACCGAAACCGCAATCACCAGCCCGATAAATAATCCCACTAGGTCCTCGGCACGCTTGAAGCCGAAGGTGTAGCGCTTGGTGGCCGGACGCGTGGAAATCCGGAGTGCAATGATGAGCGGGATGGTGGTCACGAGGTGGCCAATATTGTGAATTGTGTCTGCGAGCAACCCGACCGAACCACTGATCGCGACTATGACCACCTGCAGCAACGCGGTTGCGGCCATTCCAGCCAAGCTGAGCCACGCGGCGCGGATTGCCACTTTAGTAGCCTCTGTCGAATCGCTGATCATGTCGGCATGATCATGAGAGTGCGGCAGGATAGCGTGCCGGAAACGCTGCCATAAGCCGTGCTCATCACCGTGCGCGTGCGCATGTGTGTGCCCATGCTCATGGTCGTGCGTTGCTGGTTGCGTCAACATAATTTAAGTATCTGCATACATGTGCAGATACGCAAGTAGTTATAGTAAATATATGCACAAGCACGACACTGTCCACACTCCAGACATGATGCATGCCAACCTGGCGGCCGAGTCCTTTCGCATCCTCAGCGACCCAACTCGGATCCGACTGATTTGGTTGCTGCTTCAAGGCGAGTTCAGCGTCGGACAACTGGCCGAACTACTCGAGGTCTCCCCTTCTGTAGTCAGCCAGCACCTTGCGAAACTCAAGACAGCCCGACTGGTGAACTTCCGACGCCAAGGCACCTTCATGTTCTATTCCGCCGATGACGAACACCTGGAGCTTCTGCTCAGCGAAGGGCTTTCCCACGCCGAGCACGTCGCTGGCGACGTCCACGGCAGTGAGCCCCACGCATATCGGCACATGCTGCACAACCGCCGTCGACACGAGGCCCACGACGGCTAATGCAGCAGCTATAGCACTTACATCCCCGGGTACTTTAGGGCCAGGACCATGGCTTCCGCTGAAATCAGGTCACCGGTCACTAGATCCGGAATGACCTCCGCGAGTGCAGCCCACGCTGGGGCAGCCTTCAATAGGAGCTTTGGTTTACCGATCAGCCCATGCGCATGCATACGCGCCGCGAGAGCAAAGACAAGCGAGGCTACCGGCGCAAGCGCCCAGTGGTTTTCCCGCGAATTCGTATCAACACCGTCCAGCTTGTCAAAACGCACCCGCGCAGAAGCGTACAACGCACGATTGGTGCCTTTGAGCGCCCGCAGCGTACTCACCATCGTCTGAATAACCGTTTCATCAGACAAGATCGCGGTGAGCTCCGTGCGGCGATGGAATGCCTCCATGACCGCAAGTAGACGTGCCGAATCTTCCATGATGGCGCCCGGCACAATGTCGCCTTGACCAAACAGGACACCAAGAAGCGCCTGCTGTTGGGCCGCATCCATGGCCGCTAGCTGTACCGTGCCGCGATCAATACAAGCAGTATCCAAAGTGGTGTCCCTGCCAGTAGTCAGTGCCTCTACCAGGCGTTTACCTGCGATCTCTTCCAATTCTTGTAATACAGGACGAGTTGATTCTTCTGACTCGAGCAAAGCTGGCAGCTTGCCCATCAGCTCCAGCGCTCCGATCCATGGCGTGCGGTGGCGATCCACGGAACTAGCTGCAGTAAATGCCCCCAAAATCAAACCAGAAGAGATAATCCGGCCCGGCTGTTTTTCGGCTGGCACCAAGGAGGCCGAAAGGGCCTCCAACGCAGCACCAGGGTTCGCGGACAAGGCAGAGACCACCGACGCCCGGTTCTGGTGATCGCTGTTCCAGCTGCTCAGATAGTCCCACAGCACTGGCAACACCTGCGGGTCACTCGGCGCCGTTTCCTGTTCCCCCGCTAGGAACGCAGAAAGCTGCGCGAAGGACTCAGTCTGTTGGGAGAAGAAGCCTGGTTGTGCCACGCGGACCGCGGAGGCGGTTGGCGCATAAGGCGCCCGCAGAGTGTTGAAGGGGTCGTTGGAATGGATGTCTAGGAGCACTGGACCGGCGTCGATAAGCGCGGCAGGCAGTGTGGTGCGTGCACCTGTCAGTGGCAAGGACAAAGCAGGCACCCATGGCGCAGTTTCCAGCCATACCCAAGCCTCGAGGTCACGACCTGCAATAAAGCCTTCCAACACCAGCTCACCGCCGTCGAGACTGACATCGGTGTAGTGCGGGGTGCTGTCAATATCGGCCAGGTTTACCGACGCCCGCTTCTTGCTACGTGCATCAGTCCATTCCAATTCGAGGCGTCCGGTGAGCATCGTGGTGGCCGGAATCATGCAGGTGTAAGTCACACCGTCCTCGGAAGCGAGCTTGACGGTACGAACCGGCGCGCCGTGGTGGTTACGCAGTGTGACTGTCGGCCGCCCGAGGTCACGCCCCGCACGAATGCGCAGCTCCCGGGTTGGGTCAAGGTCTGCCGCGCGGCAGGTAATGCGAGTGGTGCGCCACAGCGCAGGCTTGCCGACGAGCGGTAGATCAAACTGCAGTCGTGGCGGCGTGAAACGCAAGGGAAGCTGATCGCCTACCTCAGTGGTCACCGCAAAGGTTGCCTCAGCGGCGTTGGGAGCGACCTCAATCTCAGCGGGGCTGACCTCAAAAGGCTTAAACGTCGGCTTAACCAGCAGTACGGCGGTGCTGAGGCCACCCGTGGCGGGAATACGAACAGAACGGACCAGGCCAGCGAAATCGGTGGAGGCGGCCATCCCCTCGACGATGGCATATTCATGGCGGAATGACTCGTTACGCGGGCCGCGCAACCGAACCAAGTACTCGCCTACCCAAGGATCCTCATAGGCCTCAGGATCGAAGATCTCGAAGCTGCCGCCCTCAGCTGGTACCTCGAGCGGTTCTTCTTGCATGACTTCCTCGCCGGCTGCGCCGACACCGCCGAATGAAGAAATCGAGAGATACCAGATCTCATCTGAACCAGACAACGTAGGTGGGAAATCCACCAACAAACTTTCGTTGTGAACCGGCAGCCCTGCTGCAGTGCTGATATTTTCAATAGCTGGCGCTGGGTCTCGGAAGGTCACACGCTGTCGCGGATTGATGGAGCGAACCGGACGCACTGGAGAGACTTGTTGGCCAGGCCGAAGGAGCTGCAAAGAATCAGCTTTGGAGGTGTCCAGAACATGACACGTCCAAGACTCCCAGCCTTCGATCTGGAAGGACTCCACCTCAGGAAGTTGCTTAGAGGTCACCACATCCACGAGTTCGGCATCCGCCGGGGCGAGGACCTGCAATGCCGCATAATGCAACGAAGCCTTAGCCGTAATGTTGTGCCCCTTGGGGGTAAACACCAAAACGGGGTCTTCGGAGTTGATCACTGGGACGTGCCAGGTGATGCCGTTGGTGGAATCATGCACCGTCAGCTCACGAATCGGATTATCCAGGGTGATATCAAGTGACTCTGTGTAGGGAGAAGTATCGCCCCAAGGCCGCCCAGTGCGGAAGATTCGGGTCGTGCCTTCCACGCTGACACGCCAGAGGATCTCATCACCGTCTGGCACTTGCTGCTCCGGCAACCGGAGACACACCTTACGCCGCACTGCATCCAAAATGACGCGGGGGCGCAGTTCACGGGTAGCAACTCCGACCGCGGTGCGACGTCCTTCAGTTCCAGCGGGGCGCTCTTTGAGCTCCTCCACCACCGAATCATTCACCAGTGGCGCCAACGTCAAATGCGAGCGGTCGCGGTCCAGCCAAGAAGTGGGATGTTCCACGGAGAAATCACGGACGGCAGCGATATCAGCAAACAGTTTTTGGTGATGCTCGCACTGCGGTATATCCAGCTTCGCAGGATCCTCGCCGTTATCCAGGGCCTCCAGAACATCAGGAATTTTCGCGCTGGTCACGCCGGTATGAAGTTCCAAGGCCGCTACGGGGTCTGTCCCGACCACGAGCAGGCCGACCTGTTCAATCAGTTGAAGTGCACAGCTTGCCACCACTTTCGAGTGGTGGGCGGGGATTTCCAGCCCCGCACAGTACTCCTCAAAGAGGTGATCTCGTTCCACCATGCGCGACGCGCGCTTGATCAAAGTGGTGGTGGTGAGCGCGGGCATCACTGATAACAGAGCAGCAAAGTCCGCCCCAGCGGACAGCTGGCGTCGGACGAATGTGCCGAAGAATCGCTCGATGCGCTGCAGCTCATCCCGGGAAAGGCTCGAATTTGGGAAAAATTCGATGTCGGCTAGCGTTTGTGCTAATTCCAGTTCAGTTTGGGATGCCCACCCGAGGAGAGAATCCTGTAAATCAGCAATAGGCCTAGCGCCGCTCAATGTTGTTCCTTTCGTAGCCTGCCACTTAAGTTGTAGCAGGACTCATGCGCTGGCTAATCACGCGGGTTACACCATCGCCCTGCATCGTCACCCCGTAGAGGACGTTAGCCACGTCCATCGTCGGCTTTTGGTGAGTAATCACGATGAGCTGTGAGGTTTCTCGGAGCTGTTCAAAGAGGTTGATCAGGCGACGCAGATTGGTATCATCCAGTGCCGCTTCCACCTCATCCATAACATAAAACGGGCTTGGGCGCGCCTTGAAAATTGCTACCAGCATGGCCAACGCCGTGAGAGATTTTTCGCCACCAGAAAGCAACGTGAGCCGCTTGACCCGCTTTCCTGGCGGGCGGGCCTCCACCTCGATGCCAGTAGCGAGCATATCTTCTGGGTCGGTAAGCACCAAGCGTCCCTCGCCGCCGGGGAATAGCGTGGAAAAGACTGCCGGAAATTCTCTTTCGACGTCGTGCCACGCATCGGCGAACAGCTGCAGGATCTTGGCATCCACGTCCTCGATCACGTCAGAGAGGTCTTTGCGAGCTTTCTGGACATCCGCCAATTGCCCTGCCAAGTATTCATAGCGCTCTTCCAACGCCTTGAATTCCTCGAGCGCCAACGGGTTCACTTTGCCTAAGGAAGCGAGCGCTTTCTCCGCCTTCTTCAAGCGTGCATGCTCTGCAGCCTTGTCAAAGTCCGCATCCGGCGCATACTCGCGGAGCAGCACCTCCACTGGCACTCCCAGCTGATTTTCGGCCTGGGACTGTGCTTCCTCAATGCGAACTTGTGCCTGTGAACGAGCAATATCGGAGGCATGCTTTGAATCGCTGAGCTTGTTCAACTCCAATTGGGCGGCATGGGCGGCATCTTTAGCCGCTGCCAACTTGGCGGAAAAAGCGGCCTTCACCTCGGCCGTTTGCGTGCGCTGTTGTTCTGACCTGCTCAGCGCCTCCTGCACGCGGTCCTGGATCAAGCTGGCATTGCGTTCCACCGCTTGAGCTAATGCAGCGGCGGATCGACGCGACGCCATGGCCGCCTCGTGCCGCGCCTTAGCCTGTCTTTCATGCTGGGCCTGTCTGCGGAGCTGATCGCCACGCCCACGGGACTGCCCGGCGCGCTCTTCGGCGGTGCGCAGTGCCAGGCGGGCTTCCATATCCATCGCTTTGACTTGTGCGAGCGCGGTTTGGGCTGCGTCGCGCTCCGCGGTGGATGGTTCTTCCTCCTCGTGTTCCTCCACTCGGGCTAGCCGATCCAGGGTTTCGTCGAGTTGCTGTTGTGCCTCAACTGCGCGCAGTTCGGATTGTTGGACTCGCGCGGCCATCCGTTGGTGTTCATTGCGGCTAGCCTCGGCTTGTTTGTGCAGGCGTTGTGCGTCGCGCTGCATTGAGTCAACGAAGGTGTCATGCTCGCGCAGTGCCGACTTTGCACCCGCGGCCTGAATACGAGCTTCCTCTGCTGCTTGCACGGCGCCTTCGAAGGTCCCGGCGATGTGGTTGAGTTCTTCCCGCGCTTGTGCCAATTCAGCACTGGCCTCCGCAATGTGGGCAGCTGTTTCCACGCTTGTGGATCCACTACCGAGCGCCACCCAACCCTCACCGCGTAGGGTCCCGGCTGGGGTCACCGCACGCAGGCGAGGGTCCTGCTCAACTACTTGCAGCGCAGTGCTTGCGTCGGGGGTTAGCACGACGTCGGCGAGTAGGCGCGTGAGGGCTCGGGCATAGCGCTTATCGACGTCCACATGATCCAGCAGCCAGCTAGTCCCCTTCGGCAGCGTTGCTTCCATCCGCCATTGCTTTTGCTGGGATGCCTCGATGAGCACGGTTCGGGAGATTTTGTCCGGGCTGAGCTGCGCTAGGGCTTCCTGCAGGCTCTCACCACTGAGTGCTTCACCTGCTGCGCCCAGCGCGGCCGAGAGAGCCTTCTCTATGCCTCGATGCGGAGTGATGAAGTCAGCGATTGGGCCCCAATTGTCTAGCTGCACGGCTTGTTTTGGCACAGTCTGCTTGAGCGTGTCGATGCGGGATTCCCACTTCGATACTGCGCGTTCCAGGTCCCGCTGTTTGCTGCGCAGCTGCTCTAATCGAGACTCGGCGGCACCGGCTTCGGCAGCGGCCCGGGTGTGGGCTTCCTCGAGTGGTTGACGTCGAGTAGCCAGCTGCTCCAACTCCTCCGCGACAGCTCGCTCTTCAGTGCTCGCCTGCTGCGCACGGGCGAGGGCTTCTTCCAGCTGTTCGGTCAGCCTTTCAGCTTCGCTTTCGCTACTTGCTACTTGGGCACGGTGGCTTTCCTCGGCTGCTAACAGCCTGACGACGCCTTCACGCCGATCCGCAATCGCCCGTACCCGTGCCAGGTGTTCTTTATCGGCGCGCTGCAACGCGTCCTCATGATCTTCAACCTGCTCGCGGATTGATTCCAAACGTTCACGTGCGATAGCAACTGCTTGATCCAGTTCAGCCTGCTGCTGGTCAGCCTGTTCTGCGCGGCCCTCTAAGTCCTCTGGGTCGGGTCCGTTGTAGGGTACCTCTGGTTGGGTGCGAGCGCGGTCGGCCGCGATACGCACGGTTGCAGAAACCCGCTCTGCCAACGCTGATAGTTGGAACCAGAGTTGTTGGGCGGCATCGGCTTCTTCCGTCGCCCGCTGTAGCAGAGCTTCGGTTTCTAGTTGCTCCCCGGTTGCTTCCTCAAGACGCTCTGTGACCTCTGCGACCTGCTCCGCCAGAATCTTGGTCTGGTTGTGGGCATCACTGAGCTTGGCTTCTAGCTCGCTCAAGTTCGCGGCCGCCAGCCGCAGCTTCGCGTCGCGCAGATCCGCTTGTACAGTGGCAGCGCGCTGCGCGGTTTCTGCCTGGCGAGCAAGTGGTTTGAGCTGGCGTTTGAGCTCCTCAGTAAGGTCGCTGAGTCGGTCAAGGTTTGCTTGCATGCCGAGGAGCTTGCGCTGCGCCTTCTCCTTGCGACGGCGGTGCTTGAGCACACCCGCTGCTTCTTCGATAAAGGCGCGGCGTTCCTCGGGGCGGGACTCCAAGATCTGGGCGAGGCGCCCCTGTCCCACGATGACGTGCATTTCCCGGCCGATACCGGAGTCGGAGAGCAGCTCCTGCACGTCCATCAACCGAGCCTTGGCCCCGTTGATTTCGTATTCGCTGGCGCCGTCGCGGAACATGCGTCTGGTAACCGATACCTCGGAGTACTCGATCGGGAGGGCCCCATCCGAGTTATCGATGGTCAAGGTCACCTCGGCGCGGCCCAGCGCCTTGCGCTCCCCCGCGCCGGCGAAGATGACGTCCTCCATTTTGCCGCCGCGCAGGGTCTTAGCTGAGTGCTCCCCCATGACCCAAGCCAGCGCGTCTACAACGTTGGACTTGCCAGAGCCGTTCGGCCCCACCACCGCGCAGATCCCGGGCTCGAACTTCAGGGTCGTTGACGAGGCAAAAGACTTGAATCCTTTGAGGGTCAGCGATTTTAGATGCACCGCTTGATACTAACAAGCAGGGTTCTAGTATTCACGCAGGCTGCCGCGCTAACCCTGGAATTCGGCGTTGTACTTCGATGTGTTCCCCGCAGCGCTCCCGGGAGGAGGCCGTGTCCGATTCCGGCACATACGGCGAATCTCCCTGCCGCTGCGCCCCCATCCGATCCTGCAACTTGAGGATTTCTGCGAGGAGCTGCTTCGAGGCAGGGAGATTTGAGGAATTTTGATCAGCAAGCTGATTGCGCAGCCGGCGTTTAACGCATATCGAACCCGGTAGCTCCACGTGGCTGCGACCACTGCTCGATCACGGCTTCTACGATTCCAGGCGCCTGGGTGCTTCTCAACCACGCCAGGAGATCTTCGCACTTTTTGCGATGACCTTCCGCCACCACGCACACTCGACCATCGCTGAGGTTAGTGGCGCTTCCAGCCAAACCTAGTTCGAGGGCGCGGGAGCGAGTGTGCCAGCGAAAGCCAACGCCTTGGACGTGTCCCAGCACAAACACAGTCAGTCGGATCACCGGTGGGTCAGTGGGTCAGAACCGTCCCAGCACTCCATGCCTTCCCAGCCACGGATGCCCTTGACATCGTCGCGGTGGAAGACGGGATTGAGTCCTTGTTTGCGCTGTTCTGCGAAGTTCTTGAGCAGTGCCACCGCAATTCCGCCCATGGGCAAGATAGCGATGAGGTTGACTGTTGCCATCAGACCGGAGAAGGTATCAGCCAGCGCCCACACGAGTGGCACGGAGCCCATCGCGCCGCCGAAGACGCACAATGCCACCAGCGCGCGGAATCCGTTCAAGACCAGCTTGGATTTAGTGAGGAACTCGATATTGCTCTGGCCATAGTAGTAGTTGCCAATCACCGAGGAGAAGGCCAAGAAGATGATGACTACGGTGAGGAAGTGGATGCCCCACTCGCCCACGTTAGATGCCAGAGCGTTCTGAGTCATCTGCATGCCGGTGAGTTCTTCATCGATGTCACCGCGTGCCAAAAGAATGATGAACGCAGTAATCGAGCACACGATCACGGTGTCAAAATACACACCGAGAGTCTGAATTAGGCCCTGCTTAACCGGGTGAGACACAGATGCGGTTGCGGCGGCGTTCGGAACAGAGCCCATACCAGCCTCATTGGAGAACAATCCGCGCTGTACGCCCTTCATGATCACGGTGCCCAGGGTGGCGCCTGCGAATTCGCGGATTCCGAAAGCGTGGGTCCAGATGGACCAGATCATGCCCGGGATTTTGTCTGCGTTGATACCGAGAACGAGCACACCGATAACGATGTACATAACGGCCATAAACGGCACTACTACCTGTGTGAAGCTCGCGATGCGCTGCACACCGCCAAAGATAATTACTGCGGTTAGCAGTGCCAGCACGATGCCCACGGTGACCTTTGTCGTAGCGGGGTCAGCGTCGATCGATGCCACCATCGCCTCGGAGATGGAGTTCGACTGAACTGCGTTGAATACGAAACCATAGGTCACGGTGATGAGCACGACGAACAGCACGGCTGCCCACTTCTGCTTCCAAACCTTGGTGATGTAGTACGCGGGGCCACCACGGTAAGAAGAGTGATCCCGCACCTTGAAGGCCTGCGCCAGGGTGGATTCTACGAATGAGGTTGCGCCGCCGATCGTGGCGAGCATCCACATCCAAAACACTGCGCCCGGACCGCCGGTCGCGATGGCGATGGCGACGCCTGCTACGTTGCCGGTACCTACTCGGGAGGCAGCGGAAATGGTAAATGCTTTGAACGCCGAGATACCTTTTTGGCCCTCGGAGATTTCTGACGGTTTCTCAACAACCGCCTTAAACATGTCCGGAATGTAACGAATCTGCACTAGAGCCGTGGTGATACAGAACCACACGCCAGCACCAACAAGGAGCACGAGGACGAATTTCCAGTAATGCTCGTTAAATGTATCTACGTAGGTTTGGATGTTTTCCATATACGTAGCGTAATGGCAAAGTTGTTCTGCGTTTAATCGTTCCGCAAATTTTTATTCAGGCGCTGTTTAGGGTCTGCAATCAGCGCTACCACTTTGCTGCAAACTATTGATCAGACGCTAGTAGCGCAGCGTCTATCCGCTCCCCGTACCCCCCTGCTGAACGAAGACCTCCAAATGCCGTGTTGCCCACCGTATTGAGTTGAAATTCTTGCTAAGCCGATGCGGGCCAGCTGGCTCCAGGTTCCCAACTCCAAATCTCGGCAGCTCCTCGAACAGGGCATCTATTTCGGCCATCGCTCATGTGCCACAGCAGTCCTACGAGTGACTTTGCTGGCGCCGTCGCAACGCTTGCCGACGGGTGTTCGGCTCCTCCTGGTAGCGCACCGAGCCGCGCGACAGCAGGTTTTGTTGCAAGAATTGTGGAACCCAATAGTGCGGGCAGCTGGAGCAAGCCCCGCTGAGGCTCTACTACCTAGCACTACCATCGCATGGTTCGAGCTAGTGGCAAACCGGCTCAACGCTATCCATCCACCCGCTGGCACTGCGGGCAAAGGTGTGATCCCCGACCCGCAAATTGTTCGCGCACCATAAGCGTCCCGCAGCGTTTACATGGCTTCCCTTGCTGCCCGTATGCATTGAGCGACCTGGAGAAGTACCCCGACTCTCCGTTGACATTGACGTACAAGGAATCGAAAGAGGTCCCGCCTTCTGACAAAGCACGCTGCATCACATCAATGCCCGCCCGCAGCAAAGCGGTGATCTCCGCGAGAGACAATGAAGAAGCAGCCTGCTCGCCATGGATGCCCGCCTGCCACAGCATCTCGTCTGCGTAGATATTGCCAATTCCGGATACCACGGTTTGGTCGAGCAGCACTCGCTTAATAGCAGAGCGTCGAGCATTAATCCGCGCTGATATGGCAGAAAGGTCCAGCGCCGCATCTAGAAGGTCAGGCGCGATATGAGACACCAACTCCGGCACACCATCCACTAACTCACTAAAGTGCCAGTATCCGAAGGTGCGCTGATCTACGAACCACAGCTCTTGGCCGTCATCAAGCGCAGCGCTGGCGCGCAGATGCTTGTGTGGCGCGGTGCCAGCGGTCTTGACCAGCATCTGGCCACTCATGCCCAGGTGAATGAGTAGTGCCTCATCCGCGGCGCTCAGCCAGAGGTATTTGCCCCGCCTATCGACGCCCGTAATTTGCACTCCCCCAAGCCGCGCAGCGAGTTCGACTGCCCCACCAATCTGCCGTCGCGCTGCCCGCGGATGCATAACGGACGCAGACACGATCTTTCGACCGACGACGTGCGGAACAAGCCCACGCCGAACGACTTCGACTTCGGGAAGCTCAGGCATTTAGCGGATTGCGAGGTAGGCCATGTGGGCGGCCTGCTGCTCGGCAAGCTTCTTGTTCGGCCCAGTGCCAGTGCCCTTGCGCTCACCGTTGATCACCACGTGTGAGGTGAAGGTCTGCTCGTGGTCTGGGCCGGTGAACTCAGATTCGTAGACAGGCGCCGGTAGCTTCTTCTCAGCCACCTTTTCCTGCAAAGTAGTCTTCCAGTCCTGGTGCAAGCCCTTTGCGGAGGCAGTATCAATTTTGTGTTTGAACAGCCGCAATACCACTTCCCGGGCGACTGCAAACTCATGCTGGATATAGATGGTACCGAGAATGGCTTCCATCGTGTCCGCGAGGATCGAGTCCTTTTCGCGCCCATCAGTGGAATCCTCGCCCTTGCCAAGCAGGATATGTTGGCCCAAATTAATCTCACGCGCGATGTCGGCCAGGCCGTAACGGCTAACGATGCTGGCTCGCATCTTGGAGATGTCAGACTCCGCGCGGTCTGGGTACTGGTGGTACAGCTGCGTTGCCACGGACAGTCCGAGCACGGCGTCACCCAAGAACTCTAGGCGCTCATTGTTCGGCAGCATGCCGTTTTCATTGGCAAAACTGCGGTGTGTCAATGCCAGACGCAGGTTCGTCTCAGTCAATTCCACCCCGAGCGCTGCTAGCAGCGGCGTGTGATCGACGGCAGTAAAGGCCGCGTCGAGGGCTTCTTGGCCGGTGACGCGGCCTTTCTTACGACTCACTTAAACTTCTCCAGTCCAGCCCAGCGTGGATCTGGGCGTTCGTCTTCTTCGCCGGAAACTCCATCCGGCGCGGGGACCTCAGCGTCACCGCATTCGAGACCAAAATAATCGCACACTGGATTAAATGGCAGGTCCAAGCCAACGGCGTCGATGAGGCTTTGGGTTAGGTCGATAGTGTCGCCAGCTACCTGTGGGACATCATCGTCATCTTCGGCGTCTTCGCCTTGGATGAAGGTGTCCGTAGCCGCAAAGACCTCGTTCACGGACACTTCATAGTCCGGATGCAGCGTGGTTAAGCAGCGGGAGCACTGTCCGGTGAGCGTCGCAGTGACCGTGGCATCGACCATGATGCCCTCGCCCAGCGGGGTGAGTGTTGCATCGACAGTGACCGGAGTGCCTGGTTCAATCGCGATCATTTGCACGCCGATACGCTCATCCGCCTGCCCTGACTGGGTGCGCTGCTCCGGCATTCCGCTACCTCGCAGCAGCTTCACGACGTTAAATACTAATGGTGAGGACACTTAGATACTGTCCTCTCGGGGCTGCGCACCAACGGCACCTGCACCACGACGCAATGCTGCGCGGTCACGAGAAACTGCCCGCAAGGTTCCGGAAAGGGAATCCTCGAATTCAGCGAGCTTGTTGTCCACAAAGGCATCGCACTCTTGGCGCAGGCGGTTGGAATCGGTATGCGCCGCGTCAACTACGCGATGCGCCTCCTCGTTTGCACGACGAACCACTTCCGATTCGGAAATCAGACGCTGTTGCTCAGCGAGGCCTTCTTCAACGGCTCGATCGTAGGAATCACGGGCCTGAATCTCTAGGCGCTCTGCTTCCGCGGTGGCGCGATCGACCAAGTCATCAGACTTGCGGCGTGCTTCCTCAACGAGTCGGTCTGCTTCATCTTGTGCCTTAGCCACCATGGCGTGGGCACGATTCTCGGCATCGCCGAGCATCATTTCAGAGTCCTGCCGGGCACGGGATACCAGGTCGGTGGCCTGCGCATCCGCATCATCCACAATGTCCGCCGCACGATCCTCGGCGCCACGGATAATTTCATCACGTTGATCGAGGACGTCTTGTGCGTCATCGATTTCCACGGGTAGTGCGTTGCGGAGGTCGTCGAGAAGCGCCAGCATGTCGTTGCGGGGCACCATGCAGTTTGCGGTCATCGGCACGCCATAGGCCTGCTCGACGGTCTGAACCATTTCATCCAAGGCTTCGAATACGCGGTACATGGTTCCTCAGCTTACCTACCCGATCACACAATCCCGGGGCACACGCGTCAAGCGTGGGAGTTCTTTTCACATATCGCCCCTCCATAACAGCGGATAGCCATGGCTTCTCGCACAACCCCTTCCCTGCTGTGTCACACCTCACTTGACAGTCCAACTTGAGGAACAGTAGGTTTAGCAATATTACGCAAACGTTTGCATAGTCTATTACCTGCACAAAGGAGGAAAGCTAGTGAGCTCGCCCTCCAACCTCAAGGACGTTGCAGCTGCTGCCGGAGTTTCTATCTCCACTGCATCCCGCGCGCTAGCAGATAAACCCTCCATTTCTGTGACCACCCGAAATCGTGTGCGTGAAGTAGCTAAAGAGCTCAATTACCAGCCCAACGTTCAAGCCCGCGGACTACGCAACTCGCGCACCAAACTCATCGGGCTCGCTATCCCCACGCTGAACAACCCTTATTTCGCCACCATGGCCGCCACCATTCAAAAGTGCGCCACCCAGCATGGCCAAACCACCCTCATCACCACCAGCGACGAAGATCCTGTCCAGTTCGAAACTGCAATCCACTCACTGTCACAGATGCGGGTTGACGGCATGATCGTTGTCCCCAGCGAGGACTGTGCGGAACTACTACGGGACACCCGAGATGCCGGCACTCCCATCGTCCTGATTGACCGCACCGTCCCCGAAACCAACCTCGATGCCTATGTCTCGGATCCACTGCCGGGTCTTCGTGCCGCGTTGCGGACGCTGCAAGAACTCGGACACACGCACATCGGTTTCCTCTCCGGGCCGCAATCGACATCAACAGGAGTGGCCAGATTGGCGGCGTTTAACGCGGTGTGTCAAGAACTCGGCTTGGGCGACACCGAGGTATATCCCGGTGGTTACGAGGTCACCCAGGGAATCGAAGGGGCGCGCGAGCTGCTCAGCCGGGGCGTCACCGCGCTGATCGCAGGAGATTCGATGATGACCTTCGGCGCGCTGGACTACTGCTATTCCACGTCCATCGCGGTTGGTACTGCTCTTGCTTTCGTGGGCTTTGATGACCTGTTCTACATGTCGCTACAGCCCACGCCGATTTCGGTAATCGACCAAGACGTGGTGGCGATGAGCACACGGGCCCATGCTGGCCTCTGCGAGCTTATCGACGCCAAGAGACCGCAGCCGCCTCCTGGCGACCTTGCAACCACGTTCATCCCCCGGGCGACTACTTGCTGCGGGCCCCACGAAACCTCAAGGAGGTGAGCCAACCAGATGTCGAACACAACACCAATCCTCAGGCTAGAGGAAGTGACAAAATCCTTCGGCCCCGTAACCGTCATCGACGGTGTCAGCATTGACGTCCGGCCGGGCCAAGTCCAAGCGCTGCTCGGTGAAAATGGCGCTGGAAAGTCAACGCTGATCAAGATGATGGCTGGTGTCTACCAACCAGACTCCGGGCGCATCATCGTTGACGGCAAGGAAGTACACCTGCCTAACTCTAAGGCTTCCGAAGCTCTCGGTATTGCGACCATCCACCAAGAATTGAACTTGGTCCCCACGATGACCGTCGCCGAGAACATCATGCTCGGTCGTACGCCATCACGCTTTGGCTTGGTCAATTTCTCTCAATTGCGTCGCCAAGCACAGGCCGCGTTGCGCCTCATCGGGCTCGACGTCGATTTGGACACACCAGTTGCTGAGCTCGGCATCGCGCGGCAACAGCTGGTGGAAATCGCCAAGGCACTGTCGATGAACGCCCGAATGCTGATCCTCGACGAACCGACTGCCGCGCTCACCGGCAAGGAAGTCGATCAGCTCTTCTCCGTGATCGCGGATTTGCGGGCAAAGGGCGTGGGTATGGTCTTCATCTCGCACCACCTCGATGAGCTCGCACGGATCGCAGACACGATTTCCGTACTACGCGACGGCGCTTTCGTCGCTGAAGTACCGGCGCACACACCCGAGGATGAGCTCGTTCGGCTGATGGTCGGCCGTGACATCGCGGACCAGTACCCACACGTTTCTCATCAACCTGGCGCGCCGCTGTTGGAGGTTCGCGAACTGAGTTCACAGGGGGCGTTCAAAGACGTCAGCTTCACTGTGCATGCTGGTGAAGTAGTCGGCTTGGCAGGACTCGTCGGGGCCGGCCGCACAGAAGTCGTGCGCGCCATCGCGGGCGTAGACAAGGTCGATTCCGGCACAGTGATCGTCGACGGACAGCGTCTAGCTTCCGGCAGCATTTCCAAGGCAATCGCACAGGGCATCGGGCACGTCCCCGAGGATCGCAAGGGCCAAGGCCTAGTTTTAGATGCCACCGTCGGTGAGAACCTTGGCTTTGCCACACTACGGTCCACCAGTACCTTCGGGCTGGCTGACCGCCGCGGACAAACCAGTCGCGCCACCGAGGTCGCAGACAAGCTCCGCATCCGGATGGCCAGCATCCACCAGCCGATCCGGGACCTGTCCGGTGGCAACCAACAAAAGGCCGTGTTTGGCCGTTGGGTGCTCGCGGGGTCGAAAGTGCTGCTGCTCGACGAACCAACCCGTGGCGTCGACGTCGGCGCAAAGGTAGAAATCTACAACATCATCAACGAGGTCACAGCCGCCGGCGGTGCCGTACTCATGGTCTCCTCGGACTTGCCAGAAGTCCTCGGCATGTCCGATCGCGTCCTCGTGATGTCTGGCGGCGAGGTCGCCGGGGAACTACCACCGACCGCCACTCAAGATGAGGTCATGACCCTTGCTGTCGCCAACCTCACCAGTGCTGTTAACACCAATTCAGACTCAGACCAGGAGCTCTCCTCATGACCACCACGAAGACGCCTTCGCACCGCGTACTCAACTGGATGATGAACAACGGTGCGCTCGTTGGCCTCATTGTTTTGTGCGTAGCGTTGTTCATCGCCACCCCGCACTTCCTCACGGTGAACAACTTCGTCAACATCGGTATCCAAGCAGCCACAGTTGCGATCTTGGCATTCGGCATGACCTTCGTCATCATCACCGCTGGCATCGACCTCTCTGTTGGCTCCGTCGCCGCACTGGGAGCTATGGTCTCCGCCTCCTTCTTTGGCAGTACTTCGCTTCCTGGCTGGGTCACTTTGCTTATCGGCCTGATCATCGGCGCGCTGGCCGGCATGATCTGCGGTATGGCCACCGCCTTCGGCAAGATCCCCTCCTTTATTGCCACTCTTGCCATGATGTCCGTCGCCCGCGGCGCAACCTTGGTTATTTCCCAAGGCTCACCGATGCCGACAGCTGATTCCGTGAACTTCCTCGGCTCCACCGTTGGCGGGGTGCCCATTCCGATTGTGATGATGGTGCTGGCGGGCCTGATCTGCTGGTTCATCTTGGAGCGCACCGTCCTCGGCCGCTCCATGTATGCGATTGGCGGCAACCTCGAAGCAGCGCGGTTGTCTGGTCTGCCGGTAAAGAAGATTCAGATCACGGTGTTCGCGCTTTCCGGCCTGTTTGCCAGCCTCGCTGGTCTGGTGATGGCCGGCCGTCTTTCCTCGGCGCAGCCACAAGCTGGCGTGGGCTATGAGCTAGATGCCATTGCGGCCGTCGTCATTGGCGGTGCTTCCCTAGCCGGTGGTTCCGGAAAGGCAACTGGCACCCTGGTGGGCGCGATGCTCCTCGCTGTCATCCGCAACGGACTCAACCTTCTGAATGTCTCATCCTTCTGGCAGCAGATTGTCATTGGTTTGGTGATCGCACTCGCCGTTGGATTCGACGTAATCCGAAATAAGACTGCCAACTAATCCCCCTGTCTTCCCACACAGTTCTCGAAAGGAACCTCATGTCCATCGCACGCAAGTCCCTCGCTATTGCCTCCATTTTCGCCCTGTCTTTCAGCATGACAGCCTGCAACCGCGGTGAGGCCGGCCAGGATTCCGTCACACTGGCACTGTCCACCCAATCCAACCCATTTTTCGTAGAACTGCGCGACGGCGCACAAAAGAAGGCCGATGAGCTGGGCGTGAAGCTCAGCATCCAGGATGCGTCCGATGACGCCTCCACCCAGGCAGACCAGCTCAAGAATGCAGAGACCTCCGGCTCGGGCGTGGTCATTGTCAACCCAACCGACTCCGACGCTGTTGTCCCATCCGTGAAGTCCCTCAACAACGCCAAGATCCCAGTGATCGCCGTTGACCGCTCCGCAAGCGAGGGCGAGATCGCATCCTTCATTGCTTCTGACAACGTCGCTGGCGGCAAGCAAGCTGCCGAAGCACTGGCGAAGTCAATCGGCGAAGAAGGCGAAGTACTGATTCTGCAGGGCATTGCCGGATCCTCCGCTTCCCGTGACCGTGGCAAGGGCTTCGAAGAAGGTATCTCCGCCTTCCCGAACATCAAGGTTGCGGCGAAGCAGACCGCCAACTTCGACCGCACCGAAGGCCTGAACGTCACCACTAACCTGCTGCAGGCACACCCCAACGTCAAGGCAGTCTTTGCTGAGAACGACGAAATGGCACTCGGCGCTATTGAGGCTCTGGGAGCGAAGGCAGGCAAGGAAGTAAAGGTATTTGGTTTCGACGGCACCGCTGACGGTATTGCAGCCGTCGAAAAGGGCTCGCTTGCAGGAACCATCGCACAGCAGCCAGCTGAGCTGGGTGCACAGGCCGTGGAGCAGGCCAAGGCACTTCTCGACGGCAAGGACGCTAAGAAGGAAATCCCGGTTGAGGTCGTGACCGTAGATTCCTCCAACGTTGCTGAGTTCAAATAATGAAGACGCTCTGCGTAGTTGGTTCCATCAACGCTGACCTATTCGTCCAGGTACACCGCCACCCACAGCCAGGCGAAACTCTGCTTGGCTCCGGCGGGGACATTTTGCCTGGCGGTAAGGGAGCAAACCAAGCAGTAGCCGCAGCGCTGCAGGGAGCCCGCGTTCGTTTCATCGGCGCGGTTGGTGACGATGCGTACGCAGAGTCTGCGCTCTCCCTCATGCGTTCTTCCGGTGTGGACTGCTCCCACATCTCGCAGCTAGCGCAGACAACCACCGGACTTGCGATCATCACTGTGGCTGAAGACGGCGAAAACACGATCATCGTCGTGCCAGGTGCAAACGCAGCAGTAGACGGCGATTTCCTGGCATCCCACTCAGTGTCGGATGCAGAAATCCTGCTCCTACAAGGCGAGATTCCGGCCGAGGGCTTCGCCGCTGCGGTGGCGCAAGCGAGCGGACGAGTCATTATCAACTTGGCGCCTGTCATCGACGTTGATCGCGCAGCGCTTCTCCGCGCTGACCCCCTGGTTGTCAACGAACACGAAGCCGGCCTCGTTATGACTCAGCTCGGCATTACTGCGCCGCAGTCTGAGCCCGCAAACATGGTGAGTGCGCTGCTCGATGCCGGTTTTGCTTCCGTTGTTCTCACTCTGGGCGCCAAGGGTGCCCTGCTCGGCGATAGTGCCGGGCTCACCGCCATCCCGTCGCCATCGATCACGGCGGTAGACACTACCGGGGCTGGTGATGCCTTCACTGGGGCGCTGGCAGCCCAATTGCTGGCTGGCCATTCGCTCCGTACTGCGGCCCAACATGCCGCTCGTGTCGGTGCTTATGCTGCCACCAAGCACGGCGCTCAGCCGTCATACCCTTCCCTATCCGATCCACTACCGGAGGTCCACTGATGCGCAAGTTGGGCATTTTGAACGCGGAGCTAGCCGCTGCAATCAACCAGCTCGGGCACACAGACACCTTTGCGGTGGCTGACTGCGGGTTACCTATCCCCAGCCATGTACCAGTAATCGATTTGGCGCTGGTCTTTGGCATCCCGAGGTTCAGTGAGGTGCTGGCAGCGCTACGGGAAGAGGTAGTGATTCAAGAATCGCTTGTCGCTGAAGAGTCGCCTGAAGAAGTAGTGGCGCTCTTCAACGGGCTGCCCCTCCGGAAGGAAAGCCATGAAGAGCTCAAGGCGCTGCTCAGCGACGTCAAGTTTGTGGTTCGCACCGGAGAGACCACAGCCTATGCCAATGTCATCCTCACTTCAGGAGTGGCATTCTAGCGTGGCCGTTCAGGTCCCATGAGCACACTAATGGCCCGCTTCCGATCACTGCAGCTAAGCAGGGGACAGGAAGCGGGCCGATTTTTTGTCGGTGTTAGATAACGCCCTGTGCGAGCATTGCGTCAGCAACCTTCTTGAAGCCTGCAATGTTGGCGCCGATTACGTAGTCGCCTTCGTGACCGTATTCTTTGGCCGTCTTGGCAACGTTCTGGAAGATGCCCGACATGATCTTGTGCAGCCGCTCGTCGGTGTACTCGAAGCTCCAGGAGTCACGGGAAGCGTTCTGCTGCATCTCCAATGCGGAGGTAGCAACGCCACCGGCGTTGGCAGCCTTACCTGGACCAAAGTGGATGCCTCGCTCGCGGTAAACCTCGATCGCCTCCGCGGTGGATGGCATGTTTGCGCCTTCTGCGACGAACTTACAACCGTTGTCTGCCAGCGCCTTGGCGTGGGAGCCACCGAGCTCATTCTGAGTGGCACATGGCAATGCAACATCACAAGGTAGATCCCAGATGGATCCTTCTGTGTGCAGCACGGCGCCTTCAGTCTCGTTAACGTAAGCGGTGACACGCTCGCGGCGTACTTCCTTGATTTCCTTGAGCTTGGCAACGTCAACGCCGTTAGGCGTCTCTACCCATGCCGTGGAATCGGAGAACGCGATGACAGTGCCGCCCAGCTCCTGTACCTTTTCGATGGCGTAGATGGCCACGTTTCCGGAGCCGGAGACAATAACCTTCTTGCCTTCGAAGGAGGAGCCATGTGCCTCGAGCATTTCCTTGGTGAAGTACACCAGGCCATAGCCGGTGGCTTCGGTGCGCACCAAGGAACCACCCCAGGCGAGGCCCTTACCGGTGAGAACACCGGATTCATGCTGGTTTGCCAGGCGGCGGTACTGCCCGAACAGGTAGCCGATCTCACGTCCGCCGACTCCGATATCGCCTGCTGGCACGTCACGGTATTCGCCGATGTGGCGATGCAATTCGGTCATAAAGGACTGGCAGAATCGCATGATCTCGGCGTCGGACTTGCCCTTGGGGTCGAAGTCGGAACCGCCCTTGCCGCCGCCGATTGGCAGACCGGTCAGGGAGTTCTTGAAGATCTGCTCGAAGCCGAGGAACTTGATGATGCCAAGGTTGACAGATGGGTGGAAGCGCAGGCCGCCTTTGTAAGGTCCGATTGCAGAGTTGAACTGAACACGGAAACCACGGTTGACCTGGACTTCACCCTTGTCATCAACCCAAGGAACACGGAACATCAGCTGGCGCTCTGGCTCGCAGAGGCGCTGGATGAGTCCGTAGTCGGCGTAGTGTGGATCCTTTTCAAGCACGATCTTGAGGGAGTCGAGTACTTCGGCAACAGCCTGGTGGAATTCTGGCTCGCCGGCATTGCGCAGCAGAAGCTTGTTGTAATAGTCAGAGACTTGGGCCTCGATAGAAGACATGCTGCATTCCTTTCGGTATTCGCGCAGCCTCACAACCCTTGTTCTTCCGGGGTGCAATAATGGCTTCTACCCCGGGCAAGAATTGCGATTGCCGCGGATGTTGATAAAACGACCACCTGCAAGTGAATTACTTCAGCTAACAACGTGACGGTGAAAACTTTATCAGAATATTCGTGGCGGCTTTTCCCAGAAATGAGCCACAGGCCAGAATTCGGCCGTTTTTGAGATGTGGATCACAACTGGAAATTGCCTGGCAAAACGTCAAAAAGCACACTGACCATCTCATATGGCGGATGCTTTTGTTGAACAAAGTTCCATAACGTGAGAATAAAACTCCAACCGCAAATATACAACAGATTGGATATTATGCATACGCTTCGCGTGTTGATCGCCCCAGATTCTTTCAAAGGAACAGCAACCGCTCCCCAGGCCGCCGAGCTCATCGCTATGGGAATCCAGCGCGTGCTCCCCGACGCCACAGTCACCCTACTGCCGCTTGCCGACGGCGGTGAAGGCACCGCCGCCTGCTTTGAGGGAAGCACCATCACCCTCCCCACCACCGATGCCGCAGGCCGCCTCACCGAAGCGAGTTACGTCTTTAACGATGCCTACCCAGAGGCTTTCATTGACGTTGCCGCCGCCTCTGGGCTTCCAGCTGTCGCCGACTGCCCAGTCCCAACCACCGGCGACACCTATGGCACCGGAGTGCTGATTGCTGACGCTGTTTCTCGCGGCGCCCGCAGAATTACGCTGGGCCTGGGAGGCAGCGCCACCGTCGACGGCGGTTCGGGAATCCTTGTTGCTCTCGGCGCTAGCGCAATGGATGCCGCTGGGAACCCACTACGGCAGGGTGGCGCAGCACTGAAAGACTTCGACCATTTCGATACTGCCCAGCTCAACATCCCCGCCGCCAGTGTGGAATGGGTACTGCTCACAGACGTAACCTCCCCTGCTATCGGCCCCAACGGGGCCGCAGCAGTTTTCGGCCCCCAAAAGGGTGCCTCCCCGGAAGATGTTGCTGTTCTGGATAAAGCGCTGGCCACGCTGTGTGAAAAATGCGGAATCGACCCCACCCGACCCGGTTTTGGCGCTGCAGGGGGCCTACCTATCGCACTCACGTGGCTGTCCGCCATCATGCATGGCACAGAATCCGCCATCAAGGTGCTCCCCGGCGCACAGGTGGTCGCCGAATCCATGGGCCTGGTAGAACACTTGCACGAGGCTGACGTTGTGATCACGGGCGAGGGTTCGTTTGACGAGCAATCATCTCGCGGCAAAGTTACGGGCATGGTCTTGGAACTCGCGGCGAAACAAGGCACGCAAGCTGCCATCGTCGCCGGCCGGTTCAAGGACTCCCCCGCCACTGACGTCCTCACGGCCGAGCTCATCGATGCCGACATCAACACCCAGCTCATCGATGCTGGAGAACGCATCGCCCGGCAGCTTAATACTTAAGTCAGTGACGGATTTCCACAACCCAGGGATAGTCAGCTGCGATCTCAAACTCCTGCTCGTTTTCCAACAACGCCGGTTCTGCAGGCAGGTCGGCGTGTGGGGTAAGGAGCCGGGCAAAAGTCATCGCGGTGTGGTTCAGATTGTTGGGAGCCTGCACCACGTATCGAGCCATTCGATAGTCGTCGACATTGCCCTCGACTTGGGCGCGTAGCTGCTCTGCAACTTCAGCAGCTACGACGGCCTCGCCGTCGAGTAGCGCGGTGAGCTTCATGGTGCTGGCAAGTTTCTCAAAGCGTGCTAGCAGGGAGGTAATCTCAGACTCGGGAACGAGGACATCGAAAATAATCTCAGGCATAAACTCAGCGTAGCTAATAAGGTCGATAAGTATGAGCACACCTTTTCTCAACCGCCCTACCCCGCTAATCACAATGGCCGATGGCACATTGAAGCAGGTCAACCCTCTCACGGGAACCGAGGTGTGGACGGTGCCCGGTCGTGGCAATCGCCCCCTCTCCACACCTGCAACCGACCCGCGGGAACTCAGCGAAGAGGATCATCGCGCGGCGTGCGCCTTCTGCTCCGAACGACTCCTGCAAACTCCACCAGAAAAGGCGCGGGTGGTGCTGGAAGAGGGAAATTGGGTCACCCGGCCGGGCTTGCTTCCAGGACAGCTTGCTAGCAGCACCGCAGAGTTTCGCCGCGTCCCCAACCTTTTCGAAATTGTCTCCTACGACTACTGGCAGGAGAACTACGGCTATGAGATGGACGCAGAAACTGCCCTGAGGATGCACGAATACCTTGCTGATCCGGAAGGCCGGGAGCACGTTTTTAACATCGTCAAGACACGTTTGCGGGCTGCCGGCAAAAGCGAAGCAGAGCTGGAGGCCCTCACCGAAGAAGAACTGGTAGATCGCGCTGACAGCTACTTCGGTGGCGGGCACGATCTGATTATTGGGCGCCGCCACTTTATCGACGGCGCAACACACGACTCACAGTTGGCGTCTTCAGGCACCCTTAGCGTCGCGGAACACCGCGCGATGATTCGCTTCACCACAGAAGCCATCGCCGACCTCTACTCCCGCAACCGCTACGCGCCTTATGTCGCGGTTTTCCAGAACTGGCTCAAGCCCGCCGGAGCTTCCTTTGACCATCTGCACAAACAGCTGGTTGCCATTGATGAGCGGGGAGTTCATGCAGAGGCGGAGATTTCACGGCTGCGGGCAAACCCGAATATGTACAACGAGTGGGCGGTAGACTACGCGAACTACCACAACCTCATCCTTGCTGAGAATGATCACGCGGTGGCTTTCGCCGGCTTCGGGCACCGTTACCCAACGCTAGAGGTCTACTCGAAATCAGCAACCCCGGAGCCCTGGCTGCAGACCACAGCGGAGATCAACGCTATGAGTGATCTCATCCACGCCTGCCACGCCGCCACCGGCGCCAACGTGCCTTGCAACGAGGAATGGCACCATAAGCCAATCGACCTAGATATTCCTATGCCATGGCGCGTGATGATCAAGTGGCGTGTCTCCAACCTCGCAGGATTTGAAGGCGGCACCAAGATTTACCTCAACACGCTTTCACCGCAGAACATTCGGGATCGCGTAGTACCGGAACTGTTCCGACTCCGCGAAGAGAACCGAATCGCCCCGACCGTCCGCATTGCCACTGAGGCGAACGTGGAACGAAACTCCCTCAAGTACAACCCCATACTGCGGGGTTAGAGGTCTAAAGTTAAGGGTATGTCCGAAATCACTTCCATCCTCGCCCAGTCCACAGTCGATCTAGGGTGGCAGCGCGAATTCTATCGTGATCTGCACACCCACCCTGAGCTATCCATGCAGGAAAAGCGCACAGCGCAACAAATTCTGCGGAAGCTAGCAGACTTCGATTGCGAAGTGA
Organism: Corynebacterium sp. H127; assembly: GCF_037482665.1. Taxonomy (NCBI): domain Bacteria; kingdom Bacillati; phylum Actinomycetota; class Actinomycetes; order Mycobacteriales; family Corynebacteriaceae; genus Corynebacterium; species Corynebacterium sp. H127. The sequence goes on from NZ_JBBHKY010000001.1 coordinate 400,802, forward strand.
TCTCCGGTATCGGCGGCTATGGCATTATCGCAATTTTCCGAAACGGCGCCGGACCTACCGCGGTCATGCGCGCCGACTTTGATGCCCTTCCTGTAGAAGAAAAGACCGGTATCGACTTCGCCTCCGTTGCGGAAGGTGTCACCCCACAGGGAGTGCGCACAAAGCTGATGCATGCCTGTGGCCACGACATGCACACCACTGCCTTGCTTGGCTGCTGTGCGCTTCTTGACGACCTGCGCGAGCATTGGTCTGGCACCTTTGTCGCCCTATTCCAGCCTTCTGAGGAAAATGGCGCCGGCGCGCTCCGCATGGTCCAGGACAATCTCAAAGAGGTCATGCCACGACCAGATGTGGTATTTGGCCAGCATATTGGCCCTGGCGCCGCCGGCACCATCAGGTCTATGCCAGGTCCAGCGCTCGCCGCTGCAGATTCCATTCGAATCAAGATCTTCGGCAAGTCCTCTCACGGATCAATGCCGCACCTTTCCATCGACCCCACTTTTGTGGCGGCCATGGTGGTTGTGCGTTTGCAAGGAATCGTCGGGCGAGAAATCCCTCCATCGGAATTCGCCGTCATCACCGTAGGTACCTTGTCCTCCGGAAACTCGAACAACACTATCCCTGAATCGGCATATCTGGTACTGAATTGCCGCACCTACAATGACGAGATCAAGAAAGATCTCTACGCCGCCATTGAGCGCGTGGTCCGCGGCGAATGTGCGGCCTCGGGCTGCCCACAGCCCCCGACTTTTGAGTACACCAACCATGCCCCACTGACAGACAATGACCCTGAGGTCTTCGCACGCGTCCGCAGCAACTTTGATGCAGTCTTTGGGGAAGACTCCGTAGACGGCGCCCCCTGGACCGCCTCCGAGGACTTTTCCCAGATTCCGCGGGCGTATGACGCCCCATATTTGTACTGGATGCTGGGTGCCACACCGCGGGAGCAATGGGAGAAAGCGGTAGCTACTGACCGAATCGCGGAGGATGTCCCCTCGAACCACATGAGTACGTTCCTGCCAGATTTTGAGCCCACAGTCACCACCGCGAATAAGGCAGCGGCAACCGCTATCCTGACGTACTTGGCCATCTAGGGGGCTACTCACTCGGTAACGGGAGGGTGCGCAGTACCGCGAGTGTCCGCAGCAGGTGCTGCGTTTGTAGTTCTACGCATTGGTCCACGTCTGCTTCTTCAAAGGCTTCAATCAAAGCAGCGTGGTCCTTGGCACCTGAGCTGAACAACTCCGGCTTCGATTGGAGGGCGACGCACACGTAGGGAGCAGCTGCGAGGGAGAGGTTGAGTACGATTCGGGAAGTCCATGAATCGTCGATGCACATCAGCGCGCAGTGGAATTCCCGATCAAGGTCGGCGTAGAGCACCGGATCCGATTCCGCATTAAGACGGTGCATCATATCTTTGGCACCGGAAAGATCTTGGGCAGGTCCCTCAAAGTATTTGCGGATGAGGATCGGGTCCAGAATCGAGCGGAGGTGATACACCTCTTCCGCTCGTTCCAGACTGAACCCCGTGACCGTCGTGCCTTTATGAGCTTCGGACTGGGCTAAGCCGTCTTGTTCCAAACGGCGTATTGCTTCTCGAATCGGGGTCACTGAAACCCCCAATTTCTCAGCCCAGTCTGATTGGACAATATGAGAACCTCCGGGGAGTTCCCCGGAGGTGATAGCGCGACGCAGCTCCGTGTAAGAAAACTCGGCCTGCGTCATAGGGGTGCGTCCCCGCTCGAAGGTCACCGAACTCATACGGTTTACCCTACTCCGCGGGGTTCATTAATAGAACTTCACCAATTCCAGCTCAGCCGGGTTGGGTAAGAGCTGATGCCGTGGCACAACGCGGACGGTGTACCCAAGCTGACCTGGCTCGTGAATCAGCAGCTCAGCCCAATAACGCCCTTCCCCATTGTCCTGCATCGAGACGACGGTGGTGTCCACTAGATTGCCCTCGTGATCCAGCGCGCCGAAGACCGCTTGGACGTCAACATCGCGTCCGGTCAGCATGCCCAGCTCCACGTCCACAGAGATACTCGCTGTTTCTCCGGCGGTAACAGCGCGGTTGGTATCGGAAGCGTTCCGCAGCTGCAGATCAGCCAGACGGAGGTTTGGCCAGGACTGATACACCCGTTCTTTCCAGTTCACGAACTGCTCTGCGGCATCCGGATCGCGCATCACCAGTCGCGCAGCGTGATTTGCAGGACGGTAGTACTGCTCGGTGTAATCACGCACCATGCGGGTGCAGCTGACCAGTGGCGAAAGCTCCGTCATGGAACGGCGAACTATGTCGAGCCACTCACGAGGTACCCCGGCTTCGTCCCGTTCGTAGAACTTCGGCACGATCTCATACTCGAGGAGATCATAAAGTGCTTCTGCTTCTAGCTGATCACGGAACATCTGATCATCTGTCTCCACCGTCGGAATGGTCCAGCCATAGCCCTCTTGTGGCATTTCGTCCCACCAGCCATCGGAGATAGACAAGGTCAAGCAGCCATTCATCACGGCTTTCATGCCAGAGGTTCCGGAGGCCTCCTGCGGCCGCACCGGGTTATTGAGCCAGATATCTGATCCGGAAACCAGGTAGCTTGCGAGCCCGATGTCATAGTCCGGTAGGAAGAGGAAGCGATCGCGCACGCCGGCTTCGTCTGCGAAACGAACGATTTCCTGCATCAACTTCTTGCCACCCATGTCATTGGGGTGTGCCTTGCCCGCGATGACGAACTGCACGGGACGCTGCTCGTTGAGCAGAATCTTGCGGAGTCGCTCCGGGTTTTTCAGCATCAGCGTCAGACGCTTATAAGTGGACACACGGCGCGCAAAGCCGACGGTGAGAATATTCGGATCCAACACACGGTCGGTCCAGCTCAGCTGGGCTGCGAACTGGCCACGTCGTATTCCGGATTGTTTGATCGCTTTGCGTGCGACGCGGACGAGATCCCCACGCAATTTGTTGCGTACGCCCCACAGCTCTTCATCCTCAACCGCGTCCGGGTTGCTCCACTCGTCGGCAACTGCCAGATCCTGGCCTTCGGAAAAGCGTTCGATGATCGCGCGCATTTCGGGTTTAGTCCAGGTAGGCAAATGTACGCCGTTGGTGACCGAGCCGATTGGGACCTCTTCCGGTTCAAAACCGTTGTAGAGGGCAGCGAACATGTGGCGGGAGACCTCACCGTGCAGCTTTGCGACGCCATTGGCGTGCTGCGATAGCCGCAGGCCCATATGCGCCATGTTGAATCGGTGCGGGTCTGCCTCAGCGCCCAGGGAAAGACAACGATCCAGCGGTACGCCTGGGACGAGGTGGCGTTCCTCCGGCAGTCCTTCACCCAGGTACCGTCGGACCAAGTTCATGTCAAAGCGGTCGATGCCTGCTGGCACTGGGGTGTGGGTGGTAAAGATGCTGGCTGCGCGCACCTGGGCTAATGCAGCATCGAATGTGGCCCCTTCGACCATGCGCTCGCGAATCCGCTCGAGGCCTAAGAAGCCGGCATGCCCTTCATTGAGGTGGGCAACTCGTGGGCGGGCCAAGCCACGGGAATCACAGAATGCATTGACAGCACGCACGCCGCCGACGCCAAGGACTAGTTCTTGGCGGACTCGGTGTTCACTGTCGCCGCCATAAAGCCGGTCAGTGACATCCTGCATGTCCGGCGGGTTGTCTGGGATGTTGGTATCGAGCAGCAACAGTGGGACGCGCCCTACTGCAGCCACCCACAGGGCGATAACAATGTCGCGTCCCTCTGGGAAAGCGACGGTGACTTTAAGCTGCTGGCCCTTCTCATCAAGGACTTGTTCCACCGGAAGCAGATTCGGGTCGTGGTACTCGTAGTGCTCCTCCTGCCAGCCATCGCCGGACAGGGACTGAGTGAAGTAGCCGTAGGAGTACAACAGTCCGACGCCGATAAGCGGGACACCAAGATCGGAGGCTGACTTCATGTGGTCGCCGGACAAAACTCCCAAGCCACCGGAGTAGATCGGGAGGGAGGGGTGAATACCGAACTCCATTGAGAAGTATGCAGCAATCGGATCTGCCGGACCGAGGTCGCTTTCGCCTACGGTCGCTTGGTCCTCAATCTGATGCGTCGCATGGCTGTTTTGGTACCAGAAGGAGGATTGCAGGTAGGAATTAAGATCAGCTTCTTCAGCATTGACACGCTCGACATAATCCCGATCTGCAGCGAGTTCGCGCAAGCGCTCCGAGGAGGCCTCCATGAGCATCCGGCGGGGATTCTCATCGAAGTCGCTCCATCGGGTCGGATCGATTTCACTGAAAAGGTCGCGGGTTTCTTGGCGCCAAGACCAACGCAAATTCATGGCGAGGTGCCACAACGGTGCGAGGGCCGGCGGGACGCTTTGAACAACGTTGATGGTGTTTGAAGGTTTCACGCCCTTCACTTTGCCACAGAACGAGGAAACCGCGACCGGAACAGAAAAACTAGTACTTCACTTCGCTCACGTCTTCGCCAAGCATGTGGACGTGAATCATGTTGGTATTGCCTGGTTCTCCAGGAGGAGTACCTGCCACGACAACCATCACATCGCCGACTTGGTAGTCGTCCATAGCCAACAGCGCTTTGTCTACTTCCACCATCATGTCGTCGGTGGTGCGCACCGTTGAACACAAGAAGGTCTGCGCGCCCCACGTGAGAGCAAGCTGGGAACGAACTTCTACCTGCGGGGTGAACACCAGCAGTGGCAGCGAGCTGTGCAAACGTGCAAGTCGCTTAGCGGTATCGCCGGAGGTGGTGAAAGCAACCAGTGCCTTCGCATTCAGACGCTCTGCGATGTCACGCGCCGAGTAGGACAACACGCCCCGCTTGGTGCGCGGAATGTGGCTGAGTGGTGGCGTGGAACCGTTGGATTCCGCAGCTGCCACGATGCGAGCCATCGTGCGAACCACGTTCTTAGGGTCCTTTCCCACGGAGGTTTCGCCGGAAAGCATCACGGCATCTGCGCCGTCGAGCACAGCGTTGGCAACGTCCGAAGCTTCCGCGCGAGTCGGGCGGGAGTTTTCGATCATGGAGTCCAACATCTGGGTCGCCACGATCACTGGCTTAGCATTCTCTCGGGCAATTTGAACCGCCCGCTTCTGCACGCCGGGGACATCTTCCAACGGCACTTCCACGCCGAGGTCACCACGGGCCACCATGACAGCGTCGAAAGCCAGGATGATGGATTCGAGTGCTTCAACTGCTTCTGGCTTCTCCAGCTTTGCGATCACCGGCACGCGACGATTCTCTTCGTCCATGACCTGGTGGACTAGCTCGATGTCCGCTGGGGAACGGACGAAGGACAGTGCGATGAAGTCCACGCCGAGCTGCAGGGCGAAGCGGAGGTCGCGGATGTCCTTCTCGGATAGCGCAGGCACCGAGATGTTCATGCCAGGCAGGGAAACACCCTTGTTGTTGGAGACTGGGCCGCCCTCAGTGACCTCACAGATGACGTCATCGCCTTCCACAGCGATGCAGACGAGGCCAACCTTGCCGTCGTCGACAAGCAAGCGATCACCAGGCTTGGCGTCCTTAGCGAGCTCCTTGTAGGTAGTGGAGACGCGGTCATGCGTACCTGCTACGTCTTCAACGGTGATGCGGACCGTCTCGCCGGTTTCCCACACAGTGGCACCGTCCACGAAACGACCGAGTCGGATCTTAGGGCCCTGGAGATCGGCCAGCACGCCGATGGCGCGACCAGTCTCGTCGTTTGCTTCCCGTACCCAGCGGTAGTTCTGTTCATGGTCGGCATGATCGCCGTGCGAGAAGTTCAATCGCGCGACATCCATTCCAGCCTTTGCTAAACCAAGGATGCCTTCTTTAGAGGCGACTGCCGGACCGAGCGTACATACAATCTTTGTTCGTCTATTCACGCCCCCCACCCTAGTCCTAATGGGGGTACACGGCTACAAGTGTGACCCAGGGCGGTCGGATCCGCTGGTTGCTTGTCGACGTCCCAACCAAAAGAACATCACAATTGCGACCAAGAAGAGAATTCCTGAGGTGAAAGTATTCACGCGTTGGCCAAGGATGAGCGTCGCCGGATCACTGCGCATGAGCTCGATCCAGAAGCGGCCCGCGGTATAGCCCGCAACGTAGAGCCAGAAGACTCGGCCACGATCCAGATCGAATTGCTTGTCAGCCCAAAGCAACAAGAGGCAAATCAGTACGTTCCAGATCAGCTCATACAGAAAAGTCGGGTGCACCACATCGATCACTTCACCGGTAGAACGGCCGGTCAGCGGCGCCAGCGCACCGTTAGCATCCACGCGGTAGTAGATCTCTAAGCCCCACGGCAAGGTGGTCGGGCCACCGTAGAGCTCTTGGTTGAAGTAGTTCCCCAACCGTCCAATGGCTTGGGCCAAGATGATCCCGGGGGCGGCGGCGTCGAGAAGCGGTGCGAAGGGCAGTTTCCGGACGCGCATCATCACCCACACGCACAGCACACCGAGAGCTACTGCTCCCCAAATTCCCAGGCCACCGTTCGTCACCTTGAGCGCATCGACTGGGTTGCACGTGTCACAAAAATATTGATCATTATCAGTGATCACATGGTAGATTCGGCCACCGATAATTCCGGCCGGGACAGCAATGAGTGCCGCGTCCAACACGACATCTGGATTACCGCCACGGGCTAGGTAGCGTCGCTTCGTCAGCCAGATTGCCACGAGGATTCCGGCAACAATGCAGAGCGCATAGGCGCGGATCGGAATGCCACCGAGGTGCCACACCCCTTGCGGCGGCGAAGGTAGGTACGCGAGATTCATCACGCAACTAGTGTGCCCTAAAGATGGGATACGCGCTGCCACTACCCCAGGATTAGCGCGTGGTCGGAGTGGCGGGATGCTGGCCGACGGCAACCATCGTGCGCACCAGCCGGAGTGGCTCTGGAGCTGTCACCAGGCTTTCCCCGATCACCACAGCATCAGCACCAGCACTGGAATACCAACGCAAGTCCTTGGGGGTGCGTACCCCGGATAAGGCCACACGAATCGTCTCTCTCGGAAGCCCAGGAGCGATCTCACCAAATGCTTTGGGGTTCATCGTCATGGAATGAAGGTTGCGGGCGTTCACGCCTACAACCGAGGCTCCGGCCTGGATGGCCCGCGAGGCGTCGTCCGGGGTTTGCACCTCTACAAGCGCCGTCATCCCTAGAGACTCAATGCGATCCAGCAATGACTCGAGTCGAGGCTGGTCGAGCGCGGAAACGATGAGGGGAACCATGTCGGCCCCGTAGTAGCGTGCCTCATGGATCTGGTAAGGATCGACGATGAAGTCTTTGCTCATCACCGGTACGGACACCGCTGCACGCACGGCAGCGAGATCTTCGAGCGAACCCATGAATCGTCGACGCTCAGTCTGGCAGCCGATCATGCGCGCGCCGCCGGCTTCGAATTGCATAGCGAGTTCAGCGGGGCGTTCAATCTGAGCGATTACACCATGGCAGGGGGTGGCACGCTTGATTTCGGCGATGACGCCACAGCCTTGTTGCAGGAGGGCGCCGCGAGCGTCACGGGGCGGATCAACCGCCTTGGACATCGCCTTGATTTCCTTGAATGGAACCAACGACTCCCGGTAGGCGACATCTTCCACTACGCCCTGAATGATCTGCTCAAAGATGGACACGAGTATCTGTCCTCTCGCTTGCAAACCCAGGGAAAAGTTGGTGCACAAAACTAAGGCTAGTCGCTAGCCCTACCGGTTTAAAAATCGTGGCGTGCGGTAGTCGGGTCTACATCAGCGTCTAGGGCATCCCACATCAGCCGGGGCGAATCGGGGTCTTCGGCTAGGTCTGCCTCCAGTCGTTCCTCGCGAGCTCTCTTGGTTTCATAGGCATTGCGACGCACTCCGTCTTCCCCAGGCTTCATCACCAGCAGTACTGCAGCGACCAGCGCCAATGCGCATCCCAGCAAAGCCAAAGCTGGCCCGAGATGCTGCACCTGAATGTTGGTGAGCTCAGCCCAATCTGTGATGATGATCGGTTTATTCTGCTGTTGGGAAGCCGCCCCGGAAGTAAGCAGATCCTTCACCCGCTGCGGGTCCGGTTCAGTGGTCAGCAATTGCAGCGGGTGCCAGCTCGCGCCTATAGCTGCGAGCCCCGCAATGGCGGCGACGATTCTGCGAGCGATACGACGCAGCACTAGCGTTGCGACGACAGCAGCTACCAGCACCAAGGCAACGGCCGTCATTTCGGTAGACCACACCGCCCCCGGCAGATTATGCACAGCTTCCCCGGACTTATCGTCAAAAGCAGCGACGCTGAGCCACGTCAGTCGCGAACTCGCCCACACCACGGCTGCGCCAAGGGCAAGCAGAAGAGTAGCTAATTTGCGCATGGTAGTTCCCGATCATCAAAGCACGTGCGGGATCCAGTGTGGCAGGCGGCGCCAGTTTGCCGGACAACCATCAACAACGTATCTCCATCGCAATCTGCAGCTATGCTTACTACCTCTTGCACATGACCAGAGGTCATACCCTTGATCCAGTATTCGTTGCGGGATCGGGAGAAATAGGTTCCTTGGCGCGTTGCCAAGGAATACGCCAGGGCATGCGCATCCATCCACGCAAGCATCAACACCTCTAGGGTGCCCGCAGCCTGGACGACGACCGGGATCAGGCCGGCATCATTGAATCTTAGTTTTGCGGCAAGCTCGGGGGCGAGCTCGAAAGTAGCCGGATCACTCATCGACGCACCTCATATCCGGCGTCGGCAAGCTGGTCTTTTACTTCGGACACTGTCACGGTGCCAAAGTGGAAGATCGTAGCAGCGAGTACTGCATCTGCCCCGGCGGCCACCGCAGGTGGGAAGTGTTCAGCTTTACCGGCACCGCCGGAGGCGATCACCGGGACAGACACCACTGCCCGCACCTTGTGAATCAGCTCGACATCAAACCCATCTTGGGTGCCGTCACCATCCATGGAGTTGAGCAGGATCTCCCCTGCCCCCAAATCCGCCCCACGACGTGCCCACTCGACGGCATCGAGCCCTGCGGACACTGTGCCACCGTGCGTGGTGACCTCGAAGCCGCTGGGCATCTGCGCTGCCCGGCGTGCATCTACGCTCAGCACGATGCACTGGGCGCCGAAGCGCTGGGAGAGCTCTGAAATGAGCTCAGGGCGACTGATAGCAGAAGTGTTAATGCTCACCTTGTCCGCACCAGCACGTAGTAACTCATCCACATCCGCTGCACTGCGCACTCCGCCGCCTACAGTCAACGGAATAAATACCTGTTCCGCGGTGCGACGCACTACGTCGAGCATTGTGCCCCGGCCTTGTTTGGAAGCGCTGACATCGAGGAACGTGAGCTCGTCTACGCCCTCTTGGCCGTATCTGGACGCAAGCTCCACTGGATCGCCGGCATCGCGCAGGTTGTCAAAGTTAACTCCTTTGACAACTCGGCCACCGTCGACATCCAAACATGCGATTACGCGTACTGCTACCGTCACACCTTCTCCTCTTTCCGGATCTCGTCGATGGTACTCAAGATCTCATTGTGTTTGGCAGCTACCCCGGCGATAACACCGGTGGCCCCTATCCGCCAGGGGTGTCCGTCCAGCCCTGTGGCCACGCCGCCGGCTGCTTGGACCAAGAGGACCCCAGCAGCGTTGTCCCAAACAAAGGGGCTAAACGTCACCGCTGCGGTGAAAATGCCGAGCGCGACGAAGGCAAGATCCACCCCGACTGAGCCTGTGACGCGCAGGCGGGTGTCTTCATCGGCGAGTTTGGCCAACAACTCGTGGCGTAGCGCTGAAGACATATCGTGTCTCCTGTCGGCCACGATGGAACCATAACCGATCTGCACTTCCCGCCGATGCGGGTGTGCAATTGGCGGCTGTGGTTTTCCGTTCAATAGCAGCGGAGAACCGGCAAAGGCGGTGAGTCTTTTGTCTAAAGCAGGGATCGAGCAGAGCGCTACCACGGGGGCACCGCGGTACAGCAGGCTGACCAGAATGGCACACATCGGATTGCCCGCTACATAGTTCGCGGTGCCGTCGATGGGGTCCACCACCCATACTGCTTCGTCCTCGAGGCTGCCACCGCCCTCCTCGCCGTATACGGGGATTCCGGTGATTGCGGTGAGTTCTCGGCGCAGCAGCGCCTCAATACTGAGATCTGAGGTAGTGGCAAAATCCCCACCGGATTTGTCTACGCGCTCCGCAGTGCCCATACCGGCTAAGAAGATTCGTTCGGCATCATCGACCACCGCTTCTGCGATGGCGAGCAGCATGCGTGCGTCCATGAGCGTTGTACTCCTATTGGCCGGCCACCGCGGCTAAGGCTTGCTGCAACGTGAAGCGTCCCTCGTACAAGGCCTTGCCGATGATGGCGGAATCGATTCCTTCTGCGCGATACTGCGCCAGTGCGGTGACATCTTCAAGCTTAGAAATGCCGCCGGAGGCGACGACAGGGGCATCGGTAGCAGCCGCGACGTCACGCAGGAGGTCAATGTTAGGGCCACTCAGGGTGCCGTCCTTGGAGACGTCCGTGACCACGAAGCGGGAACAGCCTTGGCAAGTCAGGCGCTCGAGAACTTCCCAGAGATCGCCGCCGTCAGATACCCAACCGTTGCCACGGGTACGCCACTCCCCGTCAACTTCTCGCACATCCAACCCGATGGCTACGCGGTCACCGTACTTTTCGATCACTCCACGACACCATTCGGGATTCTCCAACGCAGCAGTGCCGATGTTCACCCGGCGCGCACCGGTTCCTAGCGCGCGTTCCAGCGAAGCATCATCGCGGATGCCACCGGTGAGCTCGACATTGATGTCAAGCTTGCCGACGACCTCAGCCATCAATTCATGATTCGACCCGCGTCCGAACGCCGCATCTAGGTCCACAAAATGGAGCCACTGAGCGCCCTGTTCCTGCCAGTTCAACGCGGCCTCCAGCGGGGTGCCATACACGGTTTCGCTGCCTGCCTCGCCTTGGTGCAGCCGCACGGCTTGGCCATCAACTACGTCAACTGCCGGAAGAAGAGTGAAAGTCATGGTTAGCAGTCTATCCCGATTGCTACGCCTGCCGCCCTATAGTTGTCCTACCCAATTTCGAAGCAACTGCAACCCAACATCTCCGGACTTCTCCGGGTGGAACTGTGTGGCCCACAGCGCGCCATTATCGACGGCCGCAACAAAGCGATCCGATTCGTGCGTAGCCCACGCTACCTGTGGCGCAGTGGTCAAACCATCGCCCTCGAACTCCCAGGTACGCACACCATAGGAGTGCACGAAATAGAATCGATCTTCCGGCGCAATCTGCGCAAACATTGGTGAACCGGCAGGCGCCTCCACGGTATTCCACCCCATGTGTGGGAGCACCTGTGCCTGTAGTTTTTCTACGGTCCCGGGCCATTCGCCACAACCGCTTGCCTTCACACCGTGTTCTACACCGGTGTCAAACAGGATTTGCATACCTACGCAGATGCCCAGCACTGGGCGTCCCCCGGCCAGCCGCTCGCCAATCAAACGAGGCCCCTGCACTGCTTGCAATCCCCGCATGCACGCATCAAATGCACCGACACCGGGCACCAGCAGGCCGTCGGCAGCGAGGACGACGTGTGGATCTTTGGTCAGGGAGACTTCAGCCCCGACATGTTCCAGAGCACGCTGTGCCGAGCGAATGTTTCCAGAGCCATAATCCAGCAGGGCGATCTTCTTCATGCTGGATATCTTAGCTACTTCCGCTTCGTCCGTGGTCGTGCGATCCGCCGGGCGGCGCTGACCTGACGCAGGCGCGCCCGAATATTGCCCGATTCCGTAATGCGATGGCGTCCCAAGAAGCTATCGAGCACGGTGGCCACGAGCCCCAGCAGCATTAGTCCCGCAGCAGTGGCAAAGGCACCCGAATAGGCAAATGCGGTAGCCACCAAGCCCAGAGCAAAAGATCCGATTCCCGTTCCGGAGTCAAAGGCAATGTTCCACAGCGCAGAAGCTTCAGATACTCGGTTACGAGGCAGCCGGGTGAACATCATCAGTAGCGCTTCGTTCTGCACCGCGCCAAAACCGCCGCCGTACAAGATTGCGGCGACAAACAGCCACCACACCGGCCAGTCATTGAGGACCGTGGCGGACATCAACGCTAGGCCTGCGGCTCCAGCAAAGAGCGCTGGTGCCATGACTCGCCCCGCTTCACCACGCCGGTCTGCCACTACCCCGGCCAAATAGCGGAAGACCATTTGCGCCGCGCCCACGATGGAGAGCACAATTCCGGCGAAAAGGGCCCCGTTGAGTGCATCAGCCTCCCGGACTGCGGCCGGCAAAAACGAGGAAACCACACCGAAGCCCATTGAGGTCACGCAAATTCCGATCGCAGGGACGGTGACCAGTTTCCAAGTGGCAACCCGTGGCGCCGGGCTAGCCCCTGCAGTTTCTTCCAAAGCATGAGCAGGAACGGTGGGTTCGGGCTTGATGCGCGGGATAGATAGACACATGAGCGCTGCCACTAGGGCGACTACTGCCCCGAGGACATACACCACGGTGAAGCTGACATTTTCTGCCAGGTACAAACCCAAAGGCAGAAAAATTAGCTCGGAAAAACCCACTGCTAGCCCCAACATGCCGGACGCTTTGCCGAGGAATTTAAGAGGCACGAGCTCCGCGATCAGCGCGGACTCTGCCACCGTGAGCGCGCCAAAGCCAACACCGCGAATCGCGGAGATAAGCAGGACCGGCAGCATACTGACGCCGAGCGCGTAACCAACAGCTGGCACTCCGAGTAGGAAGGCCGCCACGCTCATCACGGGCACATAACCGAATTTCCGGCACAGCCCGGGAGTGAAAGTTTGGGTGATCACAGTCGCGGCCATGAAAACACCGGTGGTAGCCCCGGCGAGTGCATTCGATCCACCTGACTGAATAACTGCCAGGGGCACAATGGGAAGCAGCAAAGACCAGCTGCCAAAGGCCGCGCCGACGGCGATGATAGTGGCTAGGAACCCCGGGCTCTTCCACATGCTGGACAGGTTGTCCAATTCCGCTCGAGTCAGAGTCGGGTTCTTCGCCTGCTTCACCACTTAAGTCATTTCCCCTATCAGCCACAACACTGCGGCGGTCACCGCGATGGCAGCTGCTAGCCCCATCACGTACGTCATTTTCTTGTTTTCAGCCTTGTATGCCGACCATGCCCCACCGACAAGCAGACCTGCAACGATGAACAGCAGATAGACAATCGCATAGTTGGGCTGACCGGCACTAGCAGCCACTGTAACAACTTCTTGCATCGCTTACAGGGCACCCTTGGTGGACGGGATGCCACTCTGTCGTGGATCCAGCTCAGTGGCTACGCGCAAGGCTCGCGCGACGGCCTTAAACTCGGCCTCCGTAATGTGATGCGGATCGCGTCCGTAGTGGCAGCGAACATGCAGCGTAATACGGGAATTGAGCGCCAGGGTTTCAAAGAAGTGCTCATTGATGACGGTCGCGTAGTGGCCGCCGATCACCTGATGCACCATATGCTCTGGTTCGCCGGTCATGACAAAGTAAGGGCGGCCGGAAATATCGATGATCGCTTCGCACAGCGTCTCATCCATCGGCAGCTGTGCGGATCCGAAACGGCGAATCCCCTTCTTGTCTCCCACAGCCTGCAACAATGCCTGGCCGAGCACAATGGCGGTGTCTTCAACAGTGTGGTGGGCATCGATGTGGGTATCGCCCTGTGCACGGACCTTTAGGTCGAAGGAGCCGTGCACGCCAAAAGCGGTGAGCATGTGATCGAAGAACGGCACACCGGTGTCAATGCTGACCTGGCCAGTGCCGTCGAGGTTGATCTCCACAGTGATATCCGATTCACTCGTGGTCCGTGTCGCAGTGCCAATGCGCATGTTAAATTCCCTTCGCTGCGGCCCGGAGCAGGGCATCGTTTTCTGCTGGTAATCCGATCGTAGCGCGCAAGTGCCCAGCCACACCCACGTCGCGAATCAGAACACCCTCAGCTAAGAACTGCTCCCATGCTGCTTTCTGGTCGTCGAATGGTCCGAAAAACACAAAATTGGATTCGCTGGGGACAACTGTGTAGCCCAGCTCTTGCAGCGCAGCAACGACGCGCTCGCGTTCAGCAGCGAGCTTAGCTACGGTCGCCAGCGTGTCGTTCCGGTGGCGCAGCGCCACGATGGCCGCTGCTTGAGACAAGGTGGATAGGTGGTACGGCAAGCGCACCAGCATCACAGCTTCGATGAAGGCAGGGTCGGCAACGAAGTAGCCAAGCCGACCCCCCGCAAAGTCGAATGCCTTGCTCATGGTGCGTGAAACCACCAGCTTATTAGGATATTTTGCCAGTAAGGTAGTTGCCGATGGGGATGGCGAGAACTCTGCATAGGCTTCATCGATAATCACAATGCCCGGCGCTGCGCTGAGGATGCGCTCAATATCCGCTATGGAGGTCACGTCTCCGGTGGGATTATTCGGCGTTGTCACGAAAATAACGTCCGGCTGATCCGCTGCAATTCGTGCTAAAGCCGCATCCATATCAATGCGGAAGTCCTCCCCGCGCGGCACCCCGATGAACTCGGTGTAGGTTCCTTGGGTAAGGATCGGGTGCATCGAGTAACTAGGAACGAATCCCATCGCAGTGCGACCAGGCCCTCCGAAGGCTTGCAGGAGCTGCTGCAATACCTCGTTGGAGCCGTTGGCGGCCCACAGGTTCTCTCGGGTCACTTCCACGCCCGTTTGCTGCGAAACATAATCAGCTAACGCGTCACGGAGCGCTACTGCATCCCGCTCGGGATAGCGGTTGAGGTCGGCTGCGGTCTTCGCAACTTCCGCGACGAGGTCGTCGATAAGCGCCTGGGACGGCGGGTACGGATTCTCGTTGGTGTTGAGCCGAACATCGACATCCAATTGCGGCGCGCCATAAGCCGACTGACCACGAAGTTCCTCGCGCAGCGGAAGATCATTGAGGGAAGTCATCTTTAAGGCTCCTGAATGCGGGCCTTGATGGCCTCGCCGTGTGCTGGCAATTGTTCTGCGTCAGCCAACGTGATGATGGTTGGGCCAATGTCTCTAAGGGCAGCTTCGCTGTACTCCACAAAGTGCATCGGCTTGAGGAAGGTATGCGTGGACAAGCCTGCAGCATAGGCCGCGGACCCCGAAGTTGGCAGCACATGGTTGGATCCAGCTGCGTAATCTCCGAGGGGCACCGGGGCGTACTCGCCAATGAATACGGCACCTGCGTTGCGGATGTTGGCGGCTACATAAGCATCGTCCGCGGTGTGGATCTCCAGGTGCTCGGCAGCATAGGCATTGGCGACGGCGATGGCGTGGTCAAGGTCGTCGACAAGCACAATTCCGGATTGCTCCCCTTTCAGCGCCTGGGCGACGCGGTCGGAGTTGCGAGTGACGCCATAGCGCTGTTCGATCTCGCGGTCCACGGCGCGCGCAAATTCTTCGGAGGGCGTAATGAGCACGGATGCAGCCATGACATCGTGCTCGGCCTGGGAAATCAGGTCGTAAGCCACATAGACGGGATTGGCGGTGTCATCGGCGACGATCGCAATTTCAGTCGGTCCAGCCTCCGAATCGATTCCCACTACACCGCGCACGCATCGCTTGGCGGCGGTGACGAAGATGTTTCCCGGTCCGGTAATCATATCCACGGGGTCGAGGGCTGCGTCACCGTAGGCAAGCAGCGCTACCGCTTGTGCTCCACCGACGGCCCAGATCTCCTCGACGCCTAGGAGCGCACAGGCGGCAAGAATAGTCGGGTGCGGCCAGCCACCACAGTCTTGTTGCGGCGGCGAGGCGACGACGAGCGATTCCACGCCAGCTTCCTGCGCCGGAACTACATTCATGATCACTGAGGACGGGTACACTGCGTTGCCACCAGGAACATACAGCCCTACGCGCTGCACCGGCACAAATTCCTCGCGGACGACGGCGCCGTCCCCGAGCGTGACCGTTCCTCCCGCGGGCTTCTGCGCTGCATGCACTGTGCGCACCCGATCAATGGCGGTTTGCAAAGCTCGCTTGATTGCAGGGTCCAGGGTGGACAGCGCTTGCTTGACGACGTCCGCCGGTACTAACACGGACTGTGGCGTCACCCCATCAAATTTCTGACCATATTCCAGAGCCGCAGCGGCGCCACGCTGTTTGATATCGTCAACGATCGGCCGCACCGTGTCGTGCACAGCATCGACATCCATTTGGGCGCGTGGCAGGGTGCGTCGCAACACACTCAAGCTGGCCTGCTGTCCCCGCACATCAATGGTGCTTAGCATCAGGTTTAGCCTCCTAGTTTCAAGGGCTGGTCGTTGGACTGGCATACTGGTAGATCTAGTTCATTCTAGGTGTTGGCGGGGCTCATACCTTAAACTCGTGGTGACTTAATCGGCTGGTTGGCCCATTTCAGGGGCACAGCAGGCCGAGTACCGCCAAAGTCAGTATAGTTTCCAACTTGCTGCAAACTATACAGCCGGCGTGGAGAGGAGGAACGATCATGGCCGACCTCAGTGCAGACGACGGATCCGAGTTCATATTTGATCCAGGCGGACAATACAGCGAGGACCCTGGGGATATAGTCATGTTCCCCACCATTGACACCCTGGTAGCTGCGGCAGCGCACATCGGAATCAACATCATTGAAGGCGCTGACCGTATTCTCGCGCCCTGGGAATTTCACCGGCAGCTCTTTGCCATCGTCACCCACCCTAGGCCAGCAATTCTGTGCATTTCCGAGCTCCGGTGCCCTATCAACATGGCCCTCATGGATCAGGTTGTCACATTCGTGGAAACCTGGAATTCCGAACGGATCAACCCTTCGGCCGCCATGTATATGACGGATGACGGTGACTTGACCCTCAAATTCAGTACCTACTTCCCTTTGGCCGCCGGGGCATCCTTTGCCCAGGTAAGCGACTTCATGCTCCGCAGCTGCGAAGTTACCGAGATGGCGATGACTCAGCTCATCGAGCAACTCGGAGATAACATCTTCTCCTTCGACGACCTCATCGCAGCCCGCGACGACGACAAAGCGCTGCGCCAACCGCTGCTGCATCCGCGCAACATCGACGGCGATCCCGACACGCATTTCGAAGATCCCACCACGATGGAACTATTCCTGGATTCCGCAGAACCACCAGCGGTATTCAGCGAGGAGCTGGAAGAAGTTTCCATCGATCTCATCGCCTCCGCGTGGGCAAAACGCGGCATTGACAACGTGGAAAAGCACGAGGACTTCATCATCACGGGGATCAACAACATCCTGATGGCGGCCTTCATTGACAACGGGCCGTCGATTTTGTTGCGCGGACACTGGGACTGCAGCTTTCCCGCCGAGCAACATTTAAAGGCGTTCCTGATCAGCAATGACTGGAACCGTACCTCAACGTGGACGCGTGCCCTGTGGGTAGAGGAAGAAGAAGGATTGCAGCTTCGGGTGGAATGTGCCCTGCCCACCTCCTATGGTCTTACCGCGGATCAGCTGGCTGAAGTCGTGAACGACTCCACCCAAGCGATCCTGAAGGCCATTGACCTACTCAGTGTGGAGATCAGCGGCTCCTCGGCAGTGCACTGGCCCGAACAATAGGCAGCAGAGGGCTTATTCGAAGTCGAGCCCTAAATCTAGCGCCCGAACTGAATGCGTCAGCGACCCAACCGCGAGATAGTCCACCCCGCATCGGGCGACATCGGCCGCGCGATCAAGGGTGAGACCTCCGGAAACTTCGAGCAAGGTGTCCGGAGAGAGCGCGTTCCGACGCTGTACCGCGACTTGGACCTCCCAAAGATCGAAATTGTCCAGCAGGATCTCATCGGGGTTGACGGTGAGCAACTCGTCCAACTGCGCCAAGGTATCCACCTCCACCTCACACCACGTGTCAGGATAATCGTGCCGGACTCGACGCAACGCCTCCGAGACAGATCCGGCGGCAGCAACATGATTGTCCTTGATCATTGCGCAATCACCCAAGCCCATGCGGTGGTTTTCACCGCCTCCGGCCCGCACCGCATATTTTTGCAACTCTCGCATACCTGGAAGAGTTTTGCGGGAATCGCGGATCTTAGTCTTGGTTCCGCTGACTGCGCCGACCCAGGCTGCCGTTCCGGTAGCCACCCCACTGAGATGAGTTATGAGGTTCAGCAGCGTACGTTCTGCGGTGAGCAACTGCGCTGTGGGGCATTCGATGGTGGCAACCCGCTCGTCAGCGGCGACCTTTTCACCGTCGGACACGTGCACCCTAAGGTCAAAGGACATGTCTGGATCCACCAGCTCCAAGGTGGCAGCAATAAGCGCAGTTCCAGCTATTACACCTGGCTCGCGGCTCACTATGTGGGCGACGCTGCGCTGTGTCTCACCAACGGTAGCCATCGTGGTGATATCCGGGCCATGAGCGAGGTCTTCTGCCAGCGCGACTGCAATTACCCGGCGTGCGTTTTCCATATCGAGTACTAGTTCTGGCATTATTCGCCACCGCCTGGCTTTCCGATCGCAATCATTCTGGTCACGCTGGCCCGCGCCAGTGTGGCCAACTTCTCTGGAACATCCACTTCATCAGTGCCGTCGGCCAAGCACTTCAGCAGTGCAGCCGGGGTGATCATCTTCATGAAGCCGCATTCGGCTCGATGATTGACCGGCTGAAAGTCTACGTTTGGCGCTGCCTTTTTGAGTTGATGCAGCATGCCGAGTTCTGTTGCTACGAGGACAGTGCCGCCACTTGCCACCGTCGGGGCCGAGGCCAGCATATCTCCGGTAGACAACATGTGTACTCGCTTAGAGTCGATGTCTCCTGCTCCGGCGAGATATATCGCGGAGTTAGCACAGCCGCACTCGGGGTGGATGAACAATTCGGAATGTGGATAGGCGTGCACGGCATCTTCGAGTTGGCGGGCACTGATGCCCGCATGAACATGGCATTCACCGGCCCAAGTCCGCACGTTCTTTCGTCCGGTCTCTCTGATGACATGCGCACCGAGGAATTGATCCGGACAAAACAAGATTTCAGTTTCGGGATCGATGGCAGCCACCACATCGACGGCATTTGATGAGGTGCAGCAGACATCCGTCAGCGCCTTCACCGCGGCAGTGGTGTTGACATAAGACACGACCACCGCCCCCGGGTGTTCCGATTTCCACTCCTGCAGCTGCTCTGCGGTGATGGAATCTGCCAGGGAACATCCGGCTGCCGCATCCGGAATCAGGACGGTCTTTTCAGGCGATAAGATTTTTGCGGTTTCTGCCATGAAGTGCACGCCACAAAAGACGATGAGATCCGCATCCGTGTCAGCGGCGATACGAGAAAGCGCAAGCGAATCACCGGTGTAATCTGCAATGTCTTGGATCTCGGGTAACTGATAATTGTGAGCCAAGATGACGGCGCCGCGCAGCTCTTTGAGTCGCTGGATTTCTTGGCGCCAAGCCTCGTCTGCGACGACTCCCGTGTACCCATTATCAGTGCTGGTCACTGCGCCACGAAGTGGCGAATCGATTCGTTTGAGCCGACTGTGGCGTGAAGTAGGTGCTGACATGTCCGCACTGCCCCTTCGTCGCTAAACAGTAAAAATACAATCAATGTGAAACGTTAGCATGCGGTTCTTCGGCTGCCAGCTGGGTGTGCGATCCCGTCTCTGTCAGTGCAAAAGCTGCCGACGCCCAAAAGCCAAACATCGCAGTATATGGCGCTAACAGCAGCCCGATTCCGGGCCTAATGGCGGGCAGGTAGGTAATAACGGAGCCGATCTGCAGGGTATCTAGGTCTGGTGTTCCTACCAGGTGCTGTGCCAGCTGCGTCCCAAGGAAGTAGCACACGAGCGCGCCGAGCCACGCCACGCAGCTGGTCCACAGCATGGTCATAACCCCAAGATTTTGCCTCGCGCGCTTGGCGGCGAAGATGCCGACGATCAAACCGAGGCCAGCGCAGAGCATGGCAAGCACAGCGAAGGTGCTGAACTCGGGATTAGTGGCGCTTTGAGCGGGGTCTGTGAGTTCAACGCTGCCGCCGTCGCTTACCGTTCCGCTAATCGACGGCCGCCACAACCCCCACCCCACGCCACCGAGGCCAAACATCACCATGGTGACGAGGAAAACTTGAGCATAGAAACCGATGATCGGCGGTACTCGAAGTCGGGAGTCTGAGGTGGCGGTGGCGTTCATAGTGCCACCGAGTTTAGCGCTCGAGAAATTTGGAATCGACTGCGCCGTGCCGCGAGCAGCTAGCATCCCACCCATCAGGCCGCACCTGCACCACTATTCGACGGCCACAGATTTGGCAGTAACGCGGAGCTTCCAGTCCGGCACGTGCGCTAGGGGAAAGCTGGATCTTCAACTCTCCTGCTGCAGGGATCTGCTCGCCGGTGTTCGGGTGAAACTTCGGCGCAGCACCGGTGAGCAGGGCTTCTAACAACTCGGTATTGTTCGGAGTTCTCACACGAACACCCTAGACCGTTGCGTTGAGGGCTTTGATAGGCAGACGCAGCTTGCCCATCATATCTAGGTCTTGTTCGAGTGGTCGTCCGAGCGTGGTGAGGTAGTTGCCCACGATGATGGCGTTGATACCGCCAAGCAGCCCCTGCTCTACCCCTAGGTCGCCGAGAGTGAGCTCTCGCCCGCCTGCGAAACGAAGGATCGTTTTTGGCAGCGCGAGTCGGAAGGCACCGATTGCACGCAGTGCGTCCGGTGCAGGCATCACTTCCCGGTCAGCGAAGGGGGTGCCCGGGCGTGGGTCAAGGAAGTTCATTGGGACTTCTGTGGGCTGGAGCTCTGCGAGATCTTGGGCGAACTCCGCACGCTGCTCCAGGGTCTCTCCCATCCCTAGGATGCCACCGGAGCAGACTTCCATCCCGGCATCGGCAACCATTGCAAGGGTGGCGCGTCGAGATTCCCAGGAATGAGTGGTCACTACGTTTGGAAAGAAGGAGCGCGCAGTTTCCAGGTTGTGGTTATAGCGGTGCACCCCGGCCTTGGCCAGCCGGTCGACCTGTTCTTGGGTGAGGATACCGATGGAGGCAGCCACCTCGATGTCTACCTCGGACTTGATTGCGGCGACTGCTTGTTCCAGTTGTTGAATGAGCTTCTCGTCGGGCCCCTTAACCGCAGCGACAATGCAGAACTCCGTGGCGCCAGTCTTGGCGGTTTGCTTGGCAGCGTCTACGAGAGCAGGAATATCCAGCCATGCTGAGCGCACTGGGGAATCAAAGAGCCCGGATTGCGAACAGAAGTGGCAGTCTTCCGGACAGCCGCCGGTCTTGAGGGAAATGATTCCCTCCATCTCAACTTCTTCGCCACACCAGTTCAGGCGGACCTCGTGAGCCAGCTCGAGCAGTTCGGGGATTTTTTCCTCGTCGAGCTGCAGTACGGCAAGGGTTTCTTCCTTGTTCAGTCCTTCGCCGCGTTCCAGTACTTTGGTTCGGGCCAGTTGAAGAATGTCGGTGCGGGTGGCGTCAACGGTCGCGGTGGTCATGGGCTGCTTGATCCTTAGGTGCGTGGGGATGGCAGCGCTGAACTAGGCAGCGCGCAAATTGTGTACACGCTCACACTACACCGCAACTTGAACTGTGTTCAAGATTGGGTGGTTCTCACAATCTCCCCTAACGGCACAACTTCCATTGCCCCTGCTCGGAGCGGAATCGCATTGTGTTCGTCGCGGATTCTCCAGCACCGGTGACGGTAGTAACCGCCGCGGATGCCGAATCCCCGTCAACGATCATGTTGTTCACGCCAGTTACCTTCGTCGCGTCCTGCTGGTAGCCCGGAATCTGCGCCAACGGCGCATCTGGAACGCCTTGCAGACTGAAGGCCTCAGGCCCTCCCTTTTCATTAATGAGCTCAGAACACATACTGTCCACGAAGGTGTTCATGTAGCCGTGCAGGGTGGTTTGTTCCTCTTGGCGCTTGAGCATCGCGGTAAGGTCCGCAACTTCTTCGTCGCTCGCTGGCCGACCACCTGCCAGCGGCTCCACCTGTACCGAATCAGCAGGCTGTTGCGGCAGACCACCATCTGCATTCGGCCCTTGCTCCGCAGTTTCAACTGGAGTTACCTCAGCAGTAGGCTCCGCCGTATTCACGGGTGCCGTCGTCGTAGCAGCTGCCACAGCAGCGCTTGAGCTGCTTGCACTAGCCGCTGCAGTGCTCTGCGCAACTGCGTCCACGTCCTTTTCATCGCCACAGGCGGTGAGCGCAAAAGCGGTGACCGCGCACACGCCCATCAGAATGGCCGTGGACTTTTGTGTCTTAAGCGCTGCATTCACGATCGCGGAAACTCCTTGAAATAGATCTAACCTGAGATGAAAGTCATTCCAGTGTAAAGGCACAACTCAACTTCAGCCACCGGCACCAATCTAAGTGTGACCGGCCTCCACACCACAATGTCTGCGCACCATCTATTCTGGAAGCCGTGCAATTAACCCGCGAGAGCATAATTACGGCAGCGATCGAGATTCTTGACGAGTATGGCTTGGGCGATATGACCATGCGTCGGCTAGCGAAACATCTCAAGGTGGTGCCCGGCGCCCTCTACTGGCATATCCCCAACAAGCAGTCCCTGATCGAAGCGATCGCAGCGCAGATCTTGGCACCGGTTTTGGATACTGCGGGCGTCGAAAAGCAGTCGGCGCTGGAGTTATGTGCACGCCTGCGGGCCACAATGATCGCCCATCGTGACGGCGCCGAAGTTGTCAGTGCTGCGCTGCCCGTCGGCACCATGGCACAGCAGCTTATCGACGCCCTGAATGCCACCGATACTTTGAGCAAAATGCCTCCTGACACGTCACAAACCGTCGCCATTACCTTGTTGAACTTCATAATGGGAGCGACGATGCACGAGCAATCAACGAAGCAATTGCAGGCAGCGATTGGCGCCCAAGCTGCAGCTGAAAGCAGTTACGAGAAACAATTCCATGCTGGTCTTGAACTAATCCTGGCGGGTGTTTCTGTCCTTGGCTAGGTAAGGTATTTCACATGACTGAACCTCAGACAACCACCCGACAAATCTGGCCCGGAGACGCATACCCACTCGGTTCCACCTATGACGGGGCGGGAACAAACTTCGCGCTGTTCTCGGATGTTGCCGAGAAGGTTGAGCTGTGTCTCATCGACCGCGATCAAAACGAAGAGCGCATCGATCTTGAAGAAGTAGATGCCCACATTTGGCATTGTTATCTTCCTGGCGTACAGCCTGGACAACGCTATGGCTACCGCGTTTACGGTCCTTATGATCCTGCCAATGGTCACCGCTGCGATCCCAATAAGCTCCTCGTAGATCCTTATGCCAAGGCTTTCGACGGCGAGTTTGACGGCCACCAGTCTTTGTTCTCCTACGACATCAACAACCCTGATGATCCCAACGCGCGCAACACTGAAGACTCCTTGCTCCACACCATGCGCTCCGTGGTTATCAACCCGTTCTTCGATTGGGCCAACGATCGCGCCCCGAAGACCCCGTACCACGAGACCGTGATCTACGAGGCTCATGTCAAGGGCATGACGATGACGCACCCTGATGTCCCGGCAGAACTGCGTGGCACCTACGCCGGTCTCGCACACCCGGCCATCATTAACTATCTAAAAGACCTCGGTATCACCGCCATCGAGCTCATGCCGGTCCATCAATTCCTGCAGGATGACCGTCTGCGCGACCTCGGACTGCGTAACTACTGGGGTTACAACACTTTCGGTTTCTTCGCACCACACCAGGACTACGCCGCCGCTACCAAGCCCGGAGGCGCGGTCTCGGAATTCAAGGGAATGGTGCGCGCTTTCCACGAGGCAGGCATCGAAGTCATCCTCGACGTGGTGTACAACCACACCGCCGAAGGCAACCACATGGGCCCGACCATCGCTTTCCGCGGCATTGACAATGAGGCCTACTATCGCTTGGTTGACGGCGACCGCCAGCACTACATGGACTACACCGGCACCGGTAACTCTCTGAATGTGCGTCACCCACACTCGCTGCAGCTGATCATGGACTCCCTGCGGTACTGGGTCTCCGAGATGCATGTCGACGGCTTCCGCTTCGACCTCGCATCCACCCTCGCCCGCGAGTTACACGACGTCGATCGCCTCTCGGCATTCTTCGACCTCGTCCAACAGGACCCCATCGTCTCCCAGGTCAAACTCATCGCAGAGCCCTGGGACATCGGCGAAGGCGGTTACCAAGTCGGCAACTTCCCGCCGCTGTGGACCGAATGGAACGGCAAATACCGCGACACCATGCGCGACTTCTGGCGTGGCGAGCCAGCTACCCTCGGAGAATTCGCATCCCGACTCACCGGCTCTTCCGATTTGTACGCCAACAACGGCCGTCGCCCTACCGCATCCATCAACTTTGTGACCGCGCATGACGGTTTCACCCTGAATGACCTGGTCAGCTACAACGAAAAGCACAACGACGCCAACGGTGAGGGTGGCCGCGACGGAGAATCCCACAACCGCTCGTGGAACTGCGGCACCGAGGGACCCACTGAGGATCCAGAAATCCTCAAACTACGCCGCCAGCAACGCCGTAACTTCCTGACCACTCTCCTGCTCTCTCAAGGCACCCCGATGATCGCACACGGCGATGAAATGGGACGCACACAACAGGGCAATAACAACGTCTACTGCCAAGACTCCGAACTGTCTTGGATCGACTGGACTCAGGTCGAAGACAACCACGACCTCATCTCCTTTACCCAGCGACTCCTCGAGATCCGCCGCGACCACCCTGTGTTCCGACGTCGCCGCTTCCTCGCGGGCGGTCCACTCGGCGATGACATGCCCGAGCGCGATATCGCGTGGCTGAACCCAGAAGGACGCCTCATGACTCATGAGGACTGGGGTTTTACCTCCGGCAAGTCGATCATGGTCTACCTCAACGGTAACGCCATTGCTGAGCCAGATGACCGTGGGCAGCGCGTGGTCGACGATTCCTACCTGCTTTGCTTCAACGCCTACCATGAGGACATCGACTTCACCCTGCCGGACGCTCGTCTCGGCGGAAGCTGGAAGCTCCAGATCGACACGACGGAGCAAACCGGAATCCCACTGAGTGACGAGGTTTTCGAAGCTACGGGCCATCTGGTCGTCCCTGGTCGCAGCGCCATGTTGCTGAAGCAGATGACACCGCCAGTTCCAGCAAGAGACAGCGCAACAGCAGCGGAAGAAGCTCCGGCCACTCCCGTTGCTGAGAGCACTCCGGATAGCCAGTAGACTCGAAAGCTAAGTTCGGCTCCCCGCGCACAGCAGCAATGGTACTGCCCGGCGTAGGGAGTTTTCCGGTAACCCACAGAAGAGGATTTTTGTGATTGCAGCGCACGGTGCCCGCGTTCAAGTAACTGCAACCAGCGTGGAAATTAATTACTCCCCGCTGATGGAGGCGCTGCAGTATCACTCCGCATCCGTGCCGTTGCACACCATCACTGATGTTTCTGTACAAGAGCCCTCCGATCTACTCAGCGGATGGGTCCACCTTGCAGGTGCTGATGTGAGCGTCACTTTCAGCCCGCGACAGCGCGAGCAGGTCAGTGCCCTGATAGCTGACATCTCCGCAGCGCGCGAAGGTAAAGCACCTACCTCGCAGGGCGCAGTACGCGGGATGAACTTTGTCGCTTTCGACGTGGAAACCGCAAACGCAGATTGGGGATCCATCTGCCAAATCGGAGCCGTAAAGTTTATTGACGGCCAGCCCACCGATTCAGTCTCCTGGTTGCTCACCCCACCCCCTGGGCTCGAACACTTCGGTGAGGACAACATCGCGATTCACGGGATTACTCCAGATCAGGTCGCTGGCCAGCCAGACTTCCCTACTCGCCTGTCACAACTCACCGAATTCGTTGGTGACCTACCGCTGGTCGCTCACAATGCCCAGTTTGATTTCACAGCACTCTCCCGAGCCAGCCTTGCTTGCGAGATAACTCCCCCAACGATGATTTTTGGGTGCACCCTATTGCTAGCTCGTGCCGCCAAACTCGGACTAGCCAATAATCGCCTACCCACGGTGGCTGCCGGCTTAGACGTTGACCTCACCAAACACCACGATGCCACGGCGGACGCTGCCGCCTGCGGCGGGATCTTCGTCGCACTCGCCCGGCGCGCCGGTTTTGCCGGCAGCTGCCAAGAATTTATGTATTCCAACGGGTTCACTATGGGAATCCTGGAGCCGCATCGTGTTTACCCAGTCTTGCGCGATCGCAGTGGTGCTGGAATCGCATTACAGCGCAAAAAGCTCGGCGCAGATCCGACCCCAGATGACACAGCTGCAGCGATTGCTTCGCCTGAAAGCTCCACACCAAAACGCCAACCTGCGCCCTGGTCACGAGTGTCCACCCCGGAGGTTATTCCCGAGCCAAACACCGACGCGGACCCCTCCGGTGTGTTGTTCGGCCAGTGTGTCACTCTCACTGGTGATTTCGAGCCTTATGAGAAGGGTGACTTGTGGAAGCGAATCGCCCAGTCTGGTGGCAGCGTGGGGAAGAACGTCACCAAGAAAACTACCATCCTGGTGTGTGGCCCCTGGGCTACCAAAACTTCTAAGCAGAAGCGCGCCGAAGAACTTCAGGAAAAGGGCCAAGACATCGCCATTTGGACCGACAAGGAACTGTTCACAGCGCTGGGTCTAAACGAGCAACCGCCGTTCTAGCAGAAATAATCCGCTCCCCGATGGAACCTTTTGCAGTGCTGGCTCAGTCTATATAAGTAGAACCGTTTTCTCGCTAATTGGGGGTTAGTGAAAATGTCTACCGCAGTACTGCATAAATCCAACACCACGATCGACACCAACCACTTAAGTTTTGCCCTTTGCAGAACCGAGGAGGTGGACGCCGCGCTCAGCGACTCCGCCTTCGCGGAATCACCCGCAACGGTGGCATTGTCTGCCGAGATCAGAGTGGGATTTCGGGATCCGCACGCCAACTCGGAGACACTGCTAAGCCACCGTGCGTTATCTGACCTTGGGTTTACCGCCTTGAAAGCCTGGGATTGCGTGGCAAAAGGCGTGATTCACCGAGCAACGGAATTGGGGGCCGCACGCTTCTTTGTCCGCAGCATCAACGCCACTGGAACCGCGATACAAATCCGTCCCAGTGTTGGAGACGACTCGACCTGGTTAGCACACCCCGAGTTGTTCTCCCGGTTGCTTGGTTGTGCTCGTCAGTATCTCAACACTACGTGCATTCACTTTTATTATTGCGGTCCTCATTTCCTCATAGCCGTCAATTCCGCGCTATCTGATGCTGACCTACCGGCACTACCTGGGGCAGTCGGACCACTGATGTACCACGAGGGGTTTCCAGAGCTCATTTCCACCCGCTAA
The DNA here is from genome assembly GCF_037482665.1 of Corynebacterium sp. H127. Classification (NCBI taxonomy): domain Bacteria; kingdom Bacillati; phylum Actinomycetota; class Actinomycetes; order Mycobacteriales; family Corynebacteriaceae; genus Corynebacterium; species Corynebacterium sp. H127. Next base: position 428,013 of record NZ_JBBHKY010000001.1, read on the forward strand.
CCACGCCCTTTGATTCCACTAGGGGGCACTGCCGGTTAGTTGCTGACAGCAAAGCCGGCCAAACCTACCTAAACTTGTAGCGGTATTCACGTGCGTGCCCCTGACAACGGAGGAATTTGATTCATCATGCGTCGCCCGATCACCGCTACTTACCGCCTGCAGCTGCGCGGACCAAAAGCCGAAGAATCTGGTCGCGCATTCGGGTTCGCTGAGGCCGCAAACCAGCTCGAGTATCTTTCCGCGCTAGGTGTTTCCCACGTCTATCTGTCCCCTATTTTGACCGCGGTTCCAGATTCGAACCACTCTTATGACGTTACCGATCCAACGACGATCAACCCTGAGTTCGGTGGCATGGCGGGGTTTCAGGACTTCGCGGCACAGGCCCAAGCGGCCGGAATCGGGATCATCATCGACATCGTGCCGAACCATGTGGGCATCGCACAGCCGGAGCTGAACACATGGTGGTGGGACGTACTTAAGAATGGTCAAGACTCGCAGTATGAGCACTTCTTTGATATCGACTGGCACGAGGACAATGGCGCTGACGGGAAACTAGGACTGCCAGTGCTGGGCGCGCATGGCGACGAAGAGAAATTGGTGCTGGATATTTACGAGGACGAGACGGTCCTGCGCTACTTTGATCACATTTTCCCGGTGGCACCAGGCACTGAAGGCGATGACCCCATCGCGGTGTATCAGCAGCAGTCTTACCGCCTGATGTACTGGCGTGACGGCGTGATCGGGTACCGACGCTTCTTTTCGGTCAACGGGCTAGCTGGCCTCCGCCAGGAAGACCCACTTGTGTTTGAACACACGCACCAGGTGCTGCGCGAACTGGTTGCCCTGGATTTGATTGACGGCGTGCGCGTGGATCACCCAGACGGATTGGCCAATCCTTTCGGCTACATCAAGCGCCTACGTGACGTTGTTGGCCCAGATCGCTGGTTGATCATTGAAAAGATCCTTGGGGTGGAGGAGCCACTTGACCCCCGTCTTCCCGTAGACGGTACGACCGGTTATGACGCTCTCCGCGAGTTCGATGGGGTCTTCATCGCCCGTGAAGGCGTAGACACGCTGTCCATGCTAGCTATGCAGCACACCGGTTCCCCTTGGGACGCGGCTTCGCTGGAAGCTAACGAGCATGCGTTGAAGAGTGAGGTAGCACAGAGTGAGCTGGGCACCGAGGTCCGGCGCCTCGCCCGCGCGATCCGCCGTGACAATTTTTCCACAGCAGGGCCGCACGTCAGCGAAGAACAACTCATCGCGTCCTTGGTCGAGTTGGTTGCATTCATGCCGGTCTATCGCGCCGACTATATTTCCTTGTCCCGTACCACTGCCACTGTGATCGCCGAAATGGTGCAGCGCTACCCTTCACACCGCGATGCGCTCGATATCATCGCCGCAGCGCTGCTTGCCGACGGCGAGGCGGCGACCCGCTTCGCGCAAGTCTGTGGTGCGGTGATGGCTAAGGGCGTGGAAGACAAGATGTTCTATCGCGCCTCACGGCTGGTAGCCCTCCAGGAAGTCGGAGGCGCGCCCGGAAGGTTTGGCGTCTCAGCGGCTGAATTCCACATGCTCCAACACGAGCGGGCTCTCCTGTGGCCTGCCTCCATGACTACGCTTTCCACCCACGACACCAAACGTGGCGAGGATGTTCGCGCCCGAATCATCGAAATCTCCGAAGTACCGAGCGAGTTCGCTGAGTTCATCACCAAAGTCACCGCGATTACCCCGCCCCCAGACGGCGCAACGGGTCACTTCCTGCTGCAAAACTTGGTGGGCATTTGGCCGGCTGATGGCGAGCCAAGCGATACCCTTCGCAAGCGATTCCAAGCTTATGCGCTCAAGGCTGTGCGCGAGGCTGGCGTCCACACCGCGTGGACGGAGCCGAATGATTCTTTCGAATCTGATGTTGCCCATTGGGTCGACGCGCTTTTCGACGGTCCTGCCACTGCGCAGCTCAACGAGTTCGTTTCCCTGCTCGCCCCAGCTGCCACGACGATCTCCTTGGGACGCAAGATGCTACAACTCATCGGACCCGGAATTCCCGACATTTACCAAGGCAACGAGTTTTTCACCGACTCTTTGGTAGATCCCGACAATCGCGCTTTTGTCGACTACACCGCTCGGAGCCAAAAGCTGGGCATATTGCAGGAGAACGGGGCCCTTGATGCTGAACTAGCTGCTGATGCCGACATGGCCAAGCTTGCCGTGGTCAATGCTGCATTGCACACCCGACTGGAACACCCAGAATCCTTCGAAGGCGCCGACTACCAAGCTGTGTACGCCGTTGGCCCAAATGAGACTCACCTGGTCGGCATGGCTCGTGGAAAATCTCAGCGTGACTTGCAGGTCATCGCAGTCGCAACCCGCAAGCCTATCCAGTTGGAGCGCGCCGGTGGCTGGGGAGATACCACCGTGACCCTGCCAGCAGGAACCTGGTGCGACAAACTATCGGGGCGCGAGTTCAGTGGTGACGTTTTAGTAAGTCAGCTGCTGGAAACCTTACCCACCGCGTTGCTTGTGCTGGTGAAACACTAAATCATGAGCCAGAAACGTATCTCCCAGCTCGGATCGGTTTACCACGAGTGGGTGCGCCATCACCCCAACGCTGCCAGCGATTTCCGCGAGGTGATTGAGGAACTACTCGTGGATGCCGGTGTGTCCTTTGACCGAGTTGCTGCCCGGATCAAGACGTGGCGGTCGCTAAAGACCAAAGCCATGCAACGCCACGTCAACGGAGCCTTCGAGTATCCAGATCCCTGGCGCGATGTGAAAGACATCATCGGTATTCGCATCACCACTTACTTCTCTGCCGATATCCCTGTTGTTCTTGATGTGCTGAGCCAGGCCTTCACGGTGATCAAGAGCGTCGATAAGGCGGCGGAGACTCGTATCGCGGGCGATTTTGGATACGGTTCTTACCACCTGATCGTCCAAGTACCGGAAGATGCAGAAGACCTCGCTGAGTACCGTGGCATGACTTTTGAGGTACAGGTCCGTACCGTCCTGCAGCACGCCTGGGCAGAATTTGAACATGACATTCGTTACAAAGGTGCCCAGACCCTAGACCCGCGAGTGGATCGTGCATTTACCCTCGCCGCCGGATTGATTGAGCTTGCTGACCAGCAGTTTGACCAAATCGCCCGGATTCAAGGCGAAGCTCCTGCTCCGGCGGATGAAGTAGAACTCACCGCAGAGACCTTGCCAGGAGTACTTGCGATGCTCGTCGGCAACCGCTTCCCGCGCTCACGCTCCGAGTACTACTCTTGGCTCGAAGAAATCCTGGCAGCAAACGGCATTACAACCGTTAGCGAGTTGCGCACTTTGCTCTCTGACCTCGACATTAAGGTCGTGGAGACTGCGATGAAGTACCAGTTTGTTCCAGGCCAAATCCGCATCATCGATGACTTGCTACTGCGTCGTTTCGGCCAATTGCACATCGATCGCACGAAGGATTCTGGACGGCATGCATCCCAACGCACTAATCGCTTGAAAAATCGCTTGAATACTATGGTCGCCGCCGGGATTGCTGAAGAAAACGAGTAGGTTTATAGTCAACACATAAGCCGCATAGATACATAGGAGTCAAACCTGATGGTTTCCACGTTGCATGATTTCCCTCAGCTCGCCGATGCGCTGCATGTTTGGGCGCTGACCGTTGCTGATTTCTTCCGCGAGCGTGGCATTGATTTCCCACCAGCGGACTGGGGACTGAACATGTAAGTTCAGCCTCGCCCCATGAGGCGGTCGATCTCCCGGCGTTCCCGCTTAGTAGGTCGGCCCGCGCCTCGTTCCCGTTTCGGGATCGAGGCAATTATTTCTTTCGGCGGTGCCGGTGGCGAGTGATCCACGTAGCAGGTACGTGCGATTGCTGCCCCTACCCGCTTCTTAATGGTCTGCACCACCTCAACGTCGTGTTCCCTATGGTCCACCCATACTCGAACTCGATCCCCCGGCACTACTAGCTGAGACGGTTTTACTGCGGTGCCGTTAAGTTTGATGTGTCCAGCTTTGCAGGCCTCGGCCGCTGCCGAACGGGTCTTCATGAGCCGTACCGCCCACACCCACGCATCGATGCGTGCTGATTCCACTGTTAGAGCTCTTCTAGTACTCGTCGCGGTAGTTAACTATTTTCTGTACACGTCGGTAGTTAATGAAGCCACCAATGACGGCCAGCACCAGCCCCACCACCAGGAAGGCGGCCTGATCCGCCATCAACCACAGCGCGACGCCACCGCCGAGGCCCGTAGCGACTGCCAGGACACCATTGCGGGAGTATTTTCGCACTGCGGCCTTGCGTTGTTCGATTGGGTTGCGTGGGTACTGTTGCATCGTCATGGCATCAACTTTAGCAGCGTAAATCAATCCATTCTGAGCCAATGAGCTTGGTGTCAGCCCGCCCCTGGGTACTTTCGGCGAGCATGGCATCTAGCTCTGGCCGTTGCCCGGGTGACACGCCAATAGACAGCACCACCTTCGCGCCGTATTCAGCATCGACGACGGCAAAGTCATGTCGGCGTAACTCCGCTTCAAGTTTGCCGGCTACATCGTGCCCGACCTCCAAGCGATACAATTCCCGCAATCCGCGGCTTTCGCTGCGTACTTGCTCCAGCGTCAACTGCGTAGATTCAGAGTAGGCGCGGACCAACCCGCCGGTACCCAGCTTGATGCCCCCGAAGTAGCGCACACTGACCGCGACCACATCCAGCAACCCACTTCCCCGCAGCACATCGAGCATCGGTAGCCCTGCGGTACCTGATGGCTCACCATCGTCGCTCGAGCGCTCGACAGGATTGGCATGAGCAACGTGATACCGGAACGCGCTGCAATGATGTCTCGCATCTGGGAATTGCGATTTGATCTCCGCGATAAAAGCCCGCGCTTCTCCTTCGCACGTAGCCTGGGCGATGAACCCGAGAAATTTGGAACGCTTGATTTCGAATTCGCTGCGGAATACCTCGCCCTGCGCTGGGCGTCGATAGATAGTTGGCTGCATCTTAGGGCCTAGAGCTGTCCACGATGAACGAGGCAACACAGGTCTGTGCGCAGTGTAGTTGGATCGATGTCCTTCGTCGGCTGCGTAACGTAACTTTCCCAACAGGGGCCGGCGACTTCCCAGCCCGCCGCATGTAATTCACTAACAAACTGCATCCACTCCACGGCCAGACCTTGGTAGGAGCCGAGATAAGTGTGGCAAGCTACGAGTCCGCCCGGCAGCACCGATCGGACGAAACTGGGGTGCGCCCCGTGCAAGGTGCCCGGAAATCCCAATTCCACATCTACGGTTTCTGCCATTCGAAGGTACACAGCGGTAGCGGGTCCGGTGGGACTTACCTCGCCGGCAGCGATGGCGGTACGAAAAGCAGCGAAGGCCGAATCATAAAGTTCAGCGATACCTTCGGGAGGAACGCCGTTACGTGTGAGCACCACGGTTGGCACTTGTTGTTCCTCGCACACGTCAAATTCGGCCACAGTATCGCTCATGGAGACAAGGCTACCAACCTGGTGCATCAACGAACCTCACTGCAGTCGCACTGGTTCAGGTTTCCCAAGTTTCCCCTTAGTGCCATGCCAGGTGATGGTTTAGCCTATGAAGTATGTCTGTTTTTGAAGTGTGGGCCCCAAACGCTACCGATGCTGCTGTGGAGGTGGATGGAACAAGCTACCCGATGCGCGCTAGCGAACACGGGTGGTGGACCAGTGACGTCGAAAAGCACCCCGGTCAGCGCTACGGTTTCTCGCTTTTCGACGGCACTAGCTGGTCTCCCCTGCTTCCTGACCCACGCTCCACCGCACAGCCCGATGGCGTGCATGGCCTGTCACTGGTCAGCGAGCAAGGATTCGATTGGAGCGACCAGAACTGGACGGGCCGCATCCTTCCTGGACAAGTGATCTATGAGCTGCACGTTGGCACATTCACTTCCGAGGGCACCTTCGATGCCTTGATAGACAAGCTGGACTACCTGCGTGAACTAGGTGTCACTACGATCGAGCTCATGCCAGTGCAGCCCTTTGCTGGTGACCGCAACTGGGGTTACGACGGCGTCCTCTGGCACGCCGTTCACGAAGGTTACGGTGGCCGCCTTGGCTTTAAGCGTTTTATCAACGCAGCGCACAACGCCGGCTTTGCAGTGATGATGGATTGCGTCTTCAATCATTTCGGCCCTGAAGGCAACTACAACGGGATGTTCGGCCCGTACACCCAGCCGAGCAACACCGGCTGGGGAGACACCATCAACCTGATGGGCTTCGGGTCCGATGCTGTCCGTGCGTACATTCAAGACGCGGTCCGGATGTGGTTCGAGGAATTCCATGTGGACGGCATTCGGCTTGATGCTGTTCATGCCCTTTATGATCCTGGCGCGATCCACCTGCTGGAGCAGCTGACTTACCTCAAGAATGACGTCGAGGCCACGACGGGGATCCCCCGCGTTCTGATCGCAGAATCAGACCAAAACGATCCCCGCCTGGTTTCCGCCCAGCAAGCGGGTGGCTATGGCCTTGATGGGCAGTGGATAGACGATGTTCACCACGCACTCCATGCGCTGGTGTCCGGGGAACAACACGCCTACTACGCGGATTTCGGCACTACCGAGGTGCTGGCAGAAACTCTAAAGAACGTATTCCTACATGCGGAAACGTTTTCTACCTTCCGTGGCCGCACCCACGGACGTCGGATCGATACCACTATCGTCCCAGCCTCCAAGTTCGTCACCTACACCACCACTCATGACCAAGTAGGTAACCGCGCAGCTGGTGACCGGCCATCTATGAATCTGACGCCGGAGCAACAAGTGTTGAAAGCTGCGTTTGTGCTCTGTGCTCCGTTTACCCCAATGTTGTTTATGGGTGAGGAGTTTGGCGCGAAGACACCCTTTTGTTTCTTCGTATCCCACTCTGATCCCAAGTTGTGCCGCTTGACCCGGGAAGGCCGCATGAACGAGTTCAAGCGCAATGGTTGGGATGAGGGGCTGGTCCCTGATCCAGCCGACCCCGACACCTTTGAACGCTCCCGACTCGTCTGGGATTTTGATGCGGAACAAGCCGGGATTTTGGAGGCCTACCGCACGTTGCTTTCACTGCGGCAGGAACTGCGCCTTGCTCGCCCATATTTGGAGCATTTGGACGTGCAATACGGCGAGAGCTGGTTAGCGTTCGGGCACGAGGACGTGCGCATCGTGGCGAACTTCTCCGCCGCGCAGGTGCGCGTACCTTTCGGTGGTGAGCTGCGCTATACCTTCACCGCGCCCCAGGTAGGACAGTTCGAGACTGTTCTCGACCCGTGGGGATTCGCGATCCTCACCTAGGTCAGAAATTCATATTCCGATGTTCCGGGCTCAAGCTGCTGGCAGTAGATCTTGGAGGCTGTCATGCGTTCCAACAGCGCGGCAAGGTCGCTTGCTTTTCCTAGCTGAATGCCCACCAGCGCTGCCCCAGTGTCCCTGTTGTTGCGCTTGAGGTACTCGAAGCGGGTGATGTCATCCTCAGGGCCGAGGACGTCGTTGAGGAAGTGGCGCAGCTGGCCGGGCTCCTGCGGGAAGTTCACCAAGAAGTAGTGCTTCAGTCCCTGGTGAACGAGGGAGCGTTCTACGATTTCGTTGTAGCGCAGGACGTCATTGTTGCCCCCGGAAATGATACATACGATCACTTCGCCCGGTTTGATCGCGAGCGATTTCAGGGCAGCTACTGACAGTGCTCCCGCCGGCTCCGCGACGATGCCCTCGTTTTGATATAGGTCGAGCATCTCAGTGCACACTGCCCCCTCGGAGACCGAGACCATGTGCAATCGTGAACGCTGCTTATCCACCACCTGGTAGTTCAAGTCTCCGACGCGTTTTACTGCCGCACCATCTACGAAGGGGTCTATGTCTTCTAGGGTGATCGGCCCGTTGTTCTGCAATGCCGCTTGCATGGATGCTGCGGTGAGCGGCTCTGCGCCAATAACTGCCGTGAGTGGGGCCATGTCTCGCAGGTAGGACAATACTCCTGCAAGCAGGCCACCACCGCCGACTGGTACGACTACGGAATCCGCGTGTTTGCCCAAAGCCGTGAGCTGGGAGAGGATCTCGGCTGCGACAGTGCCCTGCCCGATGATGGTGTCACGAGCATCAAAAGGCTCCACCAAAGTCGCCCCGGTCTCGGCGGCGTAGGCACGCGCGGCGGCGGCCGCCTCATCAAAGCTTGCGCCCCTCAACTCGAGTTCCACTGCGCCCTTGCCGTGCACCAAGATGCGACTGAGCTTTTGCTTCGGGGTGGATTCTGGCACGAAGATGCGGCCCGTTATGCCCAAGGACCGGCAGGCATAGGCGACGCCTTGAGCATGATTTCCGGCAGAGGCCGCTACGATTCCAGCGGCGCGCTCTGCTTCGTCCAACTGCACGATGTTGTTGTAGGCTCCGCGGATCTTGTAAGAGCGCACATCCTGCAAGTCCTCCCGCTTCAGGTAGACCTGCGCCCCGGTTGCTTCGGAAAGTCGGGGGCAGTATTGCAGGGGGGTGGGTGCGATCACTGCGGAAATTCGTGCCTGCGCCAGTTGAATATCTGCCGCGCGGATGGCGGCGTTTTCTCCAGCGAGGGACGTATTTTCCTGAGTTAAGTGATCGGTCATGATCACATCCTACCCTCCCCACCGCCCGCCTAGTGGGATAGGTATCCCACAAATGGATTATGGGGTCTGTATTCTTCACAGGGAACAGCGCGGTATCGAATGCAGTCATTCCACGCTGGGCGCTCCTAACCCAGGATTCCCGGCCCCATCGTCGCCTTGAGATCGCCCATGAGATTGCCCGAGCGGTTTACGCGCAGATGATCACCGAGGACCAGCATCGTCGAATTATTGCCGTCGACAAGCTTGAGGTAAACGTCGGACTCGCCAGCGTTGGACAGCAGCACCTCTTTCAGACGGGCGATATTCTCCATCGTGCACTGATCGGTACGCATCACCAGTTTGAGAGGCAAACCCGAACCGTTTCCGGCACCGAGCTCCGGTGTTTTCAAGTCATCACAAAACAGGCTCATGCGATCATCGCGAATGGAGATGTGGGCCTTAGCCAGGATGATGTTGTCCTCAACCAGTTGCGTTGCCACAAGGTTATAGATCTTGTTGAACACCAGGAGCTCCACGGAGGCACCATTGTGATCCTCCACTGTGACGATCGCCCACGGTGAACCGTCCTTCTTGCTAAAACGCCTATCGACGGCCGAAATAATGCCACCGATAGTCACCTCCGCCCCGTGCCGCAGCTCCCCACCCAAAATCGTGGTGAGCGCCGTATCGGTTTGCGCCGCGAGGGCCTCCTCGAAGCCATCCAGCGGGTGGCCGGAGACGTACAGGCCGAGCATCTCCCGCTCCAGTGCTAGCTCATGCTTGCGCTCCCAAGTATCTTCTGGGACCTGCACTGCGAAGAAGTTCTCCGCCTCCCCGTCTTCGGAGCCACCGAAGCCAGCAAAAAGATCGAATTGCCCCTTGTCGGCCGCCTTCTTGGTGGCGGTTACGGAATCCACCGCGTCCTCATGCACCAGCATCAGCCCCTTGCGGCTGTGCCCCAGAGAATCAAAGGCTCCGGCCTTAATAAGTGATTCGGTGACACGCTTGTTGCACGGCACGGTGTCGATCTTGTCTAGATAGTCTGAGAAGTCCTTGAAGTGCCCCTTTTCCGCACGCGAGGCAACGATGGACTCCACCACATCTTCGCCAACGTTGCGGACAGCACCGAGGCCAAAGCGAATGTCCTCGCCAACAGCCACGAAGTCCAGCACGGACTCGTTTACGTCTGGTGGCATCACCTTAATGCCCAAGTGCCGGCAGTCTGCGAGATAGATAGCCGACTTGTCCTTCTTGTCAGACACCGAAGTAAGCAGCGCCGCCATATATTCTGCGGTGTAGTTGGCCTTGAGATACCCCGTCCAAAAAGACACCAAACCATAGCCTGCAGCATGGGACTTATTGAAGGCGTAGGCAGCAAAAGGCTCGATGGTGTCCCACAGGGCCTTGATCGCTTCCTTGGAGAAGCCATTGGACAACATGCCAGCCTCAAATGCGACGAATTCCTTCGCCAACACTTCAGGTTTCTTCTTACCCATGGCCTTACGGAAGCCATCTGCTTGGCCCGCTGTGTAATTGGCAACCTTCTGGGAAATACGCATGATCTGCTCCTGATACACGATCAGGCCGTAGGTATCCCCCAAGATTTCTTTGAGCGGCTCCTCCAATTCCGGATGGATCGGTTTGATCTCTTGACGGCTATTCTTACGATCGGCGTAGTCCAGGTGAGCGTTCACACCCATCGGCCCGGGACGGTACAGCGCAAGTGCCGCAACGATGTCATCGAAGCCGGTGGGCTCCATACGCTTGAGCAGTTCCCGCATGCCACCGCCATCGAGCTGGAACACACCCAGGGTGTCGCCACGAGCAAGCAGTTCATAGGTTGCGGGGTCATCCGTGGTCAGGTTTTCCAGGTCGAGTTCAATGCCACGGTTGCGCTTAATGTTCTCGAGCGCGTCACCAATCACGGTCAGGTTTCGCAGACCCAAAAAGTCCATTTTCAGCAGGCCGATTGCCTCGCAGGCCGGATACGGCCAACCGGTAATGAGCGCTCCGTCCTGCTGCCGCTTCCACATCGGGATGCAGTCTAGGAGCGGGACGGACGCCATGATCACGGCACAAGCATGGACACCAGCCTGACGCACCACGCCTTCGAGGCCACGAGCCGTCTCATAAATCTTGCGAACATCCGGATCAGTCTCAATCAGGTTTCGCACCTCGCCAGCCTCGCCATAGCGCGGATGCTCCGGATCTGTAATTCCGGACAATGGGATGTCTTTAGCCATGATCGCCGGCGGCAGCACTTTGGTAATACGGTCTGCCATCTGATAGCCAGCCTGGCCGAACTGTACGCGAGCTGAGTCTTTCAGTGCCTGCTTGGTCTTCACCGTTCCGAAGGTAATCACCTGGGCGATCTTGTCCTCGCCCCAGCGCTCAGAGGCATAACGAATCATTTCGCCGCGACGACGGTCGTCAAAGTCGATATCAATATCGGGAGCGGAAGGTCGTTCCGGGTTGAGGAAGCGCTCGAACAGCAGGTCGTGCTCGATCGGGTCAATGTTGGTGATCGTCAGCGCATAGGCCACCAGTGCGCCTGCCGCCGAGCCACGCCCGGGGCCCACGCGAATACCGATGGATCGGGCGTGCTTGATCAGCTCCGCCACGATGAGGAAGTAAGAAGGATACCCCTTCATATCAATGACTTTGATCTCGTACTCAGCACGATCGATGTATTCCTGTGGAACTTCTTTACCCGGGAAACGATCCTGCAGGCCCGCCATCACTTCATGATGCAACCACGTGGTCGGGGTTTCACCTTCCGGAACATCAGCGACCGGCATCCGGTCGTGTGGGTGAGCTTCCCAGATCTCGCTGTAATCCTCCACACGCTCCGCGATGAGCAGGGTGTTATCGCAGGCCCCAGGGACAGTGTGGTCCCAGCCGGCCCGCATCTCTGCGGCGGTTTTAATGTAGTAGCCAGTACCATCAAACTTGAAACGATCCTCGTCATGCAGGGTCTTGCCGGTTTGCACACACAGCATCGCCTCGTGAGCCTGGGCCTGGGATTCGAGCACATAGTGGCAGTCATTGGTCACCAGTGGCGGCAAATCCAGCTTCCGGCCGATCTCGAGCAATTCCGCGCGCACCCGGTTTTCGATGTCCAGGCCATGGTCCATCAGCTCAAGGAAGTAATTTTCTTTGCCGTAAATGTCCTGCCACATCGCGGCAGCCTCGAGAGCTTCATTGAACTGTCCCAGGCGGAGCCGAGTCTGAACATCGCCCGATGGACATCCAGTGGTGGCGATGATGCCAGAGGCGCGCTCCGCGATAATCTCCGCATCCATACGTGGCCACTTGCCCAGCTGGCCTTCGTAAGAGGCCATCGAGGAAAGGTAAAACAGGTTCCGTAGCCCCTCAACGTTTTCTGCCCACATCGTCTGATGGAGATAGGCGCCCGAGGCGGAAACGTCATCGGATTTTTGGTGCGGTTCTCCCCAGCGGATGCGTTGCTTGTTCAGGCGTGACTCGGGCGCAAGATAGGCTTCGATTCCAATGATGGGCTTGATGCCGGAGGCGGTCATCTTCTGATAGAAAGCATCGGAGCCATACATATTGCCGTGATCTGAAATACCAACGGCAGACATACCTTGGCGATTCACCTCATCAGCCAACATATCGATCTTGGCCATACCATCGAGCATGGAATACTCAGTGTGATTATGCAGGTGAACGAAGGAAGAGTTGCCCATAAAGGGTGAGTCTACTTAATCAGGGGCGTCGATAAGCAACCGGCTTCGGCTATCCTCATTGACCTGCCTACACACCGGGCATCCCGCCACCGCCAGCAGTGCTGTGCCCCAGTCGAAAGCACCAGTAAAGCCGCAAATCAGCGATCGAACCGGGGTAAGGTCTGTGCTCATGTGGTACGCGGTCTTGGCTTATCTAATGTGGGGCGGTTTCGCCGCCTACTTCCCACTCCTCGAGCCTGCGGCTCCCGTGGAGATTCTGGCGCACCGCATTGTGTGGACCGCCGTGGTGATGGTTGCCCTGATCTTTGTCACCAAAGCAGCGCAAGAACTGCGACGCGCTGACCGAGCTACCTGGCTCCTAGTGGTACTTGCTGCAGTGTTCATCGCGGTGAATTGGCTGACCTATGTCATCGCTGTGAACTCCGGGCATGTTGCCGAGGCCGCATTGGGATACTTCATTAACCCCTTGGTCAATGTCGTGCTAGGCATGCTGGTGCTCCGGGAGCGGCTGCGTCAACTGCAGCAGCTCAGTGTGGCTATTGCGGCGATTGCCGTCATTGTGCTGGCTGCGTTGTCCGGGCAACCGCCGCTTATGGGACTCACACTCGCGTTCTCCTTTGGCATCTATGGCTTGATCAAGAAGCGGATTCAGCTCCCCCCGGAGGCCTCGCTGGCAGCGGAGACTGTGGTGTTGTTTCCGGTGGCGCTGGGCTATCTCGGTTACCTCACGCTGCAGGGCACGTCAACGTTTACGGGGCACGGCGCGGGACATGTCGCGCTCCTGATCTCCTCTGGCATCATCACCGCGCTTCCACTATTGCTCTTCAATAAGGCCGCGCAACTCATCCCACTGTCGACCATCGGAATGCTCCAATACATGACGCCAACCATGCAAATGCTGTGGGCAGTGTGCATCATGCACGAGCAGTTGGAGACGGTGCGCTGGCTTGGCTTCGGAATCATTTGGGTCTCGGTGGGTATTTTCCTCACCGACATTTGGCTACAGCGCCGAGCAACGCGCGCTAATCGACGGCAACCGGCCTGACACCAAAGCGCCCCCAAGCTGCCCCTTGCGGCAATACCTCGATTGCGCCAAGCTGCGGGTTGTCAGCCAATCCGCGGAAGAGTTCCGCATCGTCATAAGCGATCACCCCGACGATGTTCTTCGCAGGCGGGGTCCAGCGCTCGAATACCTCGATTCGGGTTTCCGGGGCAACGGGTTCCGGAAGTGCTTGCGGCTTTTCGTCTGCAAAGACCGCCCCACCCACGCGTTTTAAGTGGAGCTGCTCAACAAGCGCCCCGGCGCGCTCAGCTGACAACGGCTCTGCGAAAGTAATCATCGCCCAGGAGGTTCCGGAGGCTCCGACTAGGCTGTGGTCAGCGCGCTGCTGATACTGGCTGTAGCTCTCGCCAGTATCTTGACCGAGCACGTCGCCGTTTTTCAGCATCGGTTTGGAGGTGCGATCATCAAAGCTGGCCATTATCACAGCGCCGATGATTAACAAGGTGCAGAGCAGTGCCAGCACCTTTCGCACTCTGGCCGCTGTCATGAGCGCAGCTCATCCAAGGCATGCTGGAGATCTGGTGGATACGGCGATTCAACTTCCATGTAGCGGCCGTCGGCGGGATGGTGGAACCCGAGTTTCACCGCATGGAGCCACTGTCGCGATAGTCCCAAGCGCTTGCTGAGCTTAGGGTCAGAACCATACATCGGGTCGCCACAGCACGGATGGTGGAGGGAAGAAAAGTGAACGCGGATCTGGTGAGTGCGCCCGGTTTCTAGGTGCACCTCAAGCAAGGTTGCTTCCCGAAATGCCTCGATGGTTTCGTAGTGCGTCACTGAGGGCTTACCGCCGGTGGTGACGGCGAATCTCCAACCAGCTGAAGGATGCCGACCGATCGGGGCATCGATGGTGCCCGTGAGCGGATCCGGGTGGCCTTGCACCAAAGCATGGTACGTCTTCGACACGGTGCGATCGCGGAAAGCACGCTTGAGAACGGTATAGCCACGCTCCGAGGCGGCCACCACCATCACTCCCGAGGTACCGACATCAAGTCGCTGCACAATCCCCTTGCGTTCCGGCGGGCCCGAAGTGGAAATTCGGAAACCCGCGGCGGCCAGTCCACCTACTACGGTCGGGCCTTCCCAACCGACAGTGGGATGCGCAGCCACACCGACGGGCTTGTTCACCGCAATGAGATCCTGATCTGAGTAGAGGATATCCATCCCCTCGACCAATTCTGCCTTTGGGAGTAGGGGTTGTTCCGGTTCCGGAAGCGTGACATCGAGCCACGCGTCGGCGCTGAGGCGGTCGGATTTTCCGACGCTACGGCCGTCGACAAGCACATCGCCGGACTCGGCCAGCTCTGCAGCTATCGTGCGGGACAGGCCCAGGAGCTTAGCCAATGCCGCATCCACGCGCATCCCTACGAGGCCTTCTGGCACTGGTAACTGACGGTTCTCACGCATGCTGCTCCTCTCTAAAAGCGCTGATGATGAAGCAGAGCACACCAACAGTGATACAGGAATCTGCAATATTGAACACCGCGAAGCTACCCACCGAAATGAAATCAACCACGTGGCCAAAGTAGAAGCCAGGCTCCCGGAAGAGCCGGTCGATGAGATTTCCCAGGGCGCCACCTGCGATGAGGGCGAGTCCTGTGGCCTGCCACGGCTGGCGTACTCGGCGGGCAAACACTGCGATCCCCAAAACGAACACCAGCTGGATGGTGGTAAATAGCCAGGTCGAGTTCTCCCCCATCGAGAACGCCGCACCGGGGTTGAACAGCAGGTAGAAGCGGAACCAATCGCCAAGGATTGGCATAGCAACCCCGGGGTCCAGAAGGTTCAGCATGATGGCTTTGGTGCCTTGATCCACCGCTGCCGCCACGATGGCTATCGCCGCCATCGGAATAACATAGCTCCTACCTGTAGCACTCACGCGTTCCATCATTCCCTATCTCGGGGTGGATTTTCTATTCGGTCCTCACCAGCAGTCCTGCCCGAACCTAGTACCGTAGTCACTTATGAAGAAGTCGCTCGCGTCCTGTCTCGCCGTCACCCTGTCCGTTTTTGCGCTCACTGCGTGCGGTAATGATGCCCCACAGCCAAGCGAAGAAAAGGCGGTGTCGTTGCCGGTCGACGCCCCCAAGGTGGCGCTTATCGACGCCGGTGTAGGCGACGCACAGGTCCTGGCCTTTCACGATTCCGGCGCAACCCAACAATCCGCGATTGAGATCTCGGATGGTTTTGAACAGGGCACGGGTACCGCGGCGGATATTGCTGCCGAACCTGCCACTGATGCCAACGTGGATACGCTGAAAGCCACGCTCGATGCCGCTGTCTCTGCGCAGTCTCCCCGAGATGTCACACTCAAGTTGCTCAGCCCAACCCACTCTAAACCCGAGTTTGCGTCGGATATCCAGTCGACAGAGGGTTTCGAACTCGCCTGGACCGGCCAACCAACAGGACGCGCTGAGACGGTCAGGCTGTCTGCCCCAACTGCAGCCACTGATCAGGGCCGTGCGATCGCCGAGCTCTATTTGATGAAGCTGTTGGCGCAGCCGGTGATTTTCCCCAGCGAACCCATTGCTCCAGGCGCAAAATGGACGGTGGAAAACCGGGTCACTGGTGATTCCACGATGCTACGCAGCACTACGTACACGTTGAACTCCCGCGAGGGAGATGTCGCAGATATCGCCGTGGAAGTCTCCGAACGCCCGGCAGTAGCTGCCTTGAGCCTGGCTGATCAAGGCCTCAATTCTGAACTTAAGGTTGTGGGTACCCACTCCACAGGTTCTGGCTCATTACAGGTAGACCTGCGGAAACCGCTGCCGGTAGCTGGCTCCGTTGACCTTGCTACCCGAGTGCTTTATGGCGAGGATGACAAACCCGCGCGTGTTTTCCAGGATTTCATTTCCAAAATTGACTACTCCTAGCTAGAATTTAAGTCATGGCATTTTCCTAATACCCCGAGCAACCATCCGCTTCGACCTTAGGAAACTCAGTTATGCCTTCTTTCATTAAATCCGACCGCGTCAGCTTCTCTTATCCTGACCGCCGCGTCCTCACTGACATTTCTTTCACCGTCAATGCTGGCGAGATCGCAGGCCTTATCGGAGAAAATGGTGCCGGGAAATCCACCCTGCTTTCGTTGCTTGCAGGCGGAAAACCGGATGCTGGCACCTTCGCTGTCCCCGATAGGCTCGGCTTCATCACACAGGAAACCACCTTGGCGTTTGATTCGCCGGTCGGGGCGCTTATCGACGAAGCCGTCGCGGAGATCCGGCAGTTGGAAACGGAGATTGAAGAGCTCAGCGCCGCGATGTCCACTCGTGATGTCACCGAGGAATTCGATCGCGCGCTTTCTCGGGCTGAGCAGTCTCAGCTATGGTCACTGGATTCCCGAATCGAGCAGGTACGCGCGGGCCTCGGCCTCAGTGATATCGATCCTGCGACTCCGATCCATCAGCTTTCCGGTGGTCAACGACGTCGTTATGCACTGGCGGCGCTCCTCCTGCGTCCCGTAGACGCCATGCTGCTCGACGAACCAACTAACCACCTCGACGATGCCGCCGTGGACTTCCTGATGGCCGAGCTCGCCAGCTTCCCGGGCCCCATCATTGCGGCTAGCCATGATCGCTGGTTTCTCGATCACTGTGCCACAGACATCATTGATCTCGACCCCGCGCTCGGTGCCGAGGGCGGCTACGGGGAAGATTCCCGGCAAGGTGCGTTGTTCCACGGTTCATTCAGCGAGTATCTTGCCTGGCGAGCTGCTGCCCGCACCCGCTGGGAACATGACTATTCCATTCAGGAGCAAAATCGCTCTGAGCTGGAAGGAAAGCTCGGCATTAGCGAAGGCGACATCTTTCACTCCACAGAGGCCAAGTCTGAAACGCGGGTGTCCCAGAAGTTCTTTGCAGACCGCGCCGCTAAGACTGTCGGCAACCGGCTCAAAGCCACCCGGAATCGCCTCGAGGAGTTGGAGCGCTTCGAAATTCCGCCACCACCGCCTAAGTTGTCCTTCACCGGAGCGTTGTCTGTGGCTTTCAAACCCCGCCCAGAGGCCCTGCTCCGCCTAGATTCGGTAGCCGTTACTGGGCGGTTGCGGACGGTGAAGCTGGAGATGTTTGCGGGCGATACTCGGCTCGTCATCGGCCCCAATGGTGCGGGTAAATCGACGTTGCTGGCAATTGCTGCGGGGCTGCTCTCCCCGGACTCTGGCGAGCGAGTGCTAGCGGAGGGGGTGCGGATCGGATACCTGACACAGGACTCTGAATGGGAATCGCTGGAGGCGACTCCACGCGAACTTTGCCCAGAACTGGTCGAGCTTGGGCTGCTGGATGAGGATCGCATGCACAAGCCACTGCGGGAGCTATCTCTGGGACAGCAGCGTCGCGTAGCGATCGGCATGGTGTTAGTTGACCCACCAGAAGTCCTGCTTCTCGACGAGCCCACCAACCACATCGCCTTGGCTCTAGCGGAAGACCTGGAACACGCACTCGTCAACTACCCGGGCGTGTGTCTGATTGCTAGCCATGACCGCTGGCTGCGTAACCGCTGGCCGGCAGGCATAGTTGAGATTTCACCGCTGTCTGCTGACAACGAGATTTCTTGAAGATTCCTCCCCACAAACAACAGATCCCGCCTTCGGCCACATTGTGGACCGGGCGGGATCTCGAAGTTAGGGGTTTAATTCTTTAACGGGCAGGTAGACATCCCGAGGGCTCGATATAGCGGACAAAACCCTGCTGCTGCAGTAACTGCCATAAGTACTGCCAGCGCCCAGAGGATCACCTGCAGGGGGCCGGTAGCAACGGTTGCTGCACAAATACCAGCAACGATAGCGAGCACACCGCGAAGAGTGCGGTCAATGGTTCCTTCGTTTTTAGTCATGCAGAAATCTTAGAACGCTTTGACCAACTTCTAACTACATAGAGATAGATGTCACGTCCTCATCAGTGTCCTCGTGATCACACTTAAGGAGTTGGGGTAGCGGCCTGATCCTTACACATTGCCGGAACCTGTTCGGGAGCAACCGTGTTGGTGATCAAAGTACAAGCCCAGCTCTGGGAGAGCTTCCAGGTGCCACCATCGTAAATAAACTCCACATTGTCGGCGGCCTGTGGCTCACGGTCTGGAAGGCTGAAGTTCACCGTCGCAAGAACAGAATCTGGGGTGTAGCCAGGCAGGATCGGATCTACTACCTGGAAGTCTGCGCCGGACTCGGCCTTAGACTTGGTCATGGTTTCAAAAAGCTCTGGCGCGGTATCGCCACCTTGAACGGTTACGATCTTCTCTTCCACACTTGCGCTCGGATCAGTTGCCTTAGCCAGCACAGCGTTGAGGTCCGCAGCGCTTGGCTGAGCCGGAGCTGCCCCCTTAGCGGAGGTCGACTTAGCAGCGGAGGAAGTCGATGTTTTGCTTCCTGAGGCATCGTCGCCGGAACAAGCGGTGAGGGAAAGCGCAGCGGCGAGGACGGCTGCAGCAGCTGCTGTGGTGGAAAACTTCAACGAAATCTCCTTGTAAGTAATGGGCGGTGAGCGATTCTCGGGCTATGGGTCTATACAAAACTCACCGCAGGCGTGTCGACGATAATAACACGTGTAACTTAAGTGTCCCTAGGTAAAACCTGTGCCCGCAAGTGTGGCACCCTAGTGGTATGTCTGCTGAGAACGCGCCTTTAAAAGTAGTTGTGCTCACCACAGGTGGCACAATCGCCTGCACAACGGACGAGCACGGTGTGCTCAACGCCACTGTATCTGGGGAGGATTTGCTCCGGCCAGTTGCACGTCGATTCGCGCCTGGCACCATCGCGGTGGAGGTACGTGAATTGGAGTGCATCGATTCTTCCACCATGACGTTTGCAGATATCGACGCCATAGTGAACGCTGTCGGCGATGCACTCCGCGATCCGAGCGTTTCCGGTGTTGTGGTCACCCACGGCACCGACTCTATGGAAGAAACCGCCGTAGCCGTTGATACCTTCCATAATGACTCTCGGCCAGTGGTATTCACCGGAGCGCAAAAGCCCTTCGATCACCCAGAAGCCGACGGCCCGAACAACCTGTTCGAAGCGCTCATCGTGGCAAGTGATGCCTCCGCACGAGACATCGGCTGTCTTATCGTATTCGGACGCGCCGTCCTCCCGGTTCGGGGCGCCACCAAGTGGCACACCACTGATGAACTAGCATTCGCCACGAATGGGCCGGAAGAGCCCACTCGGCCGGATCCAGTACCGGCCACTGCGCTAGCCAAAGTCAATGTTCCAATCGTCACCGCCTATCCCGGTGCAGGACGAGAAGTTCTGGATCTTTATCGCGAGCAGGGCGTAGACGGCATCGTCGTCGAAGCCATGGGATCCGGCAATGTTGGGTCCGTGTTTTCTCAAGGGCTGACCGAGGTGCTCGCTGCCGGCGTCCCCGTTCTGATTAGCACCCGCGTTCCACGTGGCGAAGTGGCTTCCACATACAGTGGCGCCGCAGAGTTGGCTCAAAAGGGCGCCTTGTGGAGCAGCTACTTCCGGGCGCCGCAAGCTCGAGTCTTGCTCGCCATTTCAGTTGCTAGTGGCCGTCACCTGGCGACTCTTGTGTAGCAAACCAATCTTCCCAATCCAAGCTATCTAGCGGATCGGCTGCCACCAGGTCGGGGTCATCGATGGCGAAGCTGCGCGTCTTCCCCCGGTCGGTGCTTCTGGTTTCAAAACGCACGGATACCACGCCGTGTCCTGCCCCTTGTACCCAGCCGTGCCCGAATTCGGGATGGTACACATCTTGCGTGCTGTGCCACACCGCGTCCCCGGCCGGGCTGGCGGAGGTACTACTAGTTACCGACACCACTCCTCCCGCATTGGTGTCTCTCACCCCAGCCTCATATTCCTGCGACTCCACTACCACGACATTCTGATCCAATTCAGGAAACAGCACGTCTTGACGCTCGGACTCCAACCCAGAGAAGGACACTCCGATGAGCCGGATCGGACCTACTTCCTCTGCGTATCGAGTTAGCTTGCGCGCGCTTGCATGCAAGGTGCTCAGGTCGTCTGTGGCATAAGGCAGCGTAAGTGAGCGGGATTCGCTCGCGAAGGTAGCCAGTTTTGTCTTCACTGTTACCGTCCGGGCGCCACGGCCGTCGCGAAGCAACCTCCGGTGCGCTGATCGAGCCGAACGTTCTACGGCGGCATCGACTTGCGCACGCGTGGTGAGGTCCTCTGGATAGGTGTGTTCCGCCGATACTTGTTTCGCCTCGGCACGTGGCGCCACGGGTCGGTCATCGTTTCCGCGGGCAAGATGCCACAATGCCACACCGACATTCTTGCCCAGCGAAATCTCCACGTCCCTGCGGCTCATGGCCGCAAAGTCCGCAATCGTCGCCACGCCTTGTTGTTTGAGCTTCGCCTCCGCAACGGGGCCGATCCCCCATAATTTGCGCACTGGCAGGGGATCAAGCAGCTCATGCTGCCGATCCACTGGCACTACAAACACCCCGTCTGGTTTCGCCTCGCCGGAGCCGATCTTGGCAAATTGTTTGCCGGAGCCCGCGCCTATCGACGCCGGTAGCCCTGTTTCCGCTTTGATCAACGCACGCAGCTCCTCGGACCACTCGCGTACCTCTTCTGGGCTCGCCCCGACCAGCTCCGCTGGCTCCATAAATCCCTCATCAATGGAGAGTTGCTCGACGATCCCTGCCCGCGCCCGAATGATCTCAAATACCCGGCGCGAAGCTGTTGCATATACCGCGTGGCGTGGCTGGACTGTGACTACCCCAAAACCGACCAATGCCCGTGCTTGGTACATGGGCATCGCACTCTTGGCACCGAATGCCCTTGCCTCATAGGAAGCGCCCGCCACTACCCCACGGCCGGACAGTCCGCCGACGAGCACAGGTCGGCCACGCAGCGTAGGGCGAGTCAATTGTTCGACGGAGGCGAAAAACGCGTCCATATCGATATGTAGCACCCAGCGTTGCATGCTTTTCAGCATAACTGGGCTTAGATTGCTGGCAATCGCCGCGGGTTTAACCACTTATGAGCAAGCTCAGGCCCATGGCTGCTACAGATGGCTCTCCCCAGCCAAGCGCCCGCGCACTTATGGGTCTGGACTTGTGATTCTGGAGTTAAAAATCAAGCTTGGAGAGCAGCTTCTGCGCCCGCTCCTTCGTAGCATCGTCATCACGCGGCCCTGCAAACAGCTCATCAAGGTCTTTGGTGGTGATACCACCGGAGATCTGATTGAGTGTGAGTCGATCCCGACGTTGCAGCGCAGTCTCCCGAAATACTGGCACAACATTCTGCGGCAACTCTGGGCCATCGTAGCCATTGCAACCAGTGGCGTTCGAAGGGTCGGTAGCCATCATCGTGTTAGGTAGTGACCCGACCATCGCCTGGTAGACCTTATCGCGCCACGTGCCATCGTTGGGATCAAGTCCCTTTTCCTTATCGCGCTGATACTGCGCTGACAGCTCCTGCGCCAGTGCGGGATCGAGGTAGAACAGCAGCTCCCCAGTGCAGCCGAGCACTAGGTCGGCATCTCCGCTTTGGAGACGCTCGAGGCGCGGTTTTCTATCAGAAGCGGTTTCTGATTCCAGGTATGCTTCCTTGCCACTGCGCACAAAGGCCCCGGTAACTACCTCCCCCAAGGCCTTTTGTTGGTATCGGTCACCGTTGATGGAAACAGTGATCGAATCTGTTTCTGCTTCGCGTGGCCTAGCGGAAGGCTGGGGCGTGCCCCCAGTCACAGTACTCCCCAGCAGCACCAACGCTGCTAATCCGAATGTCAGCCATTGACGCAGCGGCATGATGCCACTTAAGGAGGTGCTGCTCGGCTGTTGCATTGTTTGTTCACTCCGAAGGGTGGGAAGATTGACTAGGTCTACATCTTACGAGAATCAGTTGCTTTCACAATTCTTTCGGCAATTGCGCGCTGCTGTCACTTGACCACTTGGTGGCCTAGAGTTGTAAAGTCTTCTTGTTTTTAGTCGCAGTTTCACATCGCGCTTGACCCACTGGGTCAGGGGAAAGGGAATTTTATGGCGAATAATTTCCCGCTGTCCAAACGGCCACGCTCACTAGCGGTGCCGCTATCGGAGTCCCCCGAAGCACTGAGCAGGTTGCGGATACCGGCAGAAAGAGCGATCGAACGCTGTGTGGTCTATCGCGATGGCAAGCCCGTACGCGGCGCGTTCAACTACCGCGAAGCGTTGGAGGAGGTTCGCCGTACTGGTGAGGGCTACGTGTGGCTGGGACTCTACGAGCCGGACCAACACCAGATGGTGTCAATCTCTCAAGCCTACGATGTCCACGATTTGATAGTTGAGGATGCCGTCGGCGCTCGGCAGCGCCCTAAGGTGGAACGCTACGGTGACCAGTTCTTCTTTGTCATCCGCAACGTGAAGTACACCGATGACGCGATGGTTAATAACGCCAAAGAGATTATCGAAACTGGCGAGGTCCAGATGATTGTGGGCCCTGATTTCATTATCACTGTTCGCCACGGTGAACAGTCCACAATCACTGGACTCAAGAAACGCCTGGAGCGCGACCCTGAACAGTGTGCGCTGGGACCCTCTGCCGTGGCTTGGCTGATTGCGGACGTGCTTGTCGACGACTACATCCGCATCGCCCGACTGCTTTCCAACGACGTCGACGAGTTGGAGAACGAGGTCTTCTCCCCCGACTCCAGTTTCGACATTGAACAGATCTACCGTCTCAAGCGAGAGATCCTAGAGATGCGTCATGCCATCGACCCCCTGGCACCAGCACTACGTACGTTGACCGCAAACCAACACGGGTTGCTTTCCGAACAGATCAGTAGCTACTTCGTGGACGTGCTGGACCATGAAATTGCTGCCATGGATCACATCGCCTCGCACGACGAGCGGCTGTCTTCGCTGATTAACGCGGGTGTGGCAAAGGTATCTATTCAGCAAAACGCAGATATGCGTCGCCTGTCCGCCATAGTTGGTATGGCCGCGGTCCCGACGATGATCGCCGGCATTTATGGCATGAATTTTGAGAACATGCCAGAACTGAAGACCCAGTACGGATACTTCATCGTCCTGGGTTTGATGTTGCTGTCTGTTTTATTCATGTGGGCGTTCTTCAAGAAGAACAAGTGGCTCTAGTTACTCGGCTAGCTTTCCACCTAGGTTCGCGCGGGCGATGACATCTCGCGCGACGCGGGCGTGTTCAGGGGAACACAGGACGTCATAACGCCCCGCCACAATTTGGGTTCGGGAACTAAAGTCTCGTTTTCCCTGAGTGCTGGCATAACTAACGGCAGCAGAGACTACGCCAAAGACCACGCCCATGATGATGCCAACAATCAGCGGTGCGAGCCATGCGTCGTTGAACAAGCCGATGAGTAGACCGAAGAACACGCCCATCCACGCGCCCGAAGCTGCGCCTCCGGCAAGAACTCGGCTCCATGTCAACCGCCCGACTACGCGCTCTACTTCCATGAGGTTGACGCCTACGATAGTGAGCTCACTAACCGGAAAATCACCCTTATCTGAAAGCATGTCCACGGCCGCTTGGGCTTCCACGTAGGAAGTGAAGCTGCCGACGGGCCAGCCGGTCGGCAACGGGCGGGGATCGAGTGGTGTGGGGCCAGCGGTAGTCATCGTTTATTCCTTCAGGGGTTTATTGTGCTTCATCGGAACAACGCCTAATGCCTGGCTTTGGTTCCACTTCTTAAGAAGCAACCCCAGTGCCGCACTGAAGTAGAATGGCACGTTATGAGCACTACTACCCGCGTGTACGCTGGCCGCCTGAATGGAATGATCGTCCGTGGCCCCGATGCCGAAGCGATCGGCAGGGTACGCGACGTGGTGGTCAGCATCCGGCCCACCTCACATCTCTCCCGCGCCCTCGGCTTGGTGGTGGAGATGACCAACAAAAGGCGCATCTTCGTGCCATTGTTGCGGGTGGCCGATATTGCCCCAGCGGACATCACCTTGGCCACCGGTTCGGTATCCATGCGCCAGTTCAAGCCGCGCTCCGGTGAATCCACCGTTTTGAACGACCTCATCGGGGCAAAAGTTCATATTGATGATCCAGAGCTTCCACAACTGCATGGCAAGCCGGTGGAAATCGCGGACGTGGAGTTGGAGCGCACGCGCA
Organism: Corynebacterium sp. H127; assembly: GCF_037482665.1. Lineage (NCBI taxonomy): Bacteria > Bacillati > Actinomycetota > Actinomycetes > Mycobacteriales > Corynebacteriaceae > Corynebacterium > Corynebacterium sp. H127. The sequence continues at coordinate 452,432 of NZ_JBBHKY010000001.1, forward strand.
CGCGGGACTGGGTCATCTCTAGACTCGCAGTCTTTGGCGAGCGTCCAAAGTTTGGCCGTCGAGCCGACCTGCATGTAGTTCCGTGGTCTCATGTGTTGGGAGTGACTGCGGGTGGCCTAGGTTCCACCGATGCTACCGCGCAGATTATCGCCTCTTTCGACGACATGCGCCCAGCGGACATCGCTACGGTCATGCATGAGATGCCTACGCTGCAGCGGCATCAAGTGGCTGAGGAACTCGATGACGAACGCCTCGCCGACATCATCCAAGAGATGCCGGACGATCACCAAGCAGAGATCATTGAGTCCTTGGACATTGAGCGCGCAGCAGACATTTTGGAAGAGATGGACCCGGATGATGCTGCCGACCTGCTCGGCGAGCTGCCAGATGCTAAAGCAGATGTCCTGCTGGAGTTGATGGATCCTGAGGAGTCGGCTCCTGTTCGTAGGCTGATGACTTTCTCCCCCGACACCGTAGGCGCCCTGATGACACCAGAGCCGCTAATCCTCACCCCACAAACGACGGTGGCGGAGGCCCTGGCTATGGCTCGGCACCCGGATTTGCCCACCAGCCTCAGCTCATTGATTTTCGTCTGCCGGCCGCCAACAGCCACCCCAACCGGCAAGTACCTGGGCTGCGTCCACCTGCAGAAACTACTAAGAGAACCCCCCAGTTCACTCATCGGTGGCATTCTAGATCCGGACCTGCCTCCGCTTTATGCCAACGACACCCAGGAAACTGCGGCGCGCTACTTTGCGATGTATAACCTTGTCTGTGGCCCCGTGCTTGACGACGACAAACACTTGCTCGGCGCAGTCGCCGTGGACGACCTCCTCGACCACCTTCTGCCCGAAGACTGGCGCGAAGTAGGTTTGCGACCAGACCCACATTCTTCCGAATCGACCACCGCTGTACAGCAGTAAAGGAGGCCTCCCGTGGCTGATAAGCGCGCGACACTAGACACCCCAGCCGTCGGCCAGCGCCGGAGTCTCCTGCGCGTTGATGCGGACGCTGTGGGCGCCTTCGCCGAAAAAGTCGCTCGACTTTTCGGCACCGGTGAGTATCTGTTCTGGCAAACGATTTTTGTCATTATCTGGATCGCACTCAACATTGGTGGTTGGGCATGGAGTTGGGATCCCTACCCGTTTATTCTGCTCAACCTAGCTTTTTCCACCCAAGCTGCCTATGCAGCACCGTTGATTCTGCTGGCGCAGAACCGCCAAGAAGACCGCGACCGCTTAGTTCTTGCGGAAGATCGGCGACGTGCAGAAGAAACGAAAGCTGATACTGAGTTCCTCACGCGTGAACTCGCAAGCGTTCGCATCGCGATTGGTGACAATGTCACACGCGACTACTTAAGACGAGAGTTGGAGGAACTCGGCAGCGTGCTCGAGCGCATTGAAGCCAAACTTGATGATGAGTCTGCAGCTCGAATCGCGCGTGACCACGATGCCGCACTTACCGATGGTTCCGAACTCTCCGAGCCCCGCCATGGCGATGTGGCAGAAAAGTCCTCAGACGCAAGTTCGGACGAGTAACCGCGCGCGGTACGATGGGCTCCGTGAGTACAACGATTGCTGAATCTAAAGTCCGCGAGGCCCTCGCCCGCGTCGACGATCCCGAAATCGGGAAACCAATTACTGAGCTCGGCATGGTGAAATCAATCACTGTCGATGGCAACGATGTTGCAGTGGAAATCTATCTCACCATCGCTGGCTGTCCTATGAAGACGACGATTGTGAACAACGCAGAAGCCGCTATCAAGGACATCGAAGGGATCGGTGCCGTACGCGTCAGCACTGACGTGATGAGTGATGAACAACGGCGTGAGCTGCGCACTTCACTACGCGGGCACGCTGACACCCCAGAAATTCCATTCGCAAAGCCTACGTCCACGACGCGGGTGTTCGCCGTTGCCTCCGGCAAGGGCGGCGTGGGCAAGTCCTCAATGACGGCGAATCTCGCGGTCGCATTGGCGCAGCGCGGCCTGCAGGTAGGTGTGCTGGATGCCGACATCTACGGGCACTCGATCCCTGGCCTTTTTGGCACGACTGAGCGCCCCACCGCTGTCGACGACATGATCATGCCGGTCCAGGCACACGGCGTAAAGATGATCTCCATCGCGCACTTCACCGAAGGCAACGCCCCTGTGATGTGGCGTGGCCCTATGCTACAACGGGCCATCCAGCAGTTCCTCGCCGACGTCTTCTGGGGCGATCTTGATATCTTGCTGCTCGACTTGCCGCCAGGTACAGGCGACGTCGCTATCGCCGTAGGCCAGCTCCTACCATCAGCTGAGTTGCTCGTAGTAACTACTCCGCAGGTCGCAGCCGCCGAAGTAGCCGAACGGGCAGGCACAGCCTCCCTGCAGACTCACCAGAAGGTGGCAGGCGTCATCGAAAATATGGGGGCTATGGTGCTCCCCGACGGATCCACCATGGATGTGTTCGGCAGTGGCGGAGGCGAACAGGTGGCAGAACGGTTGTCCACTTTGACCGGCTCGGATGTCCCTTTGCTTGGTCAGGTTCCGCTAGATCCCGCGCTACGCGTGGGCGGCGATAGCGGAGACCCAGTAGTAGTCTCTGCACCAGACTCCCCTACCGCGAAAGCCATCTTCGCGATTGCGGAGGCGCTACAGGTACGTCGCGAATCCCTCGCAGGCAAACCCCTCGGCCTGGGGGTCACCGCCGAGTAGCGGCGCAACTTAAAAGCAAATTCGCCTGCATTGTGGATCCCATGCAGGCGAATTTGCTTTCAGTGCAGTTTGAGCACCCAACTCAAACGACGTAATTTTTGTGGTTAGGTGATGTCTGCCCAGGAAAATCCGGCGCTAGCTGGCGGATCTTTCCGGTCGTCCTTCGGAGTGTCTGGGCGTTCTACCTTATTGGTTTCCGGCGACGTCGTGGTGGCAGGGTCAGTGTCATACAACTCAGCTCGAGCGCGTTCAGTGCGTCCGGCCGTATCCTCTTCAGACATGATCTTCTTGGGGTCGAAGGCGTCGAAAATGGAGTCATCGCCGTCGAGAAGCGTCTTGGTCAGCGCAGCTCGCGGCCCCAATTTGGTCAAGGTGGCTAGCTCCGCAACGGGTTTCCGGAAGTCATCAAACTCCGATCCAAACTCATCGCTGAGGTCAGCTTTCGCATTATTAATGGCGGCCCGGGCAGCATTCAGCGCAGCTCGGACATCCGTAATGACCTTCGGGAGTCGCTCGGGACCAATGATGATAAGCCCGACCACAAAAATGACGAAGATTTCGCCCCAACCTACATCGCTAAACACTGTTCCTACTCTAGTCTGCTTTGCGGAGGTTGTCGTGCACGCCCAGCGGCTGCGCGCTATTTACCTTGATTTCGACGCACGGCACGGTAGAACACCTCAACACGATCAATCAGTGTTTCCCCTTTAGGGTGCGCTACTTCTTGTGCATCGGGCCCCTCTGGGCAAGACTGCGCAATTGATGTCAGCTTAGCCATCAGCGTCGAAGGTACAGAGATATCTTCCTCGGCAGCCTTGCGTAGCTGTTCGGATGCGCGTCGTTGCTGGTTGACCTCGGCGCGACACTCTACACAGTGCACCAAATGAATGCGGGCACGGTTCATCGCTGTGGAGCTCAACTCATTGTCCACAAAGCCAGCTACTGCTTCAGAACTGAGGTGTTCGACCGAGGCGAATTCGCGATGCCCGCGCTTACTCCTTTTGGGAAGTCCATGGGGAATGGAAATCATGCTGCGTTGTCGCCTCCTTCCTCACTCTGAATGGTCTACTGGCAAGTACTTCCCAGCCTAACCTCTTGTGGGGAGAAGGAGCTGCGCTGCTTCATTCGTCTTAGCCGCGGCTTCCAAATATGTCCTGATCTGAGAACGTCCACGGTGAATCCGGGAGCGAACTGTTCCCAATTTCACACCCAGCGTATCGGCGATTTCGTCATAAGACAGCCCCAATACGTCACAGAGCACCACGGCTACGCGAAACTCTGGGCTGAGTAGATCGAGGGCTTCCTGCAATACTGGGTCCAAGTTAGACACCGAGTATGCCTGCTCTGGGGTGAGATCGGTTCCCGGAACGCGGTCATAGTCCTCTGGCAAAGCTTCCATTCGAATCTTGCTGCGATGGCGCACCATGTCCAAGAAAAGATTGGTAGTGATGCGGTGCAGCCAGCCTTCAAAAGTGCCCGGCTGGTAGTTCTTCAAGGAACGAAACACCCGCATAAAGGTTTCTTGCGTGAGGTCCTCAGCATCGTGCTGGTTTCCTGAAAGACGATACGCCAGGCGGTACACACTGTCTGCGTGCTCCGCCACGAGTTCCGCCCACGTCGGCATATCCGCGTGGCCAGCGTCGAAGGCTGCAGTCCCCGTCAGGGGTGCTGTCTCCTCGCCCAAAACTGCATCTTCAGGGCCAACAGCTGCTGGCTCGAGCGCATATGTGGACTCAAATGGACTCATAAGGGTATTGTGCCTGATCTTTCTGTCTCAGCACCACTTTTACTTTCGCTAGCCTTCTGTAGCTAGCTCACCGCGGTGCGCTCAACACTATGTATAACTGTAGCGGGTGAGACTTTGTTCCACTTTGCCCTAAAACTAGCTGAGTAACTAGTTACTTCTTGATAACGTTCCCTCATTGATCTCAACTTGCCCACCAGTCACAACTTGCGACGATACGGCACGCAAATCAACCACCTTGGCTAGGAAGCGACCTAAACTGAGCTTTGTGACTGATACTGCCCTGGAAGCCCTACGTTCCTACATCATCGACACCACTGAGACTTCTCCTGCCTTGGAGACTGCGTTGCAGCACGCGGAGGAGTTTCATTTGCGCATTCCAGATGCGATTACGGGTTCCCTCCTATCCACCTTGGCAGCGGGCGCCAGCACCCCTGCAGCCGCTGGCGCTATCGCCGTTACCCCTGCCGCTGGAGTTGTTGGCCTATACCTGCTCAAAGGCCTTGGCGAAAAGGGACACTTGACGTGTATCGACCCCGAGTCTGAGCATCAACGCCAGGCGAAGGCGTGTTTCCAGGAAGCAGGCTACCGTCCCGCAAAGTATCGCTTCCTCCCCTCTCGTCCACTCGAGGTTATGGGCCGCCTGGCCAACGATTCCTATCAGCTGGTGTACGGCGACGTTGCACCAGTTGATCAGCGGGCATTCTTCGATTCTGCCTGGCCGCTGCTCTCTGCGGGAGGGGTATTGGTGCTGGCTGATTCGCTTCTCGACGGCACGGTATCTGACACCAGCCGGACCGACCGGGATACAGCAGCAGCCCGCGACATGGATGCTTATCTACGGGATCTCCCCGAGACACTGGTAACTCGGCTACCACTTGGCGCCGGAATAACTATCGTCCACAAAGCTGAATAGCTTACTGCCACAGGTAGATTGACTGCGACATAACAAAAGCCGCGACCATTCAGGTCGCGGCTTTTACGTTACTATCCTAGCTTTATACGCGCTGATTCTTCCCTACGCATACCACGCCGCCAGCGGAGATGGTGAAGCGGGAGGCATCGCGCTCGTGGTCCACGCCGATGAATTCTCCTTCGGAGACCACCACGTTCTTATCGAGGATTGCATGGCGCACTACGGCCCCCTTGCTCACCCGGACACCTGGCATGAGAACTGCGCCTTCAACGGTTGCGCCTTCTTCTACCACCACGTTGTTGGACAACACAGAGTTGCGTACAGTGCCACCGGAAATGATGCAGCCGGATGCCACCATCGAGGATTGAGCTATGCCGCCTTGCACAAACTTTGCTGGCGGGAAATTTCCATCCTCTGTGGAATGGATCGGCCAACGTCGGTTGTACAGGTTGAACACTGGTAGCACGGAAATGAGATCCATGTGGGCTTCATAGAAGGCATCGATGGTACCGACGTCACGCCAGTAGCCGTTGTCCCGCTCCGTACTTCCGGGAACGTCATTGGCAGAGAAGTCATAGACGTGCGCTTCCCCCTTGTCCACGAAGTAAGGGATGATATCCCCGCCCATGTCATGATCGGAGTCATCGTTGAGCTCATCGGCAGTCAATGCCGCGATCAGTGCATCCGTGGTGAAGATGTAATTGCCCATCGAGGCATAGGTCACCGCAGGGTCATCGGGCGTGCCCGGCGGGTCTGCCGGCTTTTCCAAGAACTCAGTGATGTTGCCGTCTGCATCGGATTGGATACATCCAAAGGCCGTTGCTTCCTCACGCGGAACGCGAATGCCCGCAACCGTCACCGACTTACCGGACTTAATGTGATCATCCAGCATCTGGCGGGGATCCATGCGGTAAACGTGGTCTGCGCCAAAAACGATCACGTAGTCAGGGTTCTCATCGTAGATGAGGTTGAGGGACTGCAGGATGGCATCGGCAGAACCGGTGTACCACCGCTTGCCCAGGCGCTGCTGAGCAGGAACCGGAGTGATGTACTGCCCAGTGAGGCCGGATAGCTGCCACGACTGGGAAATGTGCCGGTCCAGGGAATGCGACTTGTACTGGGTCAGCACGCAGATCTGCATGAATCCGGCGTTGACCAAGTTGGACAGCACAAAGTCAATTAGGCGGTATGTGCCGCCGAATGGCACCGCCGGCTTAGCGCGGTCTGCCGTCAGCGGAAATAGACGTTTGCCCTCGCCACCAGCGAGAACGATTGCTAGGACATGTGGTTGAGTTCTCACATCTTCCAACGTAATCGGAAATGAGTCGCTGCGCAGAGCCACGTGAATGTTTTTATCCCGCTTTACTGTCATCCCCACAACTGCCTGCGGTTTTCCAATAAACAGCAAGCAATTCTTAACTTCCAATGACTGTTTTCCGCCCCCGTTTGGCACCACCCGCTCGTCGTTTTCCCACATGGTCTGCGCCCACGCACGGGAATGGCTACATTCGGAAGTATGCGAGTTGGAATGATGACCAAGGAATACCCGCCCGAGATCTATGGTGGCGCTGGTGTGCACATTGCGGAGCTCACCCGCTACATGCGCGAAATCACTGACGTTGATGTGCACTGCATGGGTGCACCGCGTGAAGAAGCCAACGTTTACGTTCATGGCGTGGATCCTGAGCTGCAGGACGCTAATCCTTCGATCCAGACTCTTTCGACTGGACTGCGGATGGCTCATGCGGCAAACAATGTGGACGTGGTGCACTCGCATACGTGGTACGCAGGCCTCGGCGGCCACCTGGCTGCCCGCTTGTATGACATTCCGCATGTAGCAACTGCGCATTCCCTAGAACCCCACCGACCATGGAAGCGGGAGCAGCTCGGTGGCGGCTACGAGGTGTCTTCTTGGTCTGAGAAGAATGCAATGGAGTACGCAGATGCGGTTATTGCCGTGTCAGCGCGTATGAAAGATTCAATTCTCGATGCTTATCCGCGTATTGAGCCAGATAAGGTCCGCATCGTTCTCAACGGCATTGACACCGAACTGTGGCAGCCTCGCGCTACTTTTGCTGAGAATCCGGCTTCCGTGCTTAGCGAGCTAGGCGTCGATCCTTCGCGGCCTATCGTGGCATTCGTTGGGCGCATTACTCGCCAGAAGGGCGTGGGCCACCTAGTCAAGGCCGCCAAGCTTTTCGACGACGGTGTGCAGCTCGTCTTGTGCGCCGGAGCTCCGGATACCCCAGAGATTGCTGCGGAAACCAAGGCGCTGGTGGAGGAACTCCAAGCACAGCGCGACGGCGTTTTCTGGGTGCAGGACTTCCTGCCCAAGGACAAGATCCAGGAGATTCTCACCGCTGCAGATACCTTCGTGTGCCCGTCGATCTACGAGCCACTGGGCATCGTAAACCTTGAGGCCATGGCGTGTGGCACTGCCGTTGTTGCCTCTGATGTCGGCGGCATTCCGGAGGTAGTAGTCGATGGCACTACCGGCACCTTGGTGCATTATGACGAAAACGACGCGGCGGGTTTCGAGCGTGGCATCGCCGAAGGCGTCAACAAGATGGTTGCTGACCGCGAACATGCCAAGAAGATGGGTGAGGCTGGTCGCCAGCGTGCGGTCCAAGACTTCTCTTGGGCAACTATCGCCCAGCAAACCGTTGACGTGTACCAGTCGTTGATGTAGCCAGGTCGCCTTAAATCGCAGCGCGCCCGGGGGATTCCCGGGCGCGCTTGCGCTTTCAGCAGCACCGGCATCCCTGCCGCGGGTTATGAAGTGACAGCCCCAGCGGTGGTATCAAACTGGAACACGTTCGCGGAGGTAGTTCCTCCACCCACCTCACGGCAAGATGTTTCTTGTGGTGAATCCGCTGCTCAGGCGATTCCAGTCGCGGAGGGCACCACCCCGGCATAGGGAAAATCGGTACTCTGGAAGTGTCCATATGCCCGACCTCGCTAGCGCAGCGTGCCCGGCTCATTTGAGCTAACGGCATGCTGCTTGGCAGAAGGAAAGTCTATGAATTACTTCACCCATCGTCCGGAACTTCACATCACTCCCGAGCAGGGAGTTCTTAACGCTCCCGCAGGAGTTTTGCGCAGCCACGGCACTTGGCATGTATTCCACCAGTACCAGCCAACCTTAGACTCCCCTGCGCGATGGGCACACCAATATTCAGATCAACAGCCTTTTGATTGGGATATCTGCGATGATGTCATCGCGCCGGTAGCTGGTGAAGTAAAGGTTCGCGCGGGGGCAGTGATCGGTACCCGTAGTGGTGCTGTCGAGCTCTATTTCACCTCGATTACTCCCGAGGGCACGTCGATCCATGTCGCCACGATTGATGACATCGATGAAACCCTGGCCGATATTTCTGACGACGCGCTCTCCGTGGACAAAAATGTGCGTCGCATCGGACAGGTCGTGGGTGACCAAGGTGAATACGTAGATTTCCGTTCCCCTAGTGTGGTGGCACGTTGGGACCACGACGCCGTCAGCGGTGAGCCGCTTAAAGGTTGGTTCATGCTCGCCGTATGTGGCGACCAAGATCATCCACGATTGATGGTGCTTGATTCTTATGATCGCCGTGAATGGAATCTTCGCGGTCCTCTTAGTTTCGACGGCACGTCTGGTCTCGAAGCTGTACAGCGGCTGGTTAGTCCCCGCATCATCCGCCTCCAGGACGAGGTGGATAGCGTGGTGTATGACATCCTCTTGGTCACTATTGAGCATGAAGGCATCGATATCTCGGGTTACTTGGTAGGACAGCTCACCGGCACCACGTTCAAGGTGACGACTTCCTTCACACGACTTGACTTCGGCCACGATTTCACTCGCCCGCGTAATACCAATATTGCACTGCCTGACACTTCGGATTCGCCGGACTTCACCACCGCAAATATCTTCGGCTTGATGAATGGCATCGGCCGCTTTGATGACCCGAGTGCGCACTTGAGCCTTAAGGAAGAAGGCTGGGTGAATTGCCTTTCCCTCCCCCGAGAAACCACGCTACAAAACGGCCTGATCTACCAAACGCCGGCAGCAGGGCTTTCGGCTGCCATCCGATCGTCTGACCGGGCGTGCATGTTCACCGCGCTCATTGATGCCTCTGAAATAGATGCTGAGGTCCGCGTCGAGCTTATCGACGACCAAGGTCGTGTCGCTGCGCTCGTAACTCATCAGGGCGATATTTTGACTCTGGATCGCTCGATGAACCCGAACCACACCGGCGATCACGTTGCTGAAGGCCCCCTGATCGCCTCAGACACGGACGCGATTACCGTGATCGTGGACGGCTCGACTGTGGAAGTTTTCGCCGACGGTGGAGCAATGACCATGGCAAGCCGCGTCTACACCGAGTCCCGAATCGTGGAGTTCCGGGCAACGGCCTACGGAAGTGCTGTCATCGAGCAACAGTCCTCCATTTTCCCGATCGATTAGTCAGTTGATGGAGCGCTACGGCGAAGTCGCGTAATCCGGGCTTTCGCCGTGACGGTCATCTTCTCAGGTAGCGCCGCAATCCGTTCTGCTAGGACTTCTGCGGGAATGTGGCGGGCAGACGGACTCATCCCGATTTGGGCGGCGATCGAATCCCGATCCAGTTCCATCGGGAACTCGATTTCCTCGTCGTTCCCGATTCGCTCGAGGTACCCCTCTGCTTTTTCTAAGAGGTGCTCTACTTTGCCATCTGCTACCCCAATAATGCCGAGCGGTGCTCGAAGTTCATCCAAGTGACCTGGGTGCGCTGTGAGCACAACAACTTGCCCATCCTTCTTCAAGACTCGGGCGAACTCCGCCGGATTACGCGGGGCGAAAATCACGGTCACAATGTCAACGGACTCGTCTCTGATGGGTAACCGCTGCCAAGCATCGGCAACCACTGCCCCAACCCGAGGGTGGCACTTTGCCAGCATTTTTGCCGCTGGTACGGAGATATCAATGCCGACACCACGTGCATCCGCAACATCATCCAAGGCATGCGCTAGGTAGTAGCCCGTACCCGCACCGATTTCCACAATTACTGGATGCTGCTCTTCGCTCACACCACTTTGCTCTAAGGCGTGGTTAACGTGTTCGGAAACCGCCTCCACGAAGGGGGCAAAGTGTCCTTGGCCGAGGAAAGTTTCTCGGGCAGCCACCATTGCGACGTCATCGCCCTCGTGTTTGAGCCCACCGCCACCGACAAGGGTGACATAGCCTTGGCGTGCGACATCATAGCTGTGTCCAGAGGCTGCGGTGATGCGGTGTCCGTCGTCGACAAGCTCGAGCGGAGTTCCATCAACTGGGTCTGCGAGGACATCGATAACGTGTTGCAGCATGGGCGATTCTCCTTGTGCTTAAAACGAAAACGAACGCCACAATCTGGTGATTGCAGCGCCGCTAGTAGGTGGTTAGTTAGCTAGACACGTCGACAAGCAAGGCGCCGAGTTCTGCGGCTTCTTCCTTATTGAGTTCCACGACGAGTCGTCCGCCACCGTCCGTGGGGATGCGCATAACAATCTTGCGGCCTTCTTCGACTGCTTCCATCGGACCGTTACCTGTCCTTGGCTTCATAGCTGCCACGATGCGTCAGCTCCCTTTCTTATGCTGTTGTTCTTAACCAACCAGTCTAGGCCAAAACTGCGCCGACCGAAAGGAAAATGCAGCAAAATGGCAGGTCATCACTGTGCCTCGGGTACTCAGGTAACAGGATCAGACAGTTGGGGTTGGCGAATTCTTCGCGCCTGGCTGCAGCTACAGTGCGGAGCGTGCTTCCTCGAGCTCTGCAACAAGCTGAGTGATGACGGCATCGACCTGATCTTGGCGATAGCCGCGAATGACAGTGTCAAAGCGCACAGCTGCGAAATTGTGATGGGAAATAGCATCACGATTCAGCTCTTGCAGTGGCAATGTATCCACCAACGGTGGCATGACTTCGCCGCGCCCCAGTAGCTTGCCAAAAACAATGGAGAGCAGGGCAACTACGATCACCAACCCAATGATGTACAACAGCCAGGTCACAGCCAGAACCCCCTATAGATGCGAAAAAGGTACGCGCTTTTCTTAAGAAAGCGTAGCAAGTGGCGGACGATCCTGAGCGCGCGCCACCGTCGAGATGCCCGGGACTCGGTCAAGGACGGTGCGCGTAACCACCTCCGCCATCGGCGCGAGTTCAGCTAATGGCCGATTCCGATGCCGGCGTACTCCGAGATCCACCTGCGCAATCGCAGCAACACCAAAGGCGAGATAGACATCAATGAGTAGTCCGATCTCCACGCCATAACCAGCGGCAAAGTAGCAAGTACGTGCCACCGATGTGCGCAATGCATACTCACCCGATAGTGGTTGCCTGATCTGCGCCAACTCTGGAAACAACGCACGCAGGAGTGGCTTCGCGGTCAGCTCAGTTACGCGACCGCCACCGGTGGGGCTGCTGTGGAGGGGGCGTCGATAATGCGCTTTAACCAGGTGCACCCCAGGGTTCCGAAACGGTTGGATTAAGTCGCGCACGATATGTGGCCGCGGTTCAATCAGGTCAGCATCGATGAATACTACGAAGTCTCCGCGCGCTACATGCACGCCCCGCCATAGCGCCTCGCCTTTGCCCGGACGAGTCGAGTGGATTGGCATCGCTTCCCGCCAATCCACTACACGGGCTCCTGCTTCACGAGCCCGGCGCGCAGTGTCATCCGTCGACTCAGAATCGATGACGATAACCTCGAGTGGGTTGTCTGCGAGCGCCAGCGTTACCACGCGGGCTACTGTGTCTTCTTCATTGAGCGCCGGGATAATCACGCTCGTCCGACTCAGCGTCACACCAAACCTCTCACGCATTGCACCGGTGCCGCAGCTCCGCTGATCGCCCCGGTCATGCGAATCACGTCGACGGTTTCTGCGACGTGATGCGCACGAAAGGCCGCCACTCCGCGGGCTGCAGCCCAGGCAGTAGCGGCGAGAGTTCCAGCGACGCGCTGCTCGACGCTCCTTCCCACTGCTTCACCGACAAAGTCTTTATTCGACAGCGCCATTAAAACTGGCCACCCGGTCGCAACAATTTCATCCACGCGGCGCAAGAGTTCGAGGCCATGGAAGGTGTTTTTCCCGAAGTCATGCGTTGGGTCAATCAGAATTGAATTCTCCGGCACCCCAGCAGCTACGGCGCGTTCAGCTAGTGCAGTGGTTTCCGCTATGACTGCTGCTACCACATCGTCATAATGCACCCGATACGGGCGCGTGCGCGGGATTGCGCCACCGGTGTGGGAACAGACGTAGCCCACTCGGTGTTGGCCAGCGACGTGGAGTAGCTCGGGGTCGTGACCGGCCCAGGTGTCATTGATGAGGGTGGCTCCGGCAGCGATAGCCTGTTCGGCAACGTCGCTGCGCCAGGTATCCACCGAAAGGGTCACATTCGGAAAATGCTGGTGTGCCTGTGCGATGAGCGGCACCACCCTATCGATTTCGGCAGCAGCATCGACGTGCTCCCCTGGGCCGGCCTTGACCCCGCCGATATCAATGATTTGTGCCCCAGCCGCCACCGCATCTGCAACTGCTGCAAGCGCAGCTTCCTCGGCAAAGGTGGCCCCCTTGTCATAAAAGGAATCCGGGGTGCGATTCACAATAGCCATCACCACGGCGAGCTCGGGGTATTCGGTGTGCGCGAAGTTGGAAGGAAGTGCTGGCATTGGGCTAGACGTCGCTACGCCCCGCGGCTACCTCGGACGGGTCCAGCCGGTCACCGGTTGCCAGGCGCCCCTCGCTACGGATCTGCTTGTGGCTAGCCACGATGTACTCGATTGCTTCGTCGACAGAGTCTGTGACCATGAAGAGCTTCGTATCCTTCGCCGCGATCATCCCCTCGGCAACCAAGCGATCTTGCAACCAATCGATGAGGCCGGACCAGAACTGCGTGCCAAGCAACACGATTGGGTAATTCGTGATTTTTCCGGTCTGCACCATGCACAGTGCTTCAAAAAGCTCATCCAGGGTGCCAAAGCCACCTGGTAGGCACACGAAGCCCTGGGAGTACTTCAGGAACATCGTCTTCCGGACAAAGAAGTACCGGAAGTTCAGCCCTAGATCGACCCAGTCGTTGAGTTGCTGCTCGTGAGGTAACTCGATGCCGAGCCCGACTGACAGGCCGCCCGCCTCCGAGGCGCCGCGATTGGGGGCTTCCATCAGTCCGGGGCCACCGCCGGTGATCACTGCGTACCCCGCCTGGACTAACTCCTGGCCTATTTTGAGCCCCTGTTCATAATAGGGATGGCCTTCATGTATCCGGGCAGAACCGAACACTGTCACGGCCAAAGGCAACTCCGCTAGCGCGCCGAAGCCATCAACAAACTCACTTTGGATGCGCAGCACACGCCAGGGATCAGTGTGCAACCAGTCAAGATTGTGCTGGTGGTCCAACAGACGCTGGTCGGTTGTGCTCTCTTGAGGACCGGAATTGCGTAGAAGGACTGGGCCGCGAAGCATGCGCTGTTTGTCCTCCGTTGGGGTTCTGCTTGGAGCCACGATAAACCTTCCTGGACTGGCCGACTATGAAAGTACTGCTCTATCGACGCTAGTCGGTTTCTTGCTGATTCGCCCTTCGAATAGCTCCTGCGAAGTTCTCGGCGTAGGAATTTGTCGGTGAGACAGATGCGAAAGCGAGATATCCGCAGCCAAGCCTTAGACTGGGCTATATGACAATCTTGGGTGCTCAAGCCGACGGAATCGCTAATATCGCCGGGGACGGCACCGTATTGGATACGTGGTACCCGGAACCTGCTTTAGTTGAGCGCACAGCCGAGACGCTGCCGCCAACCGGAACCGTACGCTTGGGCGCGCAAGATCTGAGCCCGCAGATGCTTTCTCTGGTGGGGTTGGACGAAGACCGCATGGTAGAGCAGGTGGCAGTTCGAACCACAATCGCTGATCTTTCGGAGCCTCCCGTAGATGCTCACGATGTCTATCTCCGGCTTCACTTGCTCTCCCATCGCAAGGTAACGCCAGGCATGATGAACATGAACAATATCCTGTCTTTGCTTTCCACCGTGGTGTGGACGAATAAGGGACCGTGCTTGCCGACGAACTTCGAATATGTTCGCCAGGCGCTGCGCTCGCGCGGCCTCATCCACGTCTATGCCGTAGACAGACTCCCCCGCATGGTCGATTACGTTGTGCCATCTGGCATCCGTATTGCCGAGGCAGAACGTGTCCGCCTCGGCGCTTACCTTGCACCTGGTACCTCTGTCCTACGGGAGGGTTTTGTCTCTTTCAACGCGGGCTGCCTCGGACCGTCAAAAATCGAGGGCCGCTTGTCATCCTCCGTGGTTATGGGAAAAGACTGCAAGATTGGCTTGAGCGCCGTGCTGATGGGATTGCAAGACCCACATGGTCTCCGGCTCCCCCTCCGCATCGGCGATAGCTGCTCTTTCGGCGTCTCCTCCGGAGTTATCGGAGTAGACTTGGGAGACTACTGCCATATCGGCACGAACCTCGTGTTGGAGCCCGACACTCTGCTCTACTTCCCAGACACAGACTCCTTGGCTCCTGCAAAGACGATCGCGGGCCAGGATCGCTGGGCGGTCACCAAGGAAGCGGGCCATCCGGAACCGGTAGCCCGCCGGGTCAGCATTGATCCCGCTGCATAAAATCGCCGTCACCTCACCCCCACTTTGGGGCAAATGGGACGCGTCGTCCCATTTTCTGGACCAGATTTTCGCATTGACTTGGTGAATGTTATGCATGCACGGAATAGTTGAGCCATGACATCCGTGGATAGCACACAATCAAGCTTGGGTCAGGGCCTGAAAACTCGGCACCTGACGATGATGGGTCTCGGCTCCGCCATCGGCGCCGGCCTATTTCTAGGAACGGGCGTCGGCATCCAGCTCGCTGGCCCTGCCATTCTTCTCGCCTATATCATCGCTGGCATCATCGTCATCTTCGTCATGCAAATGCTCGGAGAGATGGCGGCAGCCCGCCCCGCCTCTGGTTCTTTTGCCACCTACGCTCAAATGGCGTTCGGCCACTGGGCCGGATTCACACTGGGCTGGTTGTACTGGTTCATGCTGATCATGGTCATGGGCGCAGAGATGACCGGCGCTGCCGCAATCATGGGCAGCTGGTTTGGCGTGGATCCCTGGATCCCCGCCCTTGCGTGCGTGGTGTTATTCGCTTTCGTCAACCTGGTGAACGTCCGCGGCTTTGGTGAATTTGAGTTCTGGTTCGCGTTCATCAAGGTCTTCGTCATCATCGCATTCTTGATCATTTCTTTCCTCATGGTCTTCGGCTTGCTGCCAGGAACTGACTTTGTGGGCACCAAGAACTTCATCGGAGATCACGGCTTCATGCCTAATGGCATTGCCGGTGTCGCGGCAGGCCTCCTCGCCGTCGCTTTCGCGTTCGGCGGTATTGAAATCGTCACCATCGCCGCCGCCGAGTCTGAAAAGCCTTCGGAGGCCATCGCAACTGCGGTACGTTCGGTGATTTGGCGCATCTCCATGTTCTACCTGGGCTCTGTTTTGGCTATCACTTTCCTCTTGCCTTTTGATCGGATTGGTGGCGCCGAGTCTGCAGCCGAGTCTCCGTTCACGTTGATCCTTTCTGATGCCGGCATTCCGGCAGTCGCCACCATCATGGAGATAGTGATCGTGCTCGCCCTACTGTCGGCTTTCAACGCCCAGATTTATGGCACCTCGCGTTTCGTCTATTCATTGGCCACCAAGGGCGATGCTCCCGCTTTCTTTGCTCGCCTAAACTCCGCCAGAGTGCCCAACAACTCGGTCCTCCTCTCAATGGTCTTCGCTTTCCTCTCCGTGGCACTGAATTACTGGAACCCAGCCGGCCTGCTGGAATTCCTCCTCAATGCCGTGGGCGGCTGCCTGATCGTGATTTGGGTGATGATTTCACTGAGCCACATCAAGTTGCACCGCGAGATGGATGCCAATGGTGAACTTTCAGTTCGCATGTGGGGCTTTCCATTCTTGCCTTGGCTCACCGTGGTGCTGCTCCTCGGGCTTACTGCGTTGATGCTTTTCGATGCATCGGCCCGTGCCCAGATCACCTCAGTCTCCGTGATTACCCTCGCATTGGTAGCCCTCAGCTTCACCACCAAGAACAAGGGAAAGATCTAGCTTCTCAGTTCCCAGTTGAAAGGGTCGGCGCCAGCATCTTTGGCGGCCGACCCTTTCGCACTTAGCACCTGACCACACTAGGCTTTGTGTGTTATCTCTAACGCAAGAAAGCGAAGGCAACTTATGTCCCAAGAGGCCACCCACTTAGGATCCGGCTTGAAAGTCCGCCACCTAACCATGATGGGACTCGGCTCCACCATTGGCGCAGGGCTGTTCCTCGGCACCGGCGTCGGAGTTAAGGCAGCGGGGCCTGCAGTGCTCGTAGCGTATCTTTTTGCCGGCACGATCGCGGTATTGATCATGCGGATGCTCGGCGAGATTGGCTCCGTGGTACCGGCTTCAGGCAGTTTCTCCGAGTATGCGGAAATGGGCATCGGACGTTGGGCTGGATTCGTTCAAGGCTGGTTGTATTGGCTGGCCACCGTAGCGGTGCTCGGTGCAGAACTTACCGGCGCTGCGACATTTGTCGGTGGCTGGTTTGATGTCGCCCCTTGGCTGCCAGCGCTGCTTTTCGTTGTGTTTTTCGCTGCGGTCAATCTGCTGCGGGTAGGAACCTTTGGCGAATTCGAGTTTTGGTTTGCATTCATCAAGGTTTTTGTCATTCTCGCCTTCCTTGTTATCGGCGCACTGCTCATCTTTGGGCTGTTGCCGGGTCATGCCGCGCTGGGCACGAGCGTTTTCCTGCAGGACGGCTTCATGCCGAACGGCATCGGCGGCGTAGCGACGGCCATCCTCGCCGTCGCTTTCGCCTTTGGCGGCATCGAGGTCGTGGCCATCGCAGCCGCGGAGTCTGAAGATCCTGAACGTTCTCTCATCGGTGCAGTACGAAGCACAATCATGCGCATTTCAGCGTTTTATCTCGGTTCCGTTCTGGTGATCACTTTTGTGCTACCTTGGGCATCCTTGGGCAAAGCTAAAGGTGCCGCAGACAGTCCGTTCACCCGCGTGCTGGAGACCGCCGGCTTGCCGGGCGTGGCGACGGCCATGGAAGTGGTGATCGTCCTCGCATTGTTATCTGCCTTTAACGCCCAGATCTTCGCTAGTTCCCGAATGCTCTTCTCTTTGGCGCGCCGCGGCGAGGCCCCTAAGGTGTTTGCTCGCGCTTCAGTCCAAGGCGTCCCACTGCCCGCTATCATCCTCTCTATCGTCCTGAGCGTGGTGATGGTCGCGTTGAACTTCGTGGACACTGGCTGGTTGCTGACCTTTATGCTGAACTCTGCTGGCGCTTCCCTACTGATCGTGTGGGCGTTCATCGCTGTCTCCCAACTTTGTTTACGCCCGCGACTCGAGCGCTGCTACCAGCTGTCTGTTCGGATGTGGGCTTACCCAGTGCTCACCTGGGTAACTATTCTCGCACTCGCTGTTCTGGCGGCCCTGATGTTGAGCAATGCCGATGCACGCGCCCAGCTCGCCTCCGTTGCGATCATGGTGACGGGGTTGTTCATTGCAAGTCTGATCAACGCAAAGGTGGCGGGAGCATCGCCCTGGCAGAAGCGGGCCTTACCCGCTGAATAGTTCCCCGCTAATCGCCGCTGGTTCCACAGTAAAACTGGAACCGGCGGCCTTTTTAGTAGACATATTGCAAACTATCCTTTACACTATGACTACAAAATTAATTACATAGTAAGGAGTTGGTTACATAATGGTGGAAGAACTTACCGCCAATATGGTGCGCAAACTAAGGCGCTGGAATGAGCTCTCCCAGAGCGACCTGGCTGACAAAATCGGGGTTTCCAGACAGACAATCGCCAACATCGAAAAGGGGAACTACTCCCCTTCCGTCCATCTCGCCTTAGACATCTGCCACGTATTGAACGAAACAGTCGAGCGCGTCTTCGGCCGCGAACAAGAAGGGAACTAACACAATGGGTCTCAACGATCGCATCATCGAGCGTTCAGAGAAGTACTACGCCGATGAGTTTGAAAAGCTCCAAGCCCATAAGTCAGCCACCGTGGGCAGCTTCTGGAGCTCAATGTCCTGCATAATTGTCGCCCCGATCCTGGCATGGAGCCTTCCGGATGAGCTAGTAAACCTGTCATTCCTAGCGCTTTTACCTAGCTACGTGGGGATCTTCACCAGCAACAGTTGGCTCAAGCGCAGTGTGGTACGCCCGAAAATCCAGGGCTTTAAGGACCTGTGGCGCTGGGAATGGGCGCTCATGGTTGGCGCACTCACCGCGTGGCTCGCAGCACTGTTTTCTAACCACGAAGGCGATGCCGCTTACGCCGTCGGTGGCATCGTCGGAGCAGTGTCCACGGCACTGGCGTTGGCGTTCCTGATTCCAATCATCACTCAGAAACTCCACGATAGGGACCAGATCCGCCTGGATGCAGAGCTGGAGGATTAACTAGGGGTTTCAGACAGCACAATGTGTGTGGGCTTCCGGGTGCGGAATGCCCACAGCTTGTTCACGATGAAATTCACCGGCATAGCAACCAGAATCGAAATCGCCTGCGCCCAGTAGAAGCGGTTCTTCAGCCCAGAGGAATCGTCCAGAAACTCCGGCAGCGCCAACGGCGAGGTCGGATTGAGCATCAGAGTAGTAACAAACATCTGCACCAAGAAGGCCAGTAAACCTGTGGCTAAAAACGGGAAGAATCCCCGCAGCCAACTACGCTTCTCCAGATTGCCAAAGGTCCACGACCTGTTGAGCTGATAGTTCCAGAGATTGGCCACCAAGAATGCGATGGCCTGGAACACGTGATAACCGCGAATATTGAAGGGCGTGCCCACTATGTCAATGACAGCATCGTGGTATGCGGGCCCGCCCGTCCACAGCGAGATCTTCATAGCAAGCGCTGCTACCAACAGGTTCACGGGAACGCCGGAGCCGCCCACGATGCCAAACTTAATGAATTGGCTGGTGTTCGTCTTAAGACGATCGCGAAACACTGGAACGCTATTACTCAACAGTCACTCTTCTTACACGGCGGACAGGACATATCCGTTAGATCCTACTACCCGACCTGCCAAAACCCGGGATCGGCAAGCTGTGGCATAGTCCACACCTTAGGCTCGTAATTGGGATAAATCCCCAGTTCAAGCTGAGAAGCGCACAGTTTGAGTTGCTCAGAATAGTTATAGAGTTGCAGCTTTCCCGCAATCGGATAGGTATCATCGCCTTCAATCGGCGCCCCAAGAAATGCACACAGCGCCCGCAATTGATGCGTGAACCCGGTCTGTGGCTCCAATTCCACCAACCGTCCACCCACTGTGCGCACCCGAGTCACCGTCATAGTGCCAGACCCCACCTCGACTGCCCTTTTACCAGGCTGCTTCCGCATCGGCACCGACACCGTCTGCCACTCCGCGAAGCCCGCCAGTGGCCTGGTAAGCAGCGCATGATAGCGCTTGCGCACTGTTCTTTGCGCAAATTGTTGCTGGTAAAAGCCCCTGGTCGCCGGATCGCTCGAACATGCCAGCAACCCACTAGTCATGCGATCAAGACGATGCAGTGGCACTATTGCGTCGTTGCGCAGCCGGATACGCAGGCGGGTCTGCACCGTTTCACGCTGGATCCGCCCATTGCTAGTCGACGGCACAAACCCAGGTTTCGCTACCACGACCAGCCCAGGAAGCTCGTCCACAATCACTTCCTGAAATGGGATTGTGGGCTCGGGTGGAACAACCGGATGAAACCACGCCAGTACGGGACGTTCCAAAACCGTACCAGCAGGGATAGCCTCGCCGAAGGCAAAGGGACTATCTCCCGCGCGACCAGCCACATATTCAGGACAGTCAGGCACTACTCCGCTGAGCATGACCCGCTGCGGGGAGATTCCCTCGCGCGCAGGGAGCGGACAGTCACGCATGAAGCTAAGTCAGGATACGCTCGACAGCTGCTGCGATGTCCTCGTCCGTCGCAGACAGGGCGATTCGAACGTGCCGTTTGCCCTTGGGGCCGTAGAAGGAACCGGGCGCTACCAGAATTCCGCGCTCAGCGAACCACGCCACCGTCTCCTGGCAATCCTCTCCCCGAGTTGCCCACAGGTAGAGGCCGGCTTCCGAGTCATCAATGTCAAACCCAGCGGCAATGAGCGCCTTAAATAGTGCCAGTCGGCGCCGAGAGTAGCGAAGCTGCTGGAGTTGTTCTTGTTCGTCGTCGCAAAGCGCTGCGATCGCCGCTCGTTGCACCGGCCCTGGCACCATAAAGCCAAGATGTTTTCGCGCCAGCCCGAGCTCCGCAATCAAGGCGGGATCGCCGGCGAAGAATCCGAAACGATAGGACGCCAGGTTGGAGGACTTAGACAAGGAATGCAGCGCCAACAGACCAGTGAGATCGCCGCCATTGACCCGGGGATCCAGAATTGAGATCGGCGGATTCGTATCAGACCAGCCCAGACCGATGTAGCACTCATCGGAGCAAACAATCACACCGCGCTGCTGTGCCCAGGAGACCACCTTCTTCAGGTGTTCTAGGCCAAGCACCTTTCCGGTGGGGTTTGACGGAGTGTTGAGGAACAGCAGCGCTGGGGTTGCCGGTCCGAGCTGGGTCAACGAGTCCGCCCGAATCACGCGACACCCGGCAGTCAACGCGGCAACTTCATAAGTCGGATAAGCCACTTCAGGGATGACCACCGTGTGCTGAGCACCGAGGCCCAACATCAATGGCAATAATGCCACTGCTTCTTTAGTCCCGACCACGGGAAAAAGATATTCGGGTTCCATTCCCGGAACATTGTGGCGACGTGCCAGCCAGTCGACTGCAGCTTCACGGAGACCGGGGATGCCTTGGGTAGGCGGATACCCCGGGGCGGCTGCCGCATTGCTGAGTTCCAGCTGAATGCCCGGCGCGATGGCGTCGACAGGCGTGCCGATCGAAAGGTCGACCAAGCCACCGTCGAACTGGGCTGCCTTTTCCTTCGCTGGGGCAAGAGTGTCCCAGGGAAATTCCGGCAGCCTGTTGCCAAGAGGAACGCGCGGGCTAGCAGGCATTATTCAGCAGCCTGCGGTGGAAGCTTGGCGACGAGTTCTGGGTCGAAATCTTGTGGGCCGAGCTTGGCGGCACCACCTGGTGAGCCAAGGTCATCAAAGAATGCAGCATTGGCATCGTTGTACTCGACCCACTCATCAGGGACATCATCTTCATAGAAGATAGCTTCAACTGGGCACACTGGTTCACAGGCACCACAGTCTACGCATTCGTCCGGATGGATGTACAAGGAACGCTTGCCCTCATAGATGCAGTCAACAGGGCATTCTTCGACGCAGGCCTTGTCCATTACGTCGACGCAAGGTTGTGCGATGGTGTAAGTCATTTGTTTCTTTCGAAAATCGGTACCCAGGAGTGGGAGATGGATTCTATTGTGCCACTTGCGGCTTGAACGTCGGCCACAGACCCCCGGCGATTCCGGCGGCCAGTAGCGCTAAGCTGCGTGGGTTTGACCCCACTAGGATATCCCCTGAAAAGCTCACCCAGAAAGTCAGTGTGAGAAAGCCCAGGATCCATGCAACTAGTGGGATGAAAAACACGCTGAAGTTTGTAGACCATAGGCGAGCCGTCTTGGTGAGCACCATGTTGAAGAGGAAGGCGATGAGGATCGGATACGGCAGTGGCACATGCTGCCCGCTAGGCAGAGCGATCCAGGTACCTAGGTAGACAACTTCTAGCAGCACACTCATCAACGCGCCCAGCGTGAGCCACAACATGCCAAAGACGACTTCACCGCGCGAGTGATCGGAGTAAACGAAGGGCTTCTGATCTACCACGACACTCCCCCAGCTAGCTCGGAAAGTACGGTCCCCTTAGCGACGGGTGTTCCGGCGCCGATTTGGTAGTACTCGCAGCGCAAGAGGGGCTGTGCGATGAGGTTACTCAGTGCAAATACCGCGAGCGCATTGTTGGTCTGACGCAAAGTGGCGGTAGCGGCGAGCGGGTTTACCGCGTTCATATCACCGTCGGCGATCCACAGCTGAGTCGGGTGAGCTTTCATCGCGCGGAGTTTCGCGGCAACAGCAACATCGCTGAGCTCCAGCCGCACATCGTGCCTATCGACGGCCGCAAGTTCCCCCGCAGCAGCGTGCCGCCACCCTGTGGGGATCTCGCTAATGTCTGCAAGCCCAGCTTCAAGAGCGTGGCGATCCGTCACTGCCCAGTAAATCCGCTGGGTTTCATGGTGCTCAGCCGCAGCGTGCGTAATCTCGTGCGCCCGAATATGGTCAGGATGACCATAGCCGCCGTCTGGCCCATAGGTGATCGCGATGTGGGGCTTGAGGGCGTCGAAAAGCTCGCTGAGCTGCTGCACCGCGACATCGCCGGAATGGATAAACGCACGGGGTGAATCATTGGCGGGGTCACCGATCATTCCGGAATCACGCCACCGACCAGCACCGCCGAGGAAAACACCCCGGACATCTAGGTGCCGCAGGGATGCCTGCAGTTCTCCGATGCGAAACCCACCTAGTTGGTCGGCTTGATCGGCAACGAGCTGCTGGAAGGGCTCACCAATAACTTCGCCCTGTTCACCAAGGGTGCACGTGACCACCGTGACATCGGCGCCACGATGTGCGAGATCGGCCAATGCACCGCCGGTCCAAATGGCCTCGTCATCTGGGTGTGCATGCACCGCAACGACGCGAAGCCCCGTCAAATCCCGCATCATTTCTCTTTCCATTTATGCGCGGTGGACAACACTGAGGAGTCCGCCACCACGGGCCACTGGTCCAATTGAGGAGCAGGACCTACAATACCCGAGCTCAACACGTCTACTCGCTTATCTCGCATGATCGGAAGCGAGAGCATTTCGGCACTGTTCAGCTCTGTCACATACGCATGGATTTCTTCCTTCGACGCATTGCGGGCTAGTGCCTCAGCGAAGTATTGTTCGGTGTTCTTGTCGCACCACATTGACAGGTTGTCCGCGACGATACCCTCAGTCGCGCAAGAATATCGGCCCGCAGCTGTGAGCGCATCATCGGGTTGACGTTGCCACCCTACAACTAAGTCCACTTCCCCCTTGGAAATCCGCTGCGCAGTAATATCTTTAAAGTCCGTTTGGATGATCTCTACGCTGAAGCCAGCCCGGCGCAGCATGTCTGCGATAGCGATCGCACCATCCCGGGAACTGTCCTCTGCAGGATCCACCGCAATTTTCAAAGGGCGACCCAAGAGCTGCTGCGCGCTTGCAATTGCGGCCTCATCCCGCGGGAGTGGTCCCGCTTGGTATGAATCTGCCAGTGCCAAATCGGAGGATCGGCCGGCGGCGAGCCGGGCCGCCAGCGGCACGTCGATCGCGGACGCGATGGTCTTGCGCAGACTTGCATCGTGCAGAGTCGCAGTATTAAAACTCAAACCAAGTACTGAATCCCGATCCACCGTTCTTACCTGCAGCCCCTGGGCTAGTCGCAACGAATCCAAAGTAGTCTCAGCCGGGGTCAGATGCGCAAAACTCAACTGGCCGGTGCGCAGCATCTCAGCAGCCTGACTGACATTGGTGGTTTCTCGGAAGGTCAACAGTTCCACGTCGGCGGTATCTTTACCCCAAAAACGGTCATTTCTCGCAAGTTCGATCACACCACGACGCCGATCAATGGTGCGCACCATATAGCGACCCGCAGAAGCTGGCACTTGCGTTGCCATCACTCTGTCAAAGGACTCCGTGCCGATGGACAGTAGGTGGCTAGGCAGAAGATTTTGAAAAAGCTGTTGCCAAGCATCGATGCGCCGACTGAAGTCAACGGTCACGAGCTTGCCGCCTTCGGAGGTGCGCACGTCTTTCATTGCCTGGTAACCCGCCGGATCGATCACGCCGGGTTGAGACCTGAGGTTGCTCCACAGGTAGTGAAAATCCGCTCCGGTGACGGGCGAGCCATCGGACCACTGTGCTTCGTTCTTGATCCGGTACTGCACTGTTTGCACAGCGCCCGGACTCGGCTCGATTTCCGCAGCCGAAACCAACAGATCGGAATTCATATCACCGTCATAAAAAGCGCTCGGTAGCACGAGTTGCGCAAGCGATTGCACGAAAGCCGAATCATCTGCAAGCAGGTGCGGGTTGAAACCATTGGTCACCGTATCAATACCGATCACCAGCTCTTCCCGATTCTTCTTATCCGCTGGCACCTCTGGAGTCACCGTCACCTGCGCAGTGGTCGGCGCGTCCTCTTGCTGGATGGGGGCGGGGCCAGGCTGCGCGGCGCAGCCAGCAGCAAGCGTAGCGACGGCAACAGCAGCGCCAACTCGAATCGAAGGAAGCTTCATTTCTCTATTGTTACCACGCTGCGTGGGTTGAGCTTGTGACCAAGTAACACAATTGTCACACCGCCTAAGACTAGGAGGCTTAGGGCGACCCGGAGTGAGCTGACCGAAGCGATTGCGCCGATGATGGGGCTCGCCGTCAAGAAGCTAATCCGCATCAGCCAGGAAACGAGTGTCAGACCGGCGCCAGCTGAGACTCCCGGGAGCGCTGCACCAGCAGCGAAAGCACTGGGCACGATGGTCGCACACCCAAAACCCGCAAGACCTAAGCCTAGGTACAACAGGGCTGTCCCTTGGCTGAATATGGCAAGCACCGCGCCTACCGTGATCAATGCACCACCGAACTGCGCGATTCTGACTCTCCCCCAGCGGTTAATCATTGGGTCTCCGGCAAAGCGGCCGATGCACTGCGCGCTCAGCATCAAAGTCAAGGCAATACCTGCGTCAGCTACTGGCACCCCAGCCAGTTGGTGCGCGATCAGTGGTGCCCAGCTGTTCGCGACTTCCTCCACAATGGTGCCACTCATAGCTACCACCACGATGGGCAACACTAGCCAGAGCGTTTGTAGGTTTCTGGGTTTGCCCGCTTTTTCCTCCGCGACGTCGGCAGGCAGCGCGCCCGTCATGCGCGCCCCCACTGTGGCCATGACGACCGCAACCACAGCTGCTAGCAACAAGTGATGCGTCATGGCGACTTCGCCCACAGCAAGGGTGGCCGCCGCCCCGCCGAGAGCGGCGCCCAGACTCCACATGGCGTGGACACTAGACATGATCGAAAATCCGACTTTGTCCTGTACCTTCACCGCTGCCACGTTCTGTGCTACATCCACGATTGGATCCACAAACCCCAGGGCGAGCAATAACACTGCCAGCATCAGCCCACTGCTCAGTGTGCCACCCAAGCTCAGTAGAGCGGCCATGACAGCCGTTGCACCGATAACCGTGTTCTGCGGCCCAAACCTCTTTACCACCGGAGCTGGGACAGTGGAAGACAGGATCGAACCAAGCGCAAAGCAGGCAACGGTGAGGCCGAAGGTGGCCTCGGAGAGCCCCCATTCCCGCATCAGGGTCGGGTACCAGGGCAACAAGCTCGCAAAAAGTGCGCCGTTGCTTGCAAACATCAGCCCAACGCCGATGACAGGGGTGAGTTTTAAGGAATCCATTAGCAGCCAGTGTATGAAAAAATTCCCCCGCCGGAAACGGCGGGGGAAAGAAAAGCAAACTACTTATTCAGCTGCTTTTGACGGGACCGGGCGCGGTTACGCTCGGTCGCGTTGAGGATCACCTTTCGGACGCGAATGACGTCAGGGGCAACCTCGACGCACTCGTCACCGCCACAGAACTCCATGGCTTCTTCCAGGGAGAGGTTGCGCGCTTTAGCCAGCGTCACCGTAGCGTCCGCGTTTGCGGAACGCATGTTGGTCAGCTTCTTTTCACGCGCGATGTTGATGTCCATGTCTTCATCGCGGTTATTAGCGCCGACAACCATGCCCTCATAAGCTTCGGTGCCTGGCTCAACAAAGAACTGGCCGCGGTCAGCAAGCTGGGTCAGCGCGTATGCGGTGATCTGGCCGGTACGGTCAGCAACGAGAGAGCCGGTTGCGCGTCCCTTGATTTCGCCAGCCCATGGCTCGTAGCCCTCGGAGTAGTGGTTAGCGATGCCGGTGCCACGGGTTTCCGTCATGAAGGTGGTACGGAAGCCAATGAGGCCACGGGCAGGAATCTTATATTCCATGCGTACCCAGTCGGAGCTGGTGTTATCCATGGACAACATCTGCCCCTTACGAGCAGCCATGAGCTGCGTAATCGCACCCTGGTACTCGGATGAGGTATCGATGACCATGTGCTCGTATGGCTCGTAGGTCTTGCCATCGATGATCTTTGGCACAACCTGTGGCTTACCTACCGTAAGTTCAAATCCCTCACGACGCATGGTTTCCACCAGGATGGACAGGGCCATTTCGCCACGCCCCTGAACTTCCCAGGCGTCCGGACGCTCAGTCGGAAGAACGCGCAGCGACACGTTACCGATCAGTTCCTGGTCCAGGCGAGCCTTGACGACACGGGCGGTGAGCTTATCGCCACCACCGCGGCCAGCCATCGGGGAGGTGTTGACGCCGATGGTCATGGAAATTGCGGGCTCATCGACGGTGATTCGCGGCAGCGCCACTGGGTTGTCAATGTCGGCGAGGGTATCGCCGATCATGATCTCGTCAATACCGGAAATGGCAGCGATGTCGCCTGCGATAACTTCATCAGCTGGCACACGAGTCACGCCGACAGTACGCATAAGTTCGGCGATTTTAGCCGTCTTGATGTGCTGATTGCCCTCGGAATCGTAATGGATCCAAGAAACCTGCTGCCCCTTCTTCATCTTGCCCTTGAAGATACGGATCAGACCGATGCGCCCTAAGAAGGTAGAAGAGTCAAGGTTGGTTACGTGTGCCTGCAGCGGTGCATCCAGCTCTGCAGAAGGCTCTGGGAGGACATTATAGATGACGTCGACAAGCGCGTCCATGTTCTCGGCCTCAGGAGCGTTGCCATTGCCGGGGTTCTCGGTGGAGCATTTGCCCTCTCGGCCAGAGGCGAAGAGTACTGGGAGGTCAAGGAGCTGTTCAGCTGCTTCGGCGGCCTCTGGGTCTTCGATGGTTGCCGCGAGCTCGAGGAGCAGGTCCTGGGACTCTTCGACGACCTCGTCGATACGTGCGTCGGGGCGGTCCGTCTTGTTCACACAAATGATCACTGGCATCTTGGCAGCAAGTGCCTTGCCGAGCACGAAACGGGTCTGCGGCAGTGGGCCTTCAGAGGCGTCGACAAGCAGCACCACGCCGTCCACCATGGACAGTGCGCGCTCCACCTCGCCGCCGAAGTCGGCGTGGCCAGGGGTGTCGATGACGTTGATGATCAGGTCATGACCATCTTTGCCGGCCCCCTTGCGGCGGATGGCGGTGTTCTTGGCCAAAATGGTAATGCCTTTTTCGCGCTCCAGATCACCGGAGTCCATGACACGGTCGGTAACTTCGCCGTGGTCGCCGAATACGCCGGACTGCTCCAGCAATGCGTTGACAAGTGTGGTCTTGCCGTGGTCAACGTGAGCGACGATGGCTACGTTACGGAACTCTGTTTGTGTCACTAGCGAAAATCTCCATCAAACTTCGGGCGTGACCTGTCTATTTACAGGGCACATACAACGGGACTCAAGCGTACTCCTCACCTACCCTTCAGCGCACCTTTTAGGTTCAGGCGTAACGGCGCCGTGACTTTTCCCGACACCTTAGTTAGAGGGACCACCCGGAAGTTTGAAACTGAAGGGGCAAAAGTAGCGTTTTGTTGCTAGAGTGCAAACTGTGACTTTTGAGGTCGCTACCCCCTATGAGCGAAAGAGAGACTATTTGCCGTGCGTGCACTGACCCGCAGACTCGCCCCAGCGATGTTCGCACTACTGCTGAGTGCAGCCGTAGTGCCGCCTGCGCACGCCACGCCGCTTACCTCTTCCCCAGTTGACCACCTCGGTCGCCCAGCGCCACACATCCTCCAACAAATGGAGAACTTTGCAGGTCAGCCTTGGGTGCCTGAGGATGTACGCAACGCACTGCTCGCAGCAGTCGGTTTCTATCGAGACGGCGGCGAAGGCGGGGTGCCTTTGCCCGAAGGCGGACCGAATATCAACCAGTTCATCTGGCCCACCGTCTCAGCTAGCTGCATCAACGGTAATCTTTCCGCCACTGGCACGGCCATCGCAGTGCCAGGACCAGCAGAACTGCCCCTTCCCGGAGCCAAAGCCGGAGAAACCGCTTTTGTCTTCACCGCGCTAGGAACTCCGGCGGCTGCGAAAGAGCAAAGTGGCATGTTTGTCCACTGGGTCAATCTCAACACTTTCCGTGTTGGGGTCACTCCGCTCACTAACACCGGCCTTAACCCGGAAGGGCCAGCCACTCTGACCGGTGTTGCAGGGACCGGATCCGGCCAGGTATTGGCATGGCTCGACGGTGGCGTAACACTCACCGACGACGCCGGTGCACCCACCAACACCTGCAATTTCGCCCCAACCGCTACCTCATTCTTCGTTAGCTAGCCTAAGGAATCGATCACAATGACTGAACTCCACCCAGTGAAGCAAGAGACCTTTGACGTCCCCGCTAACACCAACATCGACCCAAAGGGCTTCCTACGCGAGGTGGACACCTACTTAGAGACCGAATTCGGGCTCTACATGGCCCGCGGTGCCAATCATCCAGAATTCGGCTACTTGGAGAGTTGGCTCCTTCCTTCCCTGAGTGTGCGAGTGAATAAATTCCACTACCGCCCCGGCTACGAGCGCAACCAAGACTTCTATATTGATGTTGCAGCTATCACCGTGTCAGACGAAAAGTGGCACACCCGCGATTACTACGTGGATCTCATCTCCGTGACCGGCGAGCCGGTGGAGGTAGTGGATATCGACGAACTCGCGGCGGCAACCTCAGCAGGCATTATCACCGCCGATGAGGCAGAAAAAGCCATCGAAACGACCCTATCCGCCGTTGATGGCATTACCCGCGCTGGCGACGACGCCATGGGCTGGCTCACCGCCCGCGGCATCGAACTGAGCTGGGCACCAAGCGTCACTCTGCTGCCAGCATCATGAGCGTCACCGTCTATCACAATCCACGCTGCTCCAAGTCTCGCGCAGCACTGACATATCTGGAAGATCACGGAATCGTCCCCACGGTAGTCCACTACCTCAAGGAACCGCTAAGCACGGCAGAGCTGGCCGAATTGTTCAAAGAAGCGGGCATCAGCCCACATGACGCCATTCGTCGCGGCGAGCCCGTATACCAGGAACTAGGCCTTTCCACCGAAACCTCGAACGAGGATGTCCTCGCCGCAATGGCAGCACACCCAATCCTGATTGAACGCCCGATTGTGCGCACCCTGAAGGGCGTCCGCATTGCCCGGCCCACAGCGCTGATAGCCGAGATCATCTAGTCTGCCCGGGGATCAGCAGACCTCAAAGTCCGCGATACTCCGACAATCAAGCACCACGTCCGGGGTCGGCAGCTGCGCGAAGTGCGCCTGCTCTTGTCGCGCCCACATCTCCCACCACTGCGCAAACTCCGGATCCCGCGCCAGCGCCCGTTGCCTTCTTATCGATGCTGGGCAACGCAACACAATGCTGAGTACCGCGCCCCGGAGATTGGCAGCGCGGAGAGTGTCTGTTGTCAACGCCCCCACGCCTTCCAGCACTATTGGCTCATCGACATCCACAGGCGCCCAATCCCCGCGACTTCCTGCCACCCAATCCCACCTAAAGAACCCAGGATTCTCCGTCCGCAACACATCGCTGGCAGCAAGACGAGAACCTGCAGCCAAACCATTCCAGCCCGGATACAGGTCATCCATGTGGACCAATTGCCACCCCAATTGGCCTGCTACCCGCTGCGCAAAGGTTGTTTTTCCAGACCCGGAGCGTCCGTCGATCAAGATAGTGCGAGTACCTGGCGGCAGTTTCATCTCAGGCTCCTAGGAAGCGGAACTCGCCCGCATACACTGATACAACAATCGCGATGATGCCGCAGCACAAGGCTCCGCTGAGTACTAAGGCATCGCGCGGACCCGCCGTCGATAAGCGAGCCCAGGAGCGCTGCGTCGGCCCGCCGAAACCACGCGCCTCCATTGCGGTAGCCAGTTTGGTGCCGCGCCGAATCGCGAGCACCAACAACGCAAAGGCCATGCCGAAGGCCCCTTTGATGCGGCCCTGATCCGCTACCCCCCGGGCGCGACGAGCACGAGCAAGCGCAGACCAATCGCGCTGGAACAGGGTCATCAGGCGCACCCCAGCCACGCTGGCCACCACAAAGCGCTGCGGTAGCTTCAGCACCTGAGCTAATCCATCCCCCAATTCTGTGGGGTCGATCCCGCGGCTCAGTACGATCACCGGCAACGCTACCGCCAACACGCGCAACATGATTGCCAGTGCCAGCTCAAGCGAATTATCTGTCACGTGGGCGAACCAGAACGCGAAATACTCATGTCCTTCCGGCCGCCCGTACAGTGCCATCGACAACCCAGCGATGGGGGTGGCAAGGAGTATTGGCCAGGCTTTTCTCAGCAAGGAGAGCCACCCCAAGCCACACAGTGGTGCAAACACAAAGATGATTCCCAGCGCTACTGCAGCCGAGACCCAATCCACGCTGAGCAGCAGCGGAGTTGTAAATAGCACCAGCGCGCCAATTCTAGTCACTGGATTAGTGCCACTTAGGATATTCAAGACACCCCCACCTCAATTCGGTGGTCTCCGAGCAGAGAAATGAACAGCTCATCATGGGTGATGGCGGCAACACTCACTCCGGTATCGGTCAGTTCACGCAGTAGGGTGACTACGTCTAGGAAAGTGCGCCGGTCCTGCCCGAACGTGGGCTCATCCAGAATCACGATGCCTGGCGAGGAAATCAGGGCTGTGGCCACGGAAAGGCGGCGCTTCTGCCCACCGGATAGCGTGAATGGGTTCGCCGCCGCCAAGTGCTCGAGTCGCAGCCGTTCGAGCAGCTCCATTGCACGCTGCTTATCGACGTCCGCTGCATCCGGGGCCGGTTGCCACGGCCATCGCCGGCGGCTTTGAGCCGCCAGAACTCGGGGTGCTACCAGCAGTTCATCCAGAACGGAGGTGCTGAGAAATTGATGCTCTGGGTCCTGAAACACGAAGCCGATCTGGGTAGCCAGCTTCGCGGATCGCCACGTGTGGGGCAACCCGGATTGCCCAGCTGCTCGAATCGTCCCCCCGAGCGGAGGCAGCAAGCCTGCCAAGGTCAAGGCCAAGGTACTCTTTCCGCTGCCATTCGGGCCTGTGATCACGGTGGAATTGCCGGCGGGCAGCCGCAGCGTGTGCGGTTGCCCTATTGGCCGAGCCCACCCCGTGCTGAGGTTCTCTGCGCTCAATGCAGACTCGGTAGCTACTGGTCTGCGCCCAGAAAGTTCGATCCTTTGCTCGGGAGCCACGAATTCTTCCGGCACCCAGATCCCGTGGGCGGCCAAATGCTTCCCCTGCTCCGGCAGCACCTGCGCTAACGGTCCATCTGCGAGCAGACCACCGGAGCTGGAGAGCACGATGGCACGATCGGTGATCCCTTGCCACGTTTCTACTCTGTGTTCCACCACGATCAGAGTCGCACCCGTTTCCGCGGTGATACGGGCTATCGCCGCACGAACCTCTTGAACGCCGATTGGATCCAGGTTGGCAGTTGGCTCGTCGAGCACGATGATCTGCGCTCCCATAGCGATAATTCCTGCCAAGGCCAAGCGCTGCTTCTGCCCACCGGAAAGCTCGGCCGTGGGATGGTCGAGTGGCAGCTGGAGGCCAACGAGGGCCAAAGCCTCCGGCACTCGGCGCCAGATTTCCTCGCGGTCTACCCCTAGGTTCTCGCATCCAAAGGCAACGTCATCCCCGACTCGCGAGGCGATGACCTGCGCATCGGGGTCTTGGAGCAGCATGCCTACCTTCCCGCGGGTGGCAGCGACATCGCGGGCATCGCTACCTGCAACCTTTAGGCTTCCAAACCAATCGCCTTCGTCCTCGCCGCCGAGCACTCCTGCTATTGCGGCCAATAGCGTCGATTTGCCGGCTCCGGATTCTCCCAGCAGCAGAACTCTTTCGCCAGGGTTAATCCGGAAATCTACGTCGCTCAGCGCGGGCTTCTTGCGCCCTGCATGCCGCCAGCCAAAACCGCGGGCCGTGACACCAGCGCCCTCGTGTGGACTCATCTAGACCAGCGCGCGGTTTTCCCGGCCTGCGGCAAAACGATCAAGTGCGCCGGTTGCTGCAAGCGCCCGCATCAGCAACCAGCCAAGAAGTCCAGCGAGTATTGCACCGCTGATAGTCAAAGAGCCAAGGTAAAACAGGTTGTACGATGCACCCTTGGCCAAGTTGCCGAATGCTACTAGCTCGAGGAGAAATGCTCCCCATCCAGCTCCGATTCCGGCTGAAACTGCGTTGATGAGTCCGAAACGCCGGTAGAGGAAGATCGCGAATATCAACTCCGAGCCCAGCCCCTGCGCCAAACCTGAGTAGAGCGTTTCAATTCCCCACTGGTTGCCCATAACTGCGGATACGATGGCAGCAAGCACCTCGACGAAAAGCGCGGCACCCGGCTTGCGGATAATCACGCCACCGAGCACCCCGCCCAGCAGCCAAATGCCCGCAACGAGTCCACCGAAACCCGGGGTGAGGGCGTTGAGGGCCTCGTACCAGGCGTATCCCACCGAGTTCCACACCCAAAAGATCAGGCCACACGCAACACCCAGTACTACTGCCACGAGGATGTCGACGACACGCCAAGACTTTGATTGATTCATTGAGCTACTCCCTTTCGCCGGAATTACCCGGATCAGGTTCATACGGTTCGCGCACAATCTCGCGCATCTCAGCCCGGTTCAGTCTCCGAGCACCCGTGTTGGTGAATGTTTTCTCTTGCTACTCTAACAGCCGCTATTGGCTGGTCCCAGCTTCGCCATTGGATCGGCGCCATTGCACGTGCAGTCCATCCTTGGCCCCAAAGCGAACGAGGTGCTTGCCGACCACCTGTTCAAAGCGTTCGATGAGTCGTTCTGGCCCTTCAATGTGGATGAGCAGTGTTTGTTCTGCCGCAACAAAAGAGACGTGTACTTTGCCTTCGAAGGCTTTCTTCGGGTTTTCCGAGGCTTCGCCCTCGCCTACGAAGCTGAGATCTCCGCGGGCATCATCGTCACTCCAATGACCATCGTTGTGATTGCCGAAGTGCGACACTAGCTGCTTTGCGTACCGCGCGGGGCGGTCGGTGGCGACCCGAGCGGTCGACGTTCCATGAAGTTCACCGTACATGCGCACCGAGTGTACTTAAGCTGGGTTAATCCCGCCTAATTGTTGTACAACTTTGTATGTTGTAAACATGACTGCACATGAATTGCACTACCCCAACGTTGCCTTGGTCATTGAAGGGGGCGGCACCCGCAATTCATATACTGCCGCAGTGATTGACCGTTTCCTTGCTGAGAACATCCGTTTTGGGTGGGTCGGCGGAATTTCCGCAGGTACTTCGCACACGGTTAACTACCTATCTGGTTCTCGCCAGCGCACCCGCGAGGCCTTCACTGACATGCCAGCCTCTGCGCAGGCAGGTGGCTGGGGATCCTTCTTGCGAGGCCGCGGCTATTTCAACTCGGAGTACATCTACGAGACCTCTACGGCCCCAGACCAGAGGTTTGCCATTGATTTCCCCGCGTTTCAGGCCAACCCGACCCCATTTCGCATTGGTTCGGTACGTGCAGATACTGGAGAGATGGTCTATTGGGGCCGCGAGGATATCTCAACACAACAAGATCTGGCGCAACGGGTGCGGGCTTCCTCTACGATGCCGCTCATCATGCCCATGCCGATCATCGCCGGAATCCCCTATGTCGACGGCGCTCTTGGCCCAACTGGCGGAATCCCCCTCGACGCTGCCCAAGCGGACGGCTTCAGCACCTTCCTTGTGCTGCGCTCGCAGCCACGCGAGTACATTAAGCCGACCATCACCCGGCCTCAGCTGATCCGCCGCGCTTTTCGACGCTATCCAGCAATCGCCGAGGCCCTAATTGCTCGCCCGGCACGCTACAACCGCACCCAACAGGAACTACTATCCCTCGAGGCATCTGGTGACGCCTACATGTTCTCCCCTAAGAACATGCTCGTAGGCAACAAGGAACGCAATTTGGCAAAGCTCCAAGCCTCATTCGCTGCGGGTGAAACTCAAACTGAAGAAGAATGGGATGCGATTCTTAATTTCTTGAAAGCCAGCAATCGCTGAAAATGCAGATAGAATGTCCCCTTGTTCGTTATTTTCCATCTTGATGAAAAGGAACTGATATGGCTGGTGGACTTGCTGCCCTACTCGACGATGTTGCAGCTATTGCCAAAGTCGCCGCGGCTAACGCCGACGATGTAGCCGCAGCCGCCGCCAAAACCAGCGCAAAAGCAGCAGGCGTCGTGGTCGACGACGCCGCTGTCACCCCACAGTATGTCGATGGCATCTCCCCAGCCCGCGAGCTGCCCATGATCTGGCGCATCGCCAAGGGATCACTAGTAAACAAGCTGGTGATCATCCTGCCGATCGCCCTTGCACTCTCAGTGTGGGCTCCTTGGCTCCTCACCCCAATCCTCATGTTGGGTGGCTCCTTCCTGTGTTTCGAGGGAATGGAGAAAGTGATCGAGAAGTTCTCCGGAGAGCACGTTGACCCAGAAGAAGCAGTTGAGAAAGAACCTGCAGATGAGGACAAACTGGTGCGCAGCGCCATCACTACTGATCTCATCCTGTCTGCGGAAATCATGGTTATTTCCCTCAATGCGGTAACCCATTACGGGTTCTGGATGCGCACAGCGGTCCTAGCTTTAGTCGCTATCGGTATCACGCTCCTGGTCTACGGCGCCGTCGGACTCCTCGTGAAGATGGACGACGTCGGGTTAAAAATGGCATCTCGTAAGAACCCGGGATCCCAGAAGTTTGGTCGCGGTTTAGTAGCGGCAATGCCAAAGGTTCTCGCAGTCATCGCAGTAATCGGCACCTTTGCCATGCTGTGGGTCGGTGGCCACATCATCTTGGTCGGTCTCCACGAACTTGGCTGGTCCGTGCCCTATGATTTCGTTCACCACATGGAGACCTTGGTTCCTGCTGGTTTCCTGCAGTGGTGCGTCAACACCTTCTGTTCGCTCATCATCGGTGGAATCTGGGGTGCGATCATCGCACTCATCATTCATGTGACACCGTTGAAGCGTTCCCACTGACCGGGGGCTGCTAAGCCACCAGCAACAAACTCAACGCCATCACTGCCATCCCGATGATCAGGCCGTAAACGGCAGCGTGGTGCTTTCCGGTGGCCACGGCAGTGGGCAGCAGCTCGTCCAACGAAATAAAGACCATGATGCCGGATATTGCCCCAAACGCGATTCCCATTGTTGCTGGCCCCAGGAACGGCAACAGGACGAGGAAACCAACGAGTGCGCCAATTGGTTCCGCGAGGCCAGTGAGCATCGCCCACATGAAACCTTTGCGACGAGAGCCTGTGGCTTGCCAAATGGGAATTGCCACCGAAATACCTTCCGGTATGTTGTGAATCGCAATCGCGAAAGCTACCGGGAGCGCAATGCTTAGGGATTCAGTTCCGGAGAGGAAGGTAGCGAAGCCCTCGGGAAAATTGTGGATGCCGATAGCCAAAGCCATCAGCACTCCCATTTTCCGAAGCTTCGCAGATTCTACAGCCGCCTCATCATGGGGTTCGTGAGGGTTGACGGCTTCTGGCACCAATCGGTCGATGATGGTGATGAGCAGCACTCCGCCGAAGAAAGCCGCGACTACTGCCCAATTGCCGGCCTTGTCCCCCACGGCCGTAACGAGATAGTCCTTCGCCGTCGGCATCAGCTCCCAGAAAGACACCCACAGCATCACGCCAGCAGAAAATCCTAGTGCCGAAGCAAGGAATAACGCGGAAGGCTCCTTCTTCTTGAGCACGACGAGCCCACCAATGGCCGTCGATAAGCCGGCAGCTAGGGTGAGCGCGAAAGCGAAAAGGATCTGGCTAGTCATGATGAAATCTAATAGAAGCAGGCGCAGATATCCGCGGGCAACTCGACAGCTTCACGAGGTCGCAGCTTCGGCGGCCGGGCTCAATGTGTCTTCCAAGCCACGGTGCTGGGAAGACGGGAGCAGTTAGCCACCAATCTTGAAATCGCAAACATCGCCATCCTGCATGACGTAGTCTTTGCCTTCCATACGCATCTTGCCCTGAGCCTTAGCTTCAGCGATGGATCCTAGCTCATCAAGATCGGCGAAAGAGACAATCTCGGCCTTGATGAACTTCTTCTCAAAGTCGGTGTGAATTACCCCGGCAGCCTGTGGCGCAAGAGAACCCTGTTTGATCGTCCAAGCGCGAGATTCCTTGGGGCCAGCAGTGAGGTAGGTCTGCAGCCCGAGGGTGGCAAAGCCCGCTTTGGCAAGCGAGTGCAGCCCTGGTTCGTGCTGACCAACGGACTCAAGCAGCTCAGCAGCTTCTTCTTCGTCTAGTTCAAGTAGCTCGGTTTCAGTCTTCGCATCAAGGAAAACACAGTCCGCCGGAGCAACCATGGCCCGCAACTCGGCTTTGCGCTCCTCATCAGTGAGGACCGCTTCATCAGAGTTGAACACGTACAGGAATGGCTTCGCCGTCATCAAGTGCAACTCGCGGACGAGGGCTAGGTCAATCTCCCCAGTCTTGGCAGCAGAGAACAACGTGCGGTCATCCTCAAGAATCTCCTGCGCCTTTTTGGTAGCTGCAACAGCATCGGCGAGGGTCTTATCCTTTTTGGCTTCCTTCTCGAGGCGCGGCAAGGCCTTTTCAATGGTCTGCAAGTCAGCAAGAATCAGCTCGGTATTAATCACCGAAATGTCAGTAGAAGGATCAACACGGCCGTCGACATGGATGACATCATCGTCGGCAAACGCGCGCACCACCTGACAAATGGCATCAGCCTCGCGAATGTTGGCAAGGAAGGCATTGCCCATTCCTTCGCCTTGGGAAGCTCCCTTCACAATTCCCGCAATATCCACGAAGGATACGGTCGCAGGCAGAATCCGCTCAGAGCCGAAGATCTCAGCGAGACGCTTCAGACGAACGTCTGGCAGTTCCACCAGACCGACATTTGGCTCAATGGTCGCGAAGGGGTAGTTCGCCGCCAAAACGTCATTACGGGTCAGGGCATTAAAGAGGGTTGACTTACCGACGTTCGGCAGACCGACAATTCCAAGGGTTAGGCTCACGAGGAACTATCCTAGCAACTGGATGATTCCCGGCGGTCGCACGTGGCCGTCTATAGGACTAGAATCCGCTAGAGTTTCGGGTACAGCCCCTGCGCCATGCAAAGGAGAAGCACGTGAGTGAATCGGAGCCGACTCAGGTTTCAGGCTTCAGCTCTGTGGGCGACGCTCCGTGGACTTTCGAGGAATTGGAACGTGGACCGCATGTTGATCGCTCGATCATCATTGCGGAAGGTCTGAAAGAGTTCGCGAGCTGGTGCCTGCGACTACTCATCATCGCTGCAGCGACATACATGGTGTGGTTCGTGGGCAAGCAAGTATGGCAAGGAATCCTTCCGGTGGTTTTTGCCATCATCGTTTCTTCTGTCCTGTGGACGCCCACCAAGTGGCTCCGCGACCGCGGACTCCCCGCTGGTTTGGCTGCACTGATATCAATTGTCTCCACGCTGGGAATTTTCGGCGCAGTCATTGCCGCCATGGCCCCGAGCATCGGTAGGCAATCACAGACGCTTTATTTGCAAACCTATGAGATGCTGCTCCAAGCACAGCTCACACTGCAGGAACCACCGTTCAACTTGGATTCTGAGGACCTCAATGACCTCTTTTCCAACTCCATCTCCTGGCTCCAGAATCAGTCCGGGCAGATTGCCACCGAGGTATTTTCCGGCTTAGGCACGATGTCCATAGTCGTCGTCACGCTCGGTGTGGTGTTGGTGCTTACCTTCTTCTTCCTCAAAGACGGCGACCGTTTCCTACCTTGGCTCCGCGGGATCACGGGAGAACGGGCGGGTTTGCACCTGACGGAGCTCCTTTCCCGCATGTGGAAGACCCTCTCCGGCTTCATCCGTGCCCAAGCCGTCGTTTCGCTTGTCGACGCCATTTGTATCGGCACCGGCCTGGTTCTGATCGGCGTTCCTATGGCGCTCGCACTAGCAACCCTGACCTTTTTCGCCGGATTTATCCCGATTGTGGGAGCGTTCGTCGCCGGCGCACTGGCGGTGCTCATCGCGCTAGTCTCCCTCGGGGTGACCAAGGCTCTACTGGTACTAATTTTGGTCGTCGCAGTACAGCAGCTCGAGGGCAACATCCTCTCCCCGATGCTTCAATCCAAGGCCATGAATCTGCACCCGGTTATCGTTCTGCTCTCAGTAACCCTGGGCGGCAGCCTATTCGGCATCATCGGGGCCTTCTTGGCAGTTCCAGTCGCAGCGATGATCGCAGTATTCTTCCGCTACCTCAACGACATCATTGCGCTTAAAGTCGGCGAAAAGACCACGGAAGAGATTCAGTTCGCCACCCAAGACTCCGAGATGCAAATCAAATGGGTCGCGGAGTTTGGCAAATTATTCCGCGACGGCGGGCTGCAAAAACTGCTGCCACAACGCCAACCTGCGGCGGCAGCCACGATAGCAGCCGAGGAAGATGATGCCAAGGATCTGGTCGGCAGCATGCTGAATCGAGCAGGGAAAACAACCAAGAAACTAGCACAAACGTTCCCCAAAATAAGGCGAAAATAGTCTTGGTGTCCGGAGCGTGTGCCACAGTGGAGCCATGAACTCCACCGTGGCATTGTTTCTTTTCCTCGTCCTCGGCCTAGCACTAGGATTCCTGCTGGGTTGGTCTAGCCGAGGCAACCGCACCACAGATTCCCAGGCTGATCGCCTTCGAGAGCTACTCAGTGCGACATTGAGCCAAGAAAACGCGCAGCACGCGCTCCAATCGGGTGAGCTGGTGCGCAATCAGGTCAGCCAAACCCTCACTCCGCTAGAAAAGGCCGTAACCGAGTTGAGCGGACAGGTGCACCAATTCGAGGTGGAGCGGGCAGAGACATATTCGCACCTGGCGTCTCAAGTCCAAGCCATGAGTCGAACGTCCATGATGCTCTCTGATCGAACCGAGAAACTAGTCACCGCACTGCGCGTCCCGCAGGTTCGAGGCAGGTGGGGCGAAATGCAGCTGGAACGCGTGGTCGAGCTCTCCGGAATGGTGCGCCACTGCGACTTTGACACACAAGTGTCCGACGGCAACGTACGTCCCGACATGGTCGTGCGGCTCAGCGACGGCCGCAACATCATCGTCGACGCCAAAGCTCCCTTCGTCGCCTACCTGGATGCCCTGGAGACAACAGATCCAGAGGAGCATCAAGCGCACCTGCGCCGGCACGCACACCACCTCCGCACACATGTAAATCAGCTTTCCGCGAAAGACTATGTGCGTAGCTTTCAACCGACCCCAGAGTTTGTTGTCCTATTTGTTCCGGCGGATCCTTTCCTTGATGCAGCGTTGAACGTGGACAATGAGTTGTTGGAATATGCGTTTTCCAAGAATGTGGTGATTGCCACCCCAACGACGCTGGTGGCATTACTTCGCACTGTCGGGCTCGGCTGGCAACACAGTTCGCTCAGCGACAAAGCCGCCGAAATTCAACAGTTAGGAAGCGAGTTGTTCCAGCGCCTAGGCACGTTGGGCGATCACATTTCTCGGGTGGGAAATTCGCTGGACAAGGCGGTAGTTTCTTATAACTCAGCTATCGCTTCTCTGGAAAGCAGGGTATTTGTCACGGCCCGTAAACTCCACGAGATGGAGGTGCTGCCGCACCAGACTGCAGAGCCTGAGCCGTTGCCAACTGTGGATTCTCGGACTCGGGAAACCCGGAATTAGGTACCGTCTCTCAGGCGGGGTGTTACCTACATAAGGGTCAAAATCGGTAACATGTCTGATCGTGCCCCAACCAACCGCAACCGCCGCTCCAGCGAATCGCCATCAAGCCCCGGCGAGGGTCTCTGGGCTACCCATTTGGACCGCGCTGTCCATTTGCGTTGCAGCTTGTTTGACTGGCCTTCTGCTTAGCATCAGTGCGGGCGAGCTCGCCTGGCCGTTCATCCTCTGTTTTGGACTGGCAGCGATTGCAACCGCAGTGTTCGTCCGACTAGATAATGTCTTCAATATTGTGGCAGTTCAGCCACTACTTTTCGGGATATTCACCCCAATCACAGCTTGGATAGTAGCCAAGGGCAATATCTCCGGCGACTCGGACCCGTGGTCAAAGACCATGATCCTGTCGGCTGTGTATCCCTTAGCCATGTTTTTCCCAGCACTAGCGGGAATCAGTCTCGCGTGCATTGCCGTCGCATGGTGGCGAATCAATCGCGCGAAACTTAAGTACAAGCAGGATGTTGCGCGGCTTGAGCGACAGCGCAAATCGGCAGCGCGTCGCGAACAACGCAATCGACAGACCGTCACAAGGGTGCGCGAAATGAATCGCCGGCCGCGCCGGAGCGAGGATTCAGGCACTCAACGTGTGCCATTTTCGCAGTTAATCAAGGACGTAGATACCCGTGCCGAGCGGCAACGCTTTGCACGCGAGGCCCGGGACGCCCAACGAGAGCGTTCCTACCGCGCATCAGCAGCGCGCTCTAAATCCGGCAGCGCTAACCCGGAACGTAGCCAGCTTCCTCGGATCGACCGCGCTCAGCGGCCGCAACAAAAATCGGCTCCTCGCCGAAACGAGAAGCCGACCGGCAGGCCGTCGCTCAGCGACGACCTCTACAGCTAACGCTGCGCTCGGTTCGCTGGGCGCAGGTCCCGTGGCAACGAAAACACGATCTTCTCAGCTGCAGTGACAACCTCTTCTACGTCGTGATAGCCGTATCCTTCGAGCTTCTCTAGTACGTCTCGCACCAAAATTTCCGGCACAGAGGCGCCCGAAGTAATCCCGATCGTTTTCACGCCTTCCAGCCACTCTTCTTGCACCTGTGACGCGAAGTCAACTAAGTAGGATGCCGATGCACCATTTTGCAACGCGACCTCTACCAGACGCTTGGAATTCGAAGAGTTCTGCGAGCCCACCACGATGACGAGATCGCACTTAGGCGAGATCGCCTTCACGGCTACTTGTCGGTTCTGGGTGGCGTAGCAAATGTCGTCGCTTGGAGGATCGATGAGGTTGGGGAATTTGGCCTTGAGCAGCGTGACGATCTCCATTGTCTCGTCTACCGACAGTGTCGTCTGAGACAGCCACACCAGCTTCTCATCGGGACCGAATGATAGCTTCTCAACACCTTCTACGCCGTCGACAAGATGCACGACGGCTGGTGCTTCGCCAGCGGTTCCTTCTACTTCTTCGTGGCCTTCGTGACCGATGAGGAGGATCTGGAAGCCGTCTCGAGCAAAGCGTTTGACCTCATTATGAACCTTCGTGACCAGCGGGCAGGTAGCGTCGAGAGTATTGAGGCTCAGTTGACGCGCTTCAGCATGCACCGCCGGGCTTACGCCGTGCGCGGAGAAAACCAAATGCGCTCCCTCTGGAACTTCGGTGGTCTCTTCGACGAAAATCGCACCTCGGTCGGCCAAAGTATCCACAACGTAGCGGTTATGCACAATTTCCTTGCGCACGTAAACCGGTGCACCGTATTTGTCCAGCGCACGCTCAACTGTTTCCACTGCGCGGTCCACTCCAGCACAGTAGCCACGGGGGGCTGCGAGCAATACTTTCTTAGCTTTCGTTTCCGTCATGGTGCCTAGCGTACCCAGAGCACCCTATAAACGCCTAGAATCGCGGTTAGCCATGTCTTAAATGTTGAGCAACTTCTAAGTGAAGGAGGAGAATGAGCGAGGCATCCACCGCCGATAGTCCGTGGCCGGTGCGCGAAGTCAACGCCAAGGTAAAGGCGTGGATCGAGCGACTGGGCCACATTTGGGTAGAAGGACAGCTCACCCAGGTCAACGTAAAACCAACCTGGAAGCTCTCCTACCTGACGCTGCGGGACCCAGAAGCCGAGGCGAGTGTGCAGGTAACTTGCCCTACTTCGCTGATCCAAAACTTCCCCACCCCGCTCAAAGACGGCGACCGTGTGGTCGTCTACGGAAAGCCAGCATTCTATGCAGGGCGTGGTTCCTTCTCA
Organism: Corynebacterium sp. H127; assembly: GCF_037482665.1. Lineage (NCBI taxonomy): Bacteria > Bacillati > Actinomycetota > Actinomycetes > Mycobacteriales > Corynebacteriaceae > Corynebacterium > Corynebacterium sp. H127. The sequence continues at coordinate 494,768 of NZ_JBBHKY010000001.1, forward strand.
CTCTGGGTGACGGATATCCGCACGGTGGGCGTCGGAGAGTTGTTGGCCCGCATCGAGCGGCTGCGTTCCCAGCTCGCACAGGAGGGGCTTTTCAACGCCGATCGGAAGCAGCCCCTGCCCTTCTTGCCGAACAAGGTTGGCCTCATCACCGGCCGTGGATCCGCGGCAGAACGAGATGTCCTTGCAGTTTCTCAATCTCGTTGGCCTGCGGTGCAATTTGAAGTCATCAATACTGCAGTTCAAGGCGCAAGCGCAGTGACCGAGATTATTGCGGCGTTGGAGAAGCTCGATAAAAACCCCGACGTGGATGTCATCATCATCGCTCGCGGTGGTGGCTCTGTGGAGGACCTGTTGCCTTTTTCGGAGGAAGCGCTACAAAGGGCTGTTGCGTCCGCTCAGACGCCAGTAGTTTCCGCGATCGGCCACGAGCCTGACAATCCGGTGCTGGATAACGTGGCCGATCTTAGAGCAGCGACGCCGACAGATGCTGCGAAACGCGTAGTGCCCGATGTTGCCGCCGAACGGCAACTCATAGTCGAGCTCCGATCCCGTTCCCAAGCTGCCTTGCGTGGCTGGGTCGAGCGGGAGTTGCGCGGCCTGCAACAAATGCGCAGCCGGCCAGTGCTCGCAAATCCCTACACTCAGATCACTCAGCGACGAGATGACGTGGAACGGGCACGTACTCTGATTCGGCGTGATATCGCAACACTGCTGCGTACCGCCGAGGCCGAAACGGCCTCGTTGCGGGCACGAGTAGCTACCCTCGGCCCAGCGGCGACTCTGGCCCGCGGATATGCGGTAGTACAGGTCGTGCCGCGCGATGGATCAGCCCCCGAAGTAGTGACGACTATCGAGCAGTCTCCACCGGGTAGTCAACTAAGAATCCGCGTGGGTGATGGCTCCATCACCGCAGCCGCAATGAGCACGAATCCAGCCGTTTAGGAAAGGTTTATCACCATGAACACAGATGTCATCGGCTCCGGTACCGCCGGCGAAAACGCGTTTCCAGCTGTCGAAACGCTCAGCTATGAAGCTGCACGAGAGGAACTTGTGGAAACTGTCAAGATCCTCGAGCTCGGCCAAATGGGGCTCGAGGAGTCCTTGAAGTACTGGGAACGCGGCGAGGCCCTTGCCAAACGCTGCGAAGAGCACCTTGCGGGTGCTGCGCAGCGGGTGGAAGCTGTAATCAACCGTAAAGACGACTAGTGCTTCAACGGCTGGGCCCGCAGGCTGGCGCGAGCTAGCTCCGCGAACTCGGCCTCACTAGCCGTTCCGGAGAGGATAAGACGAACATCTCCCAAGTCGGCAGCCCAAGCATCCCGTACGTTGCGTTCGGCTGAGGTATAGACCTCAAATCGCTGACCATCAATGTCCTTGAATTCTTGCTGGGTACGCCCGTGCTCGTCAATATCCTTGACGGCTTTATCCAACGGCTGATCAGTTTGCAGCAGCTGTAGGTATGCCCCCTGCGTTGTTACCCAGCCAACCACCGGAGCTGGCGAACGATTCACCGTAGTACGGCGGGCTGAGTTGCTCACCCAACCATCTGGAGTTTCCGGCAGCCGAACAGGAAAGTTCATCGCACGTGCTTCCATGCCTAGGACTTGCGCTGCATCGACCTTTTGCACCGGCCCGTTTTCTGGAGCGCCACGATCAAAGCTACACATGCCCGTGAAAGCGACGGTGGGAACCATAAGGCCCACCACTACAAGCAACGACAACACAATGTCGCTGGTGTTTTGAAAAAGACGAGGTTTCGAGTCAGCCACCAAGACAGTATGGCAGATCAGCCAAAGGGGTGGTTAGCTGTGTCCGTCGATAGGCATAACTGCCAACTCCCCTAATCCGGTGGTGCAATCCGGACACAAACCGAGGATTGTTTGGAACAATAGAGACATAGCCATTTGTTATGACATCTTTGTTCCACTGGTGCTTAGCAAAAGGCAGTACATCATCATTCCTTAGCCACGTGGAGGCTCGCAAGTATGAACACCCCTGAAATCCCAGATCGTAACCTAGCAATGGAGCTTGTCCGCGTAACTGAGGCTGCCGCATTGGCTTCAGGACGCTGGGTTGGTCGCGGCATGAAGAACGAGGGTGACGGCGCAGCTGTCGACGCCATGCGTAAGCTCATCAATTCCGTGACCATGAACGGTGTCGTCGTCATTGGTGAGGGCGAAAAGGACGAGGCTCCGATGCTGTACAACGGCGAGAGCGTTGGCACCGGCGAAGGCGCAGAAATTGACATCGCGGTCGACCCAGTCGACGGCACCACCCTCATGGCAGAAGGTCGCCCAAATGCGATTTCCGTCCTTGCGGCCGCAGAGCGTGGTTCTATGTATGACCCGTCTGCTGTTTTCTACATGAAGAAGCTGGCTGTTGGCCCCGAAGCTGCGGGCAAAATTGATATTCAGGCACCTGCTGCCCACAACATCCAAGTGGTTGCTAAAGCTAAGGGCATCGCTTCCTCCGATGTGACTGTCGTGGTGCTTGATCGCCCGCGCCACCTGGACCTCATCAAAGAAATCCGTGAAGCCGGCGCCAAGGTCCGCCTGATTTCTGATGGTGACGTTGCCGGTGCTGTTGCAGCCGCCCAGAACTCGAACTCCGTGGACATCATGATGGGCACCGGTGGCACCCCAGAGGGCATCATCACTGCTTGTGCAATGAAGTGCATGGGTGGCGAGATCCAAGGTATGCTCGCGCCGAAGGATGACGCTGAGCGTCAGAAGGCGATTGATGCTGGCCATGATCTGAGTCGTGTGCTCTTGACTAATGATTTAGTCTCCTCCGATAACTGCTACTTCGTAGCAACCGGTGTCACCAATGGCGATATGCTGCGTGGCGTTTCCTACCGAGCCAACGGAGCAACCACCCGTTCCTTGGTCATGCGTTCAAAGTCCGGCACCATCCGATACATTGAGTCCGTCCACCAGCTGCAGAAGCTGCAGGAATACTCCGTCGTGGATTACACTCCTTAAACCCTCGCGTCCCCCAAGCCCGTCTACCAGCACTCGCTGTAGACGGGCTTCGTGGTGTTGTATGTCGCCCCGAATCCACACGCTACGGGCGACGGCTGAACGCTGTTGAGATGCACAGCATAAAAGATGGCAGTCCGCCACACTGGATGACAGTTTTAAGCCATACTGGAAGAAGTGGCTGTGGCGCTGCCAATGGCCAACCAGATTGTTTTACCCATCGACAAAAGGTGAAAATATGACTGAGCAGGAATTCCGTATCGAACACGACACAATGGGCGAGGTCAAGGTACCTGTCAACGCTCTGTGGCGTGCTCAAACCCAGCGAGCCGTTGAGAACTTCCCGATCTCCGGCCGCGGCTTGGAAGCCCAGCAAATCCGCGCCATGGGCCTGCTCAAGGCAGCATGTGCCCAGGTCAACAAGGACAAGGGGCTGCTGGCACCTGAGTTCGCCGATGCGATCATCGCTGCAGGCAAGGAAATCGCCGAGGGCAAGCATGACGCAGAGTTCCCTATCGACGTCTTCCAGACCGGCTCTGGCACTTCCTCCAACATGAACGCAAACGAAGTGATCGCGTCCATCGCGAAGGCCAACGGTGTGGATATCCACCCTAATGACCATGTCAACATGGGCCAGTCCTCCAATGACACCTTCCCTACCGCGACGCACGTCGCAGCCACCGAAGCAGCCGTCAACGATCTCATCCCTGGTTTGAAGGTGCTGCACGCATCCCTAGCCAAGAAGGCTACCGAGTGGAAGTCCGTAGTTAAGTCCGGCCGCACCCACCTGATGGACGCTGTCCCAGTAACCCTGGGCCAGGAGTTTGCAGGCTACGCTCGCCAGATCGAAGCTGGTATCGAGCGCGTGGAGGCTACGCTGCCACGCCTGGGTGAGCTGCCTATTGGTGGCACCGCAGTCGGCACCGGGCTCAACACCACCGCCGATTTCGGTGAACTTGTTACCGCAGAACTTAAGAAGCTGACCGGGGTGGCAGAACTACGGGAAGCCAAGAACCACTTCGAGGCGCAGGCTAACCGCGACGCCCTTGTTGAGTTCTCGGGCGCAATGCGTACCATCGCAGTTTCCCTGAATAAGATCGCCAACGATATTCGCTGGATGGGATCCGGCCCGCTGACCGGACTGGGCGAGATCCACCTCCCAGATCTGCAGCCTGGTTCTTCGATCATGCCAGGCAAGGTCAATCCAGTGCTCTGTGAGACTGCGACCCAGGTCGCCGCTCAGGTCGTCGGTAATGATGCTGCAGTCGTTTTCGGTGGTTCTCAGGGGGCTTTCGAGCTCAACGTGTTCATCCCGATGATGGCTCGTAACGTCCTCGAGTCCGCACGTCTGCTGGCTAACACTTCTCGTGTCTTCGCCGAGCGTCTTGTTGACGGCATCGAGCCAAATATCGAGCGTATGCGCACCTTGGCCGAGTCTTCTCCTTCGATCGTGACCCCACTGAACTCTGCAATCGGCTACGAAGCTGCTGCAAAGGTCGCGAAGACCGCGCTGAAGGAAGGCAAGACCATCCGCCAGACCGTCATCGACCTCGGCCTTGTCGACGGCGAGAAGCTCACCGAGGAAGAAATGGACAAGCGCCTGGACGTCCTCGCAATGGCTAACACTGATCGCGACACCTTCTAACCAGCACGCATCACCGGCCCGCACTTTCTGTGTTGGGCCGGTTTTATTTTTCTTTAGCGCTTATCGGCTGAGACCCCGAAGGTCATTTCTGCGAGAATTTTCGCTTCGGATTCTTTGAGGTAGCGGGTTAACACAGTTGTGGCTTTATCCACGTCGCCTTTGATCAGTGCTGTCAAAATCTCTCGGTTTCGCTCGACGAATGGCCGGTGCATTTCTTCGACACTGGCTACTGCGAGAAAGGCCAGCCGGGCGTGGGCCATCACTAGGGTGAGGTTTTCATTCAGTCGCGGGATCCCGGCTAGTGAAACCAGATGATGATGAAAGCTGTTGTTTTGCGTTCCGACTTCGGACCACTTGCTGTGGTTGGCAGCTCGTTCTGCTTCAGTGACTGCCTGGTTCATCCCACGAAGCGCTGTCTCGGTGCGCGCAACGTCAAGACCGAAGTATTGCAAGGCCCCTAGTTCGATGAATCGCCGGTAGGCGAATAGTTCGACGATATCCCGCGCGTCCAGTGACCGCACGAAGACGCCGCGGTGCGGGATTTGTTCGATGAGACCGTCTCGTGCAAGAAGGCGGAATGCTTCCCGCAGTGTGTTACGGGAAACGCCTAGTTCTGCGGCCAAAGGGATCTCCAGGATCTTTCCACCCGGCGCAAATTGACCCGAGAGGATCTTCTCTGTGATCTGCCGGGCTAATTGGATTGGGGTCGCGGTCATAATTTAATGTTAACGGTTTTGTTGGCAGTGTCACCCTTTTCCGCAGAAAAGCTCACCTCATTATTTGATTGTGTCCCATGCCACTATTGACTAGTATTGGGGCAAGAATTGTTGAACAACGAATGTGATGATTGGAAGTGAGCTCCGATGTCCTCCCCCACCCTGAGCGCTGCAGCGTCTGGCGCAGCAAAACGCAGTGCAATTGTCGGCGCTATCTTCCTAATGGCTACCAGTGCCATCGGCCCCGGCTTTTTGACCCAAACCGCAAAGTTCACCGGCCAGCTTGGCGCGGCTTTCGCCTTTGCCATTCTCGTCTCCATCGTCATTGATATTGCCGTCCAAATGAACGTATGGCGGGTCATCGGCATTAGCGGGTTAAGAGCCCAAGACCTGGGCAATCGAGTAATCCCTGGCCTTGGCTGGGTGCTAGCTTTTCTCATTGCTACCGGCGGCATTGTGTTCAATATCGGCAATATCGCTGGAGCAGGTTTGGGCACTGATGCTTTGCTCGGGGTGAACGTCAAGATCGGCGGCACAGTCACCGCAGCGCTGGCAATTGCCATCTTCCTATTCCAGCGCCTCGGCGGTGCCTTGGATAGGTTCTTGGCTCTGCTTGGCATTTTGATGCTCGTATTGACGCTCTACGTAGCCATCGTGTCTCATCCCCCAGTGGGGCTAGCACTGAAGAATTCGGTGCTTCCAGAAAAGGTTGACTTCGTCACCATCACCACCCTAGTTGGGGGTACTGTGGGCGGCTATATCACCTATGCTGGAGCTCATCGAATGCTCGATTCGGGCGTTTCCGGCCCGGAAGGGGTGGCCGAGGTTTCTCGTTCATCTGTCACGGGAATCTTGCTAACCGGCGTCATGCGAGTCCTCCTTTTCTTAGCTGTACTCGGCGTTGTCTCGGCTGGAATTGACATTGTCGGTGCAAAGAATCCTGCCGGAGCAGCATTTGAAGCAGCAGCGGGCGAGGTCGGCATCAGGATTTTCGGTATGGTGCTGTGGGCGGCTGCGCTTTCTTCGATCATCGGCGCTTCTTACACTTCGGCGACCTTCCTGGTTCCTAACAAGCCGGAAAGCAAACGCCTGCAAAACCTGCTGACTATTATCTTCATTTTGATCAGTACCGGTCTGTTCTTAGTGCTGGGCACTGCACCAGCCACCTTGCTGGTGTTCGCCGGGGCCTTCAATGGCCTCGTATTGCCCATTGGTTTCACCATGATCATGTTCGTCGCGGTCTTCCGCCAACGAGATTTGCTCCAAGGTTATGCATACCCAACGTGGCTCATCGTGCTCGGCGTCCTCGGAGTCGCTGTTGCCTGGTGGTTAGCCTGGGTATCTTTCGGTGGCGTCTTCGCCCTGCTCAAGTAGCATTGTAATTAAGGAGCTTGTTGTGATTGATCTCAATAGTGACCTCGGCGAAAGCTTCGGCGCTTACTCTATCGGCAATGATGTTGCGGTACTCGAGCTAGTGTCCAGCGCCAACATTGCAACTGGTTTCCATGCGGGCGATCCGCTAGTAATGACGCGGACGGTGAAGAGCGCCGTCGATAATGGCGTCCGCATCGGCGCCCATGTTGGATACCGTGATCTGGCAGGGTTTGGCCGGCGCAATATTGACTACGATCCGGCACTGTTGCAGGCAGAGACGACGTATCAAATCGGGGCGCTACAAGCGATCGCACGGCAGTTTGGCGCCGAGGTAGCATACGTCAAACCTCATGGCGCCCTCTACAACTGCATCGCCCACGATGAAGTGCAGGCGCGAGCAGTCATCAGCGGCATCGCAGCAGCTGATCCGCAGCTTTCCCTCATGGGCCTTGCTGGCTCCCGTGTCCTGGATTGGGCCAGAGAGCACTCCTTAGGAACGATTGCGGAAGGCTTCATTGACCGGGCGTATACCGCTGATGGCACACTGGTTTCGCGTAGTGAGCCCGGCGCGATCCTGTCGCCGGAGTTGGCAATCGCACAGGCCCTTCGTCTCGCCCAAGGCGAGGAGATCACTGCGATTACGGGAGAAGCAATCTCGGTCCCTGCGGATTCTCTCTGCGTGCATGGTGATAATCCGGCTGCGCTCGAGCTGGTTCGTCGCATTCGCCAAGAGCTCAAGGCTGCAGACATCGAGGTCGGGCATGCGCGTTAATCCCTGCGGTGAGAGCGCACTGCTTGTCGACGTCGATAGCGCAGATGCGGAGCGAGCGGGCCTCGATATCCTGCATACCGTCCTTCGCCTGCAGTCGATTGTAAAGTCTTGGGACCTCCCCGGAATCGTGGATGTCATTCCAGCCGCACAGACCCTATTGCTTGAGCTCAATATCGCCCTCAACTCCCCCAAAGACGTCGCGTCGAGGCTGATCCAATGCGACCTTTCTTGTGAAACTTCCCTCGCCAGTACCAGCACGAGTATCGAGGTCCCCGTGCGCTATGATGGCCCAGACCTAGCCTCACTAGCCGAGCGATTCGGCATGAGCACAACAGCGCTAGTCCGACGCCACTGCGACACCATTTGGACGGCTGCCTTTGGCGGCTTCGCACCCGGTTTCTGCTACCTGATCGCAGATCACCCCTTGCCCAATGCACCCCGGCTGGAAACGCCCCGTCCCGCGATTCCGGCTGGCTCCGTCGGGCTAGCAGGCAGCTTTTCCGGCATATATCCACAGGCTTCCCCAGGGGGTTGGCAGCTCATCGGCTCCACGCCGCTCACCCTGTGGGATCCATCCAATCAGGATCGCCCGGCGCTCATCCGGCCTGGTGACCGTGTCACGTTTGTTGAGGTGCCTTAAGGATGTTGCGTGTTCTCGAAACCGGGCCACAGTTGCTCTTCCAAGATCGCGGCCGCTCCGGGGTCGGTAGTCTTGGGGTGGCTACCTCTGGGGCTTTTGACCGAATGAGTGCTGCCCGCGCCAACCACGCGATGGGGAATCAGCCTGACGCAACCGTCTTGGAGGTACTTTTCGGCGGAACCGAGCTATTGGCGCTCCGGGATGTCCAGGTGATTATGACTGGTATGAAAAGCCGCATGCTCGTCACTAACGAGGCTGGGGCGCAACGGGCGCACTACTCCAATTCCATCATCGATCTCGGCGCGGGTGAGCGACTTAGTATTCTGCCCGCAGATGTTGGCATGCGCGGCTACCTTGCAGTCCGAGGCGGTTTTCAAGCTAAACAAGTGCTCGGATCCGCCTCGCACGACGTGATGTCTCACCTTGGCCCGGCACCCATTAGCAAAGGCGAAGATTTGCCGATCGGCGATGCGATCGCGGATCCAGCTTGGTGGCCCCTACTTCGCGATCTTCCATCGCTATGGCCTCCGACACGCGTCCACGACCTCACTGTTGTCCTCGGCCCCCGCGCCGATTGGTTCACTGCGGAATCGATTCAGTCGTTCTTCAGTCAAACTTACGAGGTAGCAGCCAATTCAAACCGGATCGGGATCAGGTTCGGGGGCGATAGCCCACTCCAACGGCAGCAAACGGGCGAGTTAGCAAGTGAGGGGATGACGCGCGGAGCAATCCAGGTTCCGCCAGAGGGCTTCCCCATTGCGTTCGGACCCGATTATCCGGTTACCGGCGGTTACCCAGTCATCGGTGTCCTTACCATGCGTTCTTCTGACTATTCCGCACAGCTCAGCCCAGGCGATCACGTGCGCTTCCATCCCCTAAAGGTTAGGTAAATCACAACCAAACCCACATAATCACACATTTCACTGAATGCAATATTGCACCCAGTGCATGCAGGGCGTAAGTTTGTAGCCATGACACCAAACTTACGTGAGCAAAAGCGCCGGGCCACTCGCTCGGCGATTGAAGATCACGCCACGCGACTCGTGGCTGAAAACGGCTTCGAGTGTGTCACCGTCGAAGATATCTGCGCAGCTGCGCAGATATCCCGGCGAACCTTCTTCAACTACATGGAGTCCAAGGAAGCAGCTGTACTCGGCTCCCCGCCGCGCGAACTAGCAGAGCGCGACATCACTGCTTTTCTGGCACAACGACATCCGGACCTCACCTCCGCGATACTGAATCTGGGCTTTGACCTGTTGCTCGGCACAGCGCTGGACAGCGACAACGCGGGAGTTTTACTGCGGCGTCGAAAAGCGATCCGCCGCGACAACCCCCAGCTATCTTTCACGCAACTTAGCTCCTTTGTTAGCCGTCAAGAAGCGCTCGCACGAACTACGGCGTTGTACCTAGAAAAATACGATGCAGACCGCATTCTTCCCAGCCAAACGCTTGCATACGAAGCTCGATCGCACGTCGCAGTCATCACCGCGGCGATTCAACTGGGCGCCAAGCATTGGATGGACTCCCCTTCTTCGCAATTGACAGAACTCAAGGCGATGTGCGACCAAGCACTCGCCGACATCCGCACTCTCACCTCAGAAAGGAGGCCGCAGTGAACGAGCAAGCCACAGCAGAACACAAAGTGGGCTTGATCATTGGCGCGCTGATGATCGCGATGCTAATGAGCTCACTTGGGCAAATGATCTTTTCTACCGCGCTGCCTACCATCGTCGGCGAACTTGGTGGAGTTAACCATATGTCGTGGGTCATCACGGCATTCCTCCTGGGACAAACCATCGCACTGCCAATCTTCGGCAAACTCGGCGACCAGATGGGGCGCAAAGGCCTCTTCTTGTTTGTAGTCATCCTATTTATGCTCGGCTCCTTGGCTGGTGGCCTGGCAACATCCATGAGCCTGCTCATCGCAGCTCGCGCTGTGCAAGGCATCGCCGGTGGTGGACTCATGATCCTTTCGCAGTCCATCACCGCAGAAGTCGTCAGCGCACGCGAGCGCGGCAAGTACATGGGACTGATGGGTTCCGTGTTTGGTGTCTCCTCCGTGCTCGGCCCCGTACTCGGCGGCTGGTTCACGGACGGCCCCGGATGGCGCTGGGGGCTATGGCTCAACATTCCGCTCGGACTAGCAGCCTTGGTGGGCGCAATGCTCTTTCTCAAGCTTCCCCATCGCAAACGCGTCGGGCGATTCGACTTCCTCGGGACCATTTTCATGGCTTTGGCAACGACCTGCCTGATCCTCTTCGTCACGTGGGGAGGACACGAATACGACTGGGATTCGCCAACGATTCTCGGTCTCATCGCTGGCACCCTCTTGTTCGGTGCGGTTTTCATCATCGTGGAATTGCGTGTGCCCCAGCCGATTGTGCCGATGGTCTTATTCAAGAACCGCAACTTCGTCCTCACCACAATCGCTGGACTGTGCATCGGCATCTTCATGTTTGGTGCCCTAGGTTACCTGCCGACTTATCTACAAATGGTGCACTCGCTGACCCCCACCGCAGCCGGGCTCATGATGACTCCAATGATGGTAGGGCTCATGGGTACCTCTATCCTCACCGGAAACTTGGTTACTCGGACCGGCAAATACAAATACTTCCCCATCGTTGGTTTGCTGATTGTTGCCGTTGGAATGTTCCTACTCTCGCAGCTCACCGTCACCGACTCCTTGATTCAGGTCGGCTTTGACTTCTTCATCTTTGGCGTTGGGCTTGGATCTGCGATGCAGATCATCGTGCTCATCGTGCAAAACTCGTTCCCAATTACGCTCGTGGGCACAGCAACGGGCGCTAATAACTTCTTCCGCCAGATCGGTGGCTCTCTCGGAGCCGCTCTCGTAGGCGGGCTATTTGTGGGTAGGCTGTCGGACGGTCTGCACGAAAAGGTGCCTGCTGCTTTGCAATCGATGGGAGCAGCTGCAGCACCATTCGCCGAGCAGTTTGCAGGGGGCGCGGGTAATCAGAAGCTGACTCCAGCTCTTGTCACCGGGTTCCCGGAACCACTGCAATTGGCCATCCAAACCGCCTATAACGATGCTCTCACCCCAATCTTCCTTGTCCTGCTGCCATTGGCAGTGTTCTCCGCCGCGGTCTTAGTCGCAGTAAGAGAAGAAAAGCTGAAAGAAACTATCTCGTGAAAACAAAGCGCGAAAAGGTGCCATCCACGATGACACCAGAGCAACAAAAGACTGCTCGCTGGGTAATGACGGCCCTCATGGTATCGATGCTGCTCGCCTCCCTCGACCAAATGATTTTCTCCACCGCTTTGCCCACGATTGTCGGCGAGCTCGGCGGAGTTGACCACATGATGTGGGTCATCACCGCCTATTTGTTGGCAGAAACCATCATGCTGCCGATCTACGGCAAGCTCGGCGATCTTATCGGGCGCAAAGGCCTCATGATCGCAGCGCTTTCCATCTTCTTATTGGGCTCTGTACTGGGCGGTCTCGCTCATTCTATGCTGCTGCTCATCATCGGTCGCGCGGTTCAAGGCATTGGTGGTGGCGGCCTCATGATCCTCTCGCAGGCCATCATTGCCGACGTCATTCCCGCGCGCGAGCGTGGCCGCTACATGGGTGTCATGGGCGGTGTGTTCGGACTTTCCGCAGTCCTCGGACCGCTGCTCGGAGGCTGGTTCACCGAGGGGCCAGGTTGGCGTTGGGCATTTTGGATGAACCTGCCACTTGGCGTAATCGCGATCGGCATTACCATGTGGATGCTGCGCATCCCGGCCAAGAAGGTGCCTTTCAAGTGGGACTACCTCGGCACTGTTCTCGCAATCATCGCCACGACCGCGCTCGTACTGTTTACCACGTGGGGTGGCTCGCGCTACGAGTGGAGCGATCCGGTCATTCTTGGACTTATCGCTATCACCGTCGTAGGCGGACTATTGCTCGTCGTTGTCGAATTGCGTGCAAAGGATCCGCTTATCCCGCTGAACTTCTTTGCTAATCGCAACTTTGCTTTGACGACGGCCGTCGGCATGGTTCTCGGAGTGACCATGTTCGGTGTGCTCGGTTACCTGCCGACGTACCTGCAGATGGTGCACAATATCAATGCTACCGAGGCAGGCTACATGATGATCCCCATGATGGTAGGCATGATGGGCTTTTCTATCTGGTCCGGTGCTCGCATCTCCGCTACTGGCAGCTACAAGATGTATCCCCTGGCCGGTATGGTGATCACCTTGGTCTCGCTAGTGTTGTTCCACGGTCTCTCTCTGGAAACAACGCTCTGGGAAATCGGCCTCTATCTCTTCCTCCTTGGAACCGGATTGGGCCTGGCGATGCAGGTGCTCATTTTGATCGTTCAGAACACGCTGCCGTTGAATGTGGTGGGGTCAGCCACTGCCGTCAATAATTACTTCCGCCAGATCGGCGCATCGCTGGGCTCTGCCCTGGTGGGTGGCGTTTTTGTGGGCAACTTGGAGGAGCTCATGGCAAGTCGGATTCCGCCAGCTGTGGCCACATTACCGCCTGAGGCAGCGGCAGCGGCGCAGCTAGATTCCAACTCCATCACGCCAGCGCTGATTCACCAGCTCCCCGGCCCACTTCGCGATGCCTTCATGGGCGCATACAACGATGCCCTGACCCCGGTCTTCGTCTACGTGATGCCACTGATCGTGTTGAGCTTCGTGCTGTTGCTCTTTATCAAGCACGAAACGCTCCGCACTACGACGAGCGACTAACCTATACCAAATTCCCATATCCTCATGCAGAATTCCCCGCATGTAGATATGGGAATTCGATGGATTTAGTTGGTCTCCAGCAGGTTGGTCACCAGCTCCGCAATCTTGGAACGCTCAGAACGCTGGAGGGTGACATGCGCGAAGAGTTCGTTGCCCTTCAGTTTCTCGATGACTGCCTGCACCCCGTCGTGGCGCCCCACTCTCAGGTTGTCACGCTGCGCGACATCGTGGGTCAATATGACGCGGGAGTTCTTTCCCAGACGTGACAGAACCGTGAGCAACACATTGCGTTCGAGGGACTGCGCTTCATCGACGATGACGAAGGAATCATGCAGCGAACGGCCACGAATGTGCGTGAGCGGCAGCACCTCGATCAGATCACGCGCCAGGATTTCCTCCATCACGTTGTCGCTGACCAGGCCCTCGAGAGTATCGAAGACGGCCTGCGCCCAGGGGTTCATTTTCTCCGATTCAGAGCCGGGCAAGTATCCAAGATCCTGACCTCCAACGGCATACAACGGTCGGAATACCACGATTCGCTTGTGTTCACCGCGCTCCAGGACCGCTTCCAGGCCAGCACACAATGCCAGCGCTGATTTTCCGGTACCTGCGCGACCACCGATGGACACGATACCGACCTCTGAATCAAGCAACAGATCCAGTGCCACGCGCTGTTCAGCCGAGCGACCATGCACTCCGAAGGCCTGCAGGTCCCCGCGGATGAGAGAGACTTCGCCGTCGTCACGCACTCTTGCCAGTGCGGACTGGGAAGGTGACGCCAAGGTGAGTCCGCAGTGCACAGGCAGGTCTTCGACTGCGACACCACGACGGGTGACTTCTCCGGACAGGTCGGCGTAGCCGGTGCGATATAGCTCGTCGATGGTCGTGGAATCAATGTCCACAAAATCCATACCGGTATAGCCCGTGAGAACCACGTCTTGGGCATGGTATTCGTCTGCAGGCAGACCGACGGAACCTGCCTTCACTCGCAGCGGAATATCCTTAGTGACCAGGACTGTATCCTGTCCTTCCTTGCGGAAGTTCAATGCGCAGGCAAGGATACGGTGATCGCTGACAGAGTCCTGGAATGCTACTGGCAGAATAGTCATGTCCGAATGATTCAGCTCGATTTGGACTGTGCCGCCATCGGTATTGACTGGCACTGGCTTGTCCAAGCGACCATATGTCTGACGGAGATCCTCCAAGTTGCGCAGCGCCTCGCGAGCAAACCAGCCCAACTCGGGATGGAAACGCTTACCTTCCAACTCGCTGATGACCACCAGTGGCAGCACAACATGATGCTCTGCGAATTTCCGCAACGCCCAGGGATCAGAAAGCAACACGGACGTATCAATAACGTACGTCCGTGTTGGGGTGGGCTGATGTCCGTCGAGGGCTCGGTCAATGGTCGGTGCTGCAACGATATCCCGCATAACTCATGGGCTCCCTTCACCTCCCACTGGGCACCCAGCGGGCGTGACGTGCGTATCATGGCACCCTCTGCCGGTGTTGCCGGTACCAGCTACCGGAAGGTGGTGGCCAGTCAGCTTCCCCACTGACCGGTCCCCCTCAGGCTAACGAGTGAAGGTTTAACTTACATGGTTGTGAGATGAATCCTCGGTAAACGTTCACCTCTCCTGCCCCACACGCTTATCGACGCCCTTTCCGTACCTTTCGTTTCCCGAGAGGCTGCTTCTTCAGGGTTTTTCCCGCAGCCTTCTTCGGCTTCTTCGCAGGCTTCTTCGCAGGCTTCTTCGCAGGTTCTTTCACCGCAGCAGCCTGCCGGGATGAGCTTGCTTTCCGCCCTTTAGTGATCCCTACGAAGTCCTGGATCATGTCGCCATCGTCACTCTTGCGCCAGACCAATGCGATCTGAGTCGGCTTGCCATCACTAAACTCGCGATGCTCCGTTTGCTTGGAATTAATGCTGCGCAACAACGGGCGCGGGGCGATGACCACGCCTACGTTGGCGGCCACCACCTGAACCGCCTCGCGCACGGCTTGGATGCTTACTACATCCACCGGTTCGTAATTTACGATCTCTTCTGCAATGTCGCGCCGGGAAATCTTTTCCAGCAGCGTCAGTTCGCTGTCCTTCGGTACAGTGATTCCGGGCTGCTCCTGGTAGAGATCCACCTTATGGAATTCTGCCGACAGCCGATCCTCCGGGAGACGAATGAGAGCTGCGGTGGCGCGGCCGTCGAGAAGCGCTTGCATCGCATCATCAGACTCTAAGGTGATTAGGTCCGGGTAGTCAGTGCGCTCATTAAAACGCTCGAACCATTTGCCGGGCGCCGTTCCTTTGACAAAGGCAATGGACAGCGGCTGTGCGTAGTTCATGAACTAGATGCTACCGTGATCAGTGTGAATGACATGAACCGCGAACCCTCCGCCACTGCGATGAAGCCCGCCACAGCGGCAAAGAAGCTCGGAATTTTCCTGCCGGCTACCCCGGAAGAATTCCAGCACAACGCGCTTACGCACGAGGAGTTCATCGCGCTGCAAACTAACCCACCAGAATGGCTGACAGAGCTGCGCCGCAATGGCCCACACCCACGCCCTGAGGTTGCCCGCAAGCTTGGCATCACTATTACTGCGCTCAAGAAGAATGACATGGACAAGCCACTCACCACGGCGGAGATCAAAGAGCTCTTGGCTCAGCAGCCTGAGTGGCTCAGCAAGGCCCGCACCACCCTGGCTGAAATGCGCGCCGCAGGCGAGTCAGAAGACTAACAGCCCTCGGCCAGAAGTTTCTTCAACGCAGCGACATGTTCTTGGTAGCTGCGAGCACCCGCTTCAGTGAGCGACACCCACACGGTGTCCTTGGCGCGGGTGCTGCCATATTCACGGAATCTGGAAATGTAGCCAGCTTTTTCCAACTCGCCCAGATTCTTACTCAACGTGGCATCGCTGACATCCAAGAGCTCACGCAGACGTGCGAACTTCATCTCATTGTGTTTGGGTACTGCTCCCACTGCGTGCAAAGTCGCCATGATCTTGGTGCGCGCTAGAGGTTGAATGATCGGGTCTAGCTCAGGCATCAGGGACTTCCCATTGCAGCGTCGCCTTCAGTGCAGGATAGCTCAGGATGGCACACAGCAGCCACAAAAGAATGCCCAGCGGGATAGAAATGTTCCGTGCGAACATCAGTACTGACGGGGACAAGACGATCAGCATATATGCCCAAACCTGATACTTCGGCCTGTCCTGCCACCACGCACCGGTTTCCAGGCTACGCATCGCTTGGCGCACACCACGGGGCCGCAGCGCGTTTCTTAATAACCAGTAGCTGCCAAAGCATGCAGCCATACCACCAAGCATCAGCCACAGATTTTCTACAACGAGGCCGAACATCGTTAAAGAAGTCAACGCGGCGAGAATGGCCACCGCCCACGGCTTCGGGCTGAATTTTGCCTTCGCCTCAGTCGTCTCTACGGCAGCCAACTGCTCTTGAATATCAAGCAATCCACTCTGCCTTTCACCCTTATTGCTAGTCACCTGCCAGACACTCCTCTCGCCGCTTCGATCCTTAATTTCCTAACTTAGTTTCCATAGCGGAAAATGTAAACACTTTCCTAGAAGGAAAGTAATGGATTCCGCTGAACTCGCAGCATTAACACGCGCCTTAACCGCACCTAGAAAGCCAGAAAGCCCGGCCATCACGGCCGGGCCAAACAAGGCAGGAAGGGCTAAGCCAGCTTCCAGTCTTCCAAACCTTCGTACAGTGGGAATTCTTCGGTGAGCTTAGCTACGCGGGCACGCAGGGCTGCAACGTCTGCAGCCTCACCAGCAGCAAGCGCAGTTCCGATAATATCCGCTACCTCTGCAAACCCAGCGGCATCCAAACCGCGGGTGGCAAGAGCTGGAGTACCAATGCGCAAACCGGAGGTCACCATTGGCGGACGTGGATCATTAGGAACCGCATTGCGGTTCACGGTGATACCCACCTCGTGCAGCAAATCCTCGGCTTGCTGGCCATCCATTGCAGAGTTGCGCAGGTCAACGAGGACCAAGTGCACATCGGTGCCACCAGTGAGGACATCAACGCCAGCAGCCTTGCAATCTTCACCCATGAGGCGCTCCGCGATGATTGCGGCGCCTTCTAGGGTGCGCTGCTGACGATCCTTGAACATCTCGGAGCCGGCAATCTTCATGGAGATTGCCTTTGCAGCGATAGCATGCATCAATGGGCCACCCTGCTGACCTGGGAAGACAGCAGAGTTAATCTTCTTTGCGTATTCTTCCTTTGCCAGAATCATGCCGGAACGTGGACCACCTAGGGTCTTGTGAACCGTCGTGGAAACGACATCGGAGTGCGGAACTGGAGATGGGTGCAGACCCGTAGCAACGAGACCAGCGAAGTGAGCCATATCAACCCAGAGCTTGGCGCCAACCTCATCCGCGATAGAACGGAAAGCCGCAAAGTCGAGGTGACGAGGGTAAGCAGACCACCCAGCGATGATGACCTGTGGCTTCTCGGCGATCGCCATTTCACGGACACGGTCCATGTCAATGCGCATGGTGTCATCTTCAACGCCGTAAGCAGCAACTTCATAGAGCTTGCCCGAGAAGTTCAGCTTCATGCCGTGAGTCAGGTGTCCACCATGAGCCAAGGACAGGCCCATGATCTTGTCACCAGGGTTAGCCAGCGCCATAAGAACGGCGGCGTTTGCCTGGGCCCCGGAGTGTGGTTGGACATTCGCAAACTCGGCACCGAACACTGCCTTGGCGCGGTCACGAGCGAGATCTTCGATGACGTCGACATGCTCACAGCCGCCGTAGTAGCGGCGACCTGGGTAGCCTTCGGCGTACTTGTTGGTCAGCACCGAGCCTTGAGCTTGCAGCACTGCACGTGGCACGAAGTTTTCAGAGGCGATCATTTCCAAGGTGCCGCGCTGGCGGCCCAGTTCAGCAGAGATCTGTTCCGCGACCTCAGGGTCGAGCTCGTTGATCGGCTGATACATCATATTGTCAGAGGTCATAGTGGCGCCAGGCAACCTTTCACGCGTTGGTAATTTCGGTTACCCGCTAGTGTAGTAGCTGACAACTGAAGTGTAGAAATGCTCGGCTCACATTTGTGTTTCAATCGCCGTCTCACCCCAGTTTGAGCGTGTCTGTTTTCACCGGAGTAGGCCTGCGGTGCACAATGGACGCTATGGCTAAGTCGCAGGCGTCGCATGACAACAGCCCTTTTCTCGAGTTTGATCGCACCGAGTGGCGCAGTTTGCGTAACAATATGCCCCAGGTGCTGAGCTCCGAGGAAGTCATTAAGCTCCGGGGCATCGGTGAAAGCGTGGATCTCAAAGAGGTCGAAGAAGTCTACCTCCCGCTTTCCCGCTTAATTTACTTGCAGGTAAAGGCGCGAAAAGGTCTGATGACTGCAACCGAGACGTTTCTCCACGCCCCAGCAGAGAACGTGCCGTTCATCATTGGCATCGCGGGTTCCGTGGCAGTGGGAAAATCCACCTCCGCCCGCTTGCTCCAGGTTTTGCTACAACGCTGGGAGTCCAGCCCGCGAGTCGACCTCGTTACCACGGACGGTTTCCTCCACCCGGCAGCAGAGCTCAACAAGCGACGCATAATGAACCGGAAAGGCTACCCAGAAAGCTACGACCAACGGGCATTGATGAGATTCGTCACTGACGTGAAATCCGGCAAGCGCGAGGTTAAAGCGCCTGTCTATTCTCATACCCTTTATGACAGGGTCCCGGATGAGTTCGTTGTCGTCGACAAGCCTGACATCCTCATTGTGGAGGGGCTGAACGTCCTACAAACCGGGCCAACCCTGATGGTTTCCGACTTGTTCGACTTCAGTGTTTACGTGCACGCTCGCACGGAGCACATAGAAAAGTGGTACATCGAGCGCTTCCTCGAGCTGCGCAAAACCGCGTTCAGCAAGCCTGGGGCGCACTTTTCTCACTACGCCACGCTTAACGACGACTTGGCGCGCGCCGAAGCGCGCGAAATCTGGCAATCCGTCAACTTGCCCAACCTAGTGGAGAACATCTTGCCAACCCGCGTGCGAGCTTCACTGCAGCTCTTCAAAGATGCGAACCATGAAGTGGAGCGAGTCCGGATGCGAAAAATCTAGCCGTTCAGCCACGCATCCAGCGCGTCTAGTTCGTGGAAATCAACCCGATCCTCGTCAGTGTTGTAGCCCCGAAGCATCGCTTCCTCGTTTTCACTCCGGTTCTTTTTTGCGGCGAGCATTTTGTTCATTGTCCACATCGTCGCTTTGTGCACCCTGTTCAAACCGGAATATGAAAGTCGCCCCGGCAAATAGAAGCGGGCGATACTGTCAGCACGATCCCCCAACGCACCTGCCATCGGATCCTTGGCGCGAACCTCCTCTGACAAGGTCATTCCGACCACAGCCAGAGCGGCCTGCATCCCAGAAAGATCCTGGTTGAGCAGCCACTTCGCGCCAGCACATTGACCGGCATAGTTTGGTGAAAACACCACTGTATGATCCGCGACTGTTGCCTGATCTAGGGGGACGGCAATTGTTTGATGCCGACGCGCGAATTCCTCCGCGTATTGCTTGGTGGAACCATAGTGAGTGTTATAGGCAACAACCAAGGCCATGAAAGATACAACCCTTCTATTTTCCGAAGCGCCTGCTTCGCGACGAATAGTCACGGAGTGCGCGTAAAAAATCAATGCGGCGAAACGCCGGCCAGTAAGTATCAGTGAACCAAATTTCTGAGTAGGCCGCTTGCCAAAGCAAAAAGCCCGAAAGTCGCTGTTCCCCGGATGTGCGAATGACCAGGTCCGGATCTGGTTGGCCCGAAGTATAGAGGTGCTCGGAAATAGCTTCCACGCTGATTCGGTCAACCAGTTCCGTAGCGGTCACCCCAGCGGCAGCCTCTTCCCGCACGAACGCTTGAACGGCGTCCGCGATTTCCTGGCGGCCACCATAGCCCACCGCCACGTTTACTTCGATGCCGCTGTTCTCCTCGGTGCCTTCGGCTCCGCGGCGCAGGCGCTGCGCGACGTCCTCCGGCAACAGATCCAAATGCCCGACGAGCCGCACTCTGCAATTTAGTCCCGGTGCTGCGAGCTCTTTGACGACATCGATAATGATGTCAAAGAGCAACTGCAATTCAGCGCTTTCACGGCCAAGATTCTCAGTAGAAAGCAAATAAACTGTAACGAGCTTCACTTCGGTGTCTTGGCACCAGCCGACCAGCTCGCCGATCTTTTTCGCGCCAACACGGTGACCATGGCTGACATCCGTAAAGCCGGCTTCCCGCGCCCAACGGCGGTTCCCGTCGCACATGATCGCAACATGGTGGGGCTGTTTGCGACCACGCAGCTCCCGACGGAGGTGGTTCTCGTACATCGGGTACAGCAAGCTCGGCAAGATCTTCACGCCACTAGTTTAGCTTTTGTGACTCGCGTCGGGTACGAACAGCGCCCGCCAATTCCTCCAATAATTCAATAGTGTCTGCAATATTGATGCATTTGTCGGTGACTGACTGCCCGTATACCAGCCCTTCCCCTCCGTTACGACGCAACTTCTCAGGATCTAGTTTCTGTGCCCCAGACACCAAGAAGGATTCGATCATGATTCCAGAAACCGCGT
This sequence comes from Corynebacterium sp. H127, assembly GCF_037482665.1. Lineage (NCBI taxonomy): Bacteria > Bacillati > Actinomycetota > Actinomycetes > Mycobacteriales > Corynebacteriaceae > Corynebacterium > Corynebacterium sp. H127. The sequence continues at coordinate 515,179 of NZ_JBBHKY010000001.1, forward strand.
TGGCAACTGTCTCATCTGAGCTGGCGATAAGGTTGGAGATCTCTCGAATCACCTCCAGCTGTCGCACATCATCCTTGTTCGAATTTGCATGTGAAGCATCGATCATGAGCCGAGCCCCACCGTTGCGCTGGAGCGCTTTAGTGACATGGCCAGCACCGTAGTTAGGTCCCCCGCTACCGCCACGTAAAATTACGTGACAATTGTCATTCCCGGCCGTCTCCACTACTGCAGGTTGCCCCTCATCGGAGGTCCCGAAGAAGAAGTGCGGGTGAGCAGCAGCCTCGACTGCATCGACTGCAATTTGGACACTGCCATCGGTGCCATTCTTGAATCCAATGGGCATCGACAGCCCCGAGGCGAGCTGACGATGCACTTGAGACTCCGTCGTGCGAGCACCAATGGCGCCCCATGCGACCGCATCTGCGTAGTACTGCGGACTGTTCGGCTCAAGGAATTCACACCCAACGGGTAGCCCAGTTTCCAGTACCTCCAACAGCACGGTGCGCGCCATCTTGAGGCCTGCTGCAATGTCGTAGGAGCCATCGAGGTGCGGGTCATTGATCAAGCCCTTCCAGCCGACAGTGGTGCGGGGCTTTTCGAAGTACACGCGCATGACGATCTTCAGGTCGTCGTTAAGCTGCATTGCGAGCGGTGCCAGCTGGCGCGCGTAATCCACTGCTGCTTTCGGGTCGTGCACAGAACATGGCCCGACAACAACTACGAGCCGGTCGTCTTCGCCCGAGATGATGTTTGCGATCTCTTGGCGATCATGCTCGACCTTTGCAGCTAACTCCGAGGCTAAAGGTAGTTGCGTGATCAGCTCCGCCGGCGTCGGCAGGTCATGGAAAGCTACGACTCGCCTATTGCTTGTCGACGCCGAATTGCTCAAAGATACTGGTGCGCTCATGATGCGTGGTGGCCTTTCGCAGTTTTAGGGAAACAAAAAAGCAGCCTCTCTGCTGCTTCTTTGTGAAGAGCGAGGACTGCTTAGGCTTGCGGTGGTTTGTTGTTCAGCGACGATCACGACTTAAAGGTCGTGCGGGAAACCTCCGCAAGCCTTGTCAAAATAAAATCGCCACATGAACATGAAAGCAAGTGTATCAGGGGTTGAGAATAAAGTCCCAGTTTCCCCTAGATAAGTCGCTTCTTATCGTTTCCGAGGAGCCCCTCGGCGGCCATAGCTTCGTCGATAAGCTTTTCATCGAACACATCGAGCCCACGTGCCTCCGCGAACGCCTGACGACGCACCAAACGACGCTGACGACGGGCAAAAGCCCAGCCCAAATAGATCACGACAACCAACAACGCCACCAGGATGAATAGTCCGATCGGCGAGGCTTTGCCAAACTCTGGGCCGAGCGGGGTGGATTGCTGCTGCGCGAGGATGAGAAGATCCACGTCGAAACTCCTTAATTAATACCTGCGAACAGGTCGTCTTCTGGAAGGGAAGTCTTTACTCGCGTTGCTGCCAGCTCGAATTCTTCCGTCGGCCACAGCTTACGCTGCACGTCCACTGGAGTACCAAAAAAGGTTCCAGCGGGATCTATCTGCGTCGCGTGCGCCAGCAAGGCTTGATCGCGTTGCTCAAAGTAGTCATCACAACGCACCTGCGTGGTCACGCGCAGCATGATATCCCCCCGATGGGCCTGCCAACGTTCCAAGAATGGCGCATAGGGACTAGGTTTGCCTTCTTCCACGAGCACATCATGGAACATCTGCATCCTTTGCCGGATGAATCCATGCGTGTAGTAAATCTTTAGTGGCTCCCAAGCTTCGCCGAGCTCCGGATGATAGTTGGCGTCGCCAGCCGCATCCCATGCCAGCATGGACACCTCGTGTACCTTGAGGTGATCCGGGTGCGGATAACCACCGTTTTCGTCGTAGGTGATGATTACGTGGGGCCGGAATTCGCGGATTACACTGACCAGCTGCTGCGTGACCTCATCCGAGTCTGCGAGCGCGAAGCTACCTGCGGGAAGCGGCGGCAACGGATCCCCCTCAGGCAGGCCGGAATCCTCGTAGCCGAGCCAGCGGTGTTGGGTGCCGAGCGCAGCCATAGCGGCAGCCATCTCAGTGCGCCGAATTTCCGGAAGGTTTTCCATTACTCCCGGCTTGTCCATGGCAGGGTTTAGGATGCTCCCACGCTCACCACCGGTGCACGTCAGCACCATGACTTCATTGCCCTCAGCAACATACCGAGCCATAGTTGCTGCGCCCTTGCTCGCCTCATCATCAGGATGGGCATGGATTGCTAATAGTCTCAGTCCACTCACGTGCATTCCCGTCCTTTACGCGCTTTCCTACATCTACAAGCGTTGCCACGTTGTTTCTATAATCGTATATCCTTGGACGATAACCATCCTCATAGGGAAAGTTTCGAGGTTTTCATGTCTCACCCAACCTCCCGCCCCTCCGCAAACTACGGCGATACTCAGCGACGCGGCGTGGTGGGTCCGATCATCGCAATTGGCGCGGTGCTATTCGTCATCGCCCTCGGAGTCGTGGTCTTCCAGTACTACCAGAAAGTGTCCGCGGTGACGGTCTCTGCCACCACTGCTGGCTACGAGCGTACCGACGACAATGTTCTCAAGGTCAACGTGGACGTGACTCGCAAAAACACAGACATCCCAACCTATTGCATCATCACCGCAATGAATTACGACAAAGCGGAAGTCGGTCGTCGAGAGATAGTCATCCCCCCTGGAGGTGACAGTGCTGCCCGCTACCCCGTTGAGATTCCGTCACGGGACGTCCCGGTGGCGGCGAAAGTATACGGCTGCTCTGAAAAGCTACCCGCCCACCTCGCTGAATAACGACGCTGTGTTAAAATTCGGGCACTAATAACAAGCTTGTTCTCCCCGGAGCGCATGTTAGTAGCACTCCTGCCTTTTGGGCGATGGCATCAAACAAGCACAACAAATCCTTTTGAAAGGGCTAGAGACCATGGCTGAAAACAACAAGCAGTACATCACTCCGGAAACCAAGGCGAAGTTGGAAGAGGAGCTCAACGCTCTCATCGCCCACCGTCCGGTGGTTGCGGCCGAAATCAACGAACGCCGCGAAGAGGGCGACCTCAAGGAAAATGCTGGTTACGATGCGGCTCGCGAGATGCAGGATCAGGAAGAAGCCCGCATCAAGCAGATTTCTGAGATCCTCGCTAACTCCACCACTGAGCGTCAGGGCATCGTAGAAGGCGTAGCCAACGTCGGCTCTGTTGTCCACGTCTACTACAACGGCTCCAAGGAGGATAAGGAAACCTTCCTGATCGGTACCCGCGCTGCCGCATCTGAGAACCCTGACCTTGAGACCTACTCCGAGCAGTCCCCTCTCGGCGCTACCATTCTGGGCGCCAAGGAAGGCGAGACCCGCGAGTACCAGGCACCAAATGGCACCACTATCTCCGTCACTGTTGTATCGGCCGAGCCTTACAATTCTGAGAAGGCTGCTCGCCTACGCGCAGAAAAGCTTGCAGCTAAAAAGTAGTCCATGCGTCTAGCTATTCCTGGTGCCATTGCGGTGTGTTTTACCGCAATGGCACTTTCTGCGTGCAGTACCTCCAGCGATCCCGGAAGCCTCGCTGTCCCCTCCCCTGTAGTGGAGGTCGCTAACTCCGCGGGCTTCATTGACTGTTTCGGCCCGCCGATCGAGCGTCCCACCGCTTTCTCACTGGATTGCGTTTCGGGACGACGCCACGTAGAAGATGTGTCCTGGAGTATGTGGGGTGCTCAGCATGCGGAAGGGACAGGTACTCTTGTCACACCGGATGCGGAACCTGCCACGGTGACGATCTCGCTAGGAGCCCCCTTCGCAGACAAGTTCACGAGCATCATTATCAACGACGAAGCCGTCTGGCCATAGTCAGGATCAGCCGTTCTAAAGGAAAAGCTACCGGCGCCCCGCCTCTACTTTCATAGGAGGCTGTGTGGCGCCGGTAGCTTGAGATCAAACTCTGTATCAGTTACGCAAGATGCTCAGCAGGCGAAGGATCTCGGTGTATAGCCACACCAGGGTAACGGCAAGGCCGAGGGCAACGCCCCACGCCATCTTCGCAGGAGCTCCCGAACGGACGAGTTGATCCGCAACATCGAAGTCCTGCAAGAAGCTCAATGAAGCGAGAACAATACACAGCAGCGAGAAGCCGATGGCCATCATGCCACCACCGCGTAGTGGATTGAAGTCAAACAACAAGGCCGAAACCAAATTGCCCAAAGATAGGAACAACACACCAACCAGCGCAGCAGTCAAGAAGCGCGTGAATTTAGGCGTGACCCGGATGACTCCAGCCTTATAGACCCACAGCATTCCAACGAAAACACCGATGGTTGCTATAACTGCTTGGCCGATCAGCGCACCATTGGTACCGCCGATCATCAGTGAGAAACCACCGACAAACAGGCCTTCGAATACGGCGTAAATCACCGTTACTGCTGCGGAGCCGTACTTCTTACCTAATGTGCCAACGAGAACAGCAATCAGTCCGCCGATGGCGCCAACCATCGTCAAAAGGACCGAAAAGCCCATGCTGACTGTCATGCCGATCGCGAAATTGAGCACCGCAAAGGCGATGATAATGCCAAGGGTGATGCCAGTCTTCGCGATCACATCGTCTACTGTCATGGCCCGCTCAGTCTGCGCTGGCGCACCGTATCCCCCCATAGGCTGGCCATAGGTTGGGTAACCTGCTTGCTCGTAGCCGGCCCCAGCGTAACCACGGCCAGCTGCGTTCTTGGTCTTGGTCAGGGAACTAAAAACCGGATTGCTGCTTCGCATGTGCCCAGTCCTTTCAAAACACCTTTGTAGAAATACTTCGCTACCAATAAGTAGCTTTTCAAGTGTTCAACGCGGCGCGGGCCCAAAAAGTTCCCCAAATACTAAAAGTATGTGCACCGATGTGGTTCTAGCCTGAGTGACTATTGAACTCGCTTCCACCAAACTTCCCTGCTCCCTGCAATCTACTTGGCAAAAGTTCGGTCCGAGGTGAATCAAGTCGAAATAGCCAGAAGCGGCAATGATCGTTTTCATCGTCTAAGACAGGCTTCTTAGGATTTTCCAACTCAAAAATGTCATTGGCGCTGCAACAACGTTGATGATCTTTGACATTCTTTCAGGCGCTGAGCCCCCAAAACGCAAAAATGACCAACACATTTGTGCTGGTCATTGTGCCCCCAGTCGGACTCGAACCGACACTTGGCAGGACTTAAGTACATGAGTGTTTAAGTACGTCCCGTATTAGATTGCACATTGGTGCAGGTGACAGCGTTTCAATACGTATTTTTTGGACGCTTGACACGTCTCGTTTCGTATATTTTTTAGACACTTTTTAGACACTAAGCCCTTTAAGGAACTGGTCAACAAATTCACGAGTCGGTGTCACCTCATGCCCGTGTGCGATGTACGTCCGGGAAGTGAGCCGATCATTTCCATGCCCCAGTGCCGTCGCGGACAATTGGGCACCGCGCTTTTCAGCGTCCGCAATGATCGTCGCCAACGTCTTTCGCATGGTGTGAACTGTCACCCAATCCCATTCGCTACCCTTACGCGCTTCACGAAGTTTCCTATTGAAATTGTTCTCCCAAATATAGGTTCCCGCGTGGGACGGGAAAACCATCTCTAAATGCTCCGCGTACTTGCCACTTCGCAGCCGTAGAATTTTCTCCGCCAAGGTGGGGACTTCGACAACGCGGGTGGCGTTCGCCGTCTTTCCCTTACTAGCTCGCTGGTGCCCACCCTCTTTTGAATACGTCAAAGTTCCAGTGTTGCGAATCGTCGGCGGGGTCGATTCAAGGTCTATATCCTCCCAGCGCAGCCCCAAAACCTCACCCGCCCGTAACCCGGTGGAGATGCTGATAATGCAAACGTCCCGGAGTGTTTCGTCACCTGACTTTTTGATGTGGTTAACGAATCCCACGCCCTGTTTTCCGGTGAGTGCTCGAACCTCTTTGGGTTCCGCTCGTGGTTTGTCTAGATCGGCGGCGTAGTTGACGTGTGTGACTCTTAGGCGTGCAGCCCGTTTGAACATGCCCCTAAGGACACTGTGTGCGTTGTTGGCTGTGCCCGGGGTTAGGCCGTCGAGGAAGTCTTGGAGTGAAGTGCCCCGGGTTTTGTTCCTAGGCGTTTGCCTTGATTTCTATTATTTCTTGTTCTGGGCTACTCATCCAAAATTCGTGCTCGACCTCAGCCGGCGTACGGTAGTCCAGGCTTTGGTGAAGTCGTGACTCGTTCCACCACGAAACCCAGTCCAACGTCGCGATCTCAACATCAGCCACGTCGGCCCACGTCCGCGTATGAATCAGCTCGTTTTTGTATGAACCGTTGACGTTTTCGGCAAGAGCATTGTCATAAGAGTCGCCTACAGTCCCAGTAGACGCGGTTATTCCATGCTCAGCAAGGCGCTCATTGTAGACAATGCTCACATACTGTGAACCATGGTCTGAGTGGTGAACTAGGCCTGTTGTTTCCTTGGCACACACAATGGCTTGATTGAGAGCCTGCAGCGGTAACGCCTCGGTGCGCATCGAGTCTGACAGTGCCCAACCGATAATCCTGCGGGAGTACACATCGGTGACAAACGCGGTGTACACGAAACCCTTCCGGGTGCGTACATACGTGATGTCAGCCACCCACAACTTATTCGGCGCGGAAGCCTTGAATTCGCGGCCCACCAAGTCAGGGCGATTATCCGGGCGCTTGGGCCTGCGAGTTGTCACAGGCGACCGGCCCTTACCTTTGCCACTGACTCCAGCAAGGCGCATCAGGCGAGCGGTTTGCTCACGGCCAATGTCGATTCCTTCTCGGCGAAGGGCGTGCCACATTTTCCGCACACCATAAACGCCGTAGTTTTCGG